>NZ_JBVJGZ010000017.1:0-171587 GCF_055587025.1 Streptomyces sp. NPDC048600 | reverse complement strand
CGTCCCACCCTCCCCCCCCACCCCCCACCCCCCCCCCCCCCCCCCCCCCCCCCCCCCCCCCCCCTCCCGGGACGTGTGAGACATACATCACGCGCCGGCCGGGGTGTGCGGCGCCTTCCGCGCCCCGCTCAGCCGCCGGGCCGGAAGCGGCGCACGCCCGAGGGGGTGACCACCGCGTGGACCGGCCGGTCGTGCTCCTCCTCGGGCACGCGCTCGACGACCTCGGCGTCGTAGAGGAGCACCACCAGGGCCGGCCGGGCCCCGGCGCTCTCCAGCCGGGCGAGCACGCGATCGTAGGAACCGCCGCCCCGTCCGAGGCGCATCCCGCGGGCGTCGACGGCGAGCCCGGGCAGCAGGACGGCGTCGGCGGAGGTGACGGCGCCGGGGCCGAGGCGTTCGCCGGAGGGTTCCAACAGCGCCATCTTTCCGCCGTGTTGGACGCTCATGAGAGAAGCGGTGCCGTCGTACGTACCCCAGTCGAGGTCGTTGTCGGGCAGAAGGGCGGGAAGCAGTACGCGGACGCCCCGCGCGCGCAGCGCGTCGAGCAGCGCGAGGGTGCCCGGCTCGGTGCCCACGGAGACGTACGCCGCCACCGTGCGCGCGTTCGCCAGCTCGGGGAGGTGCAGCGCGCGTTCGGCGAGGCCGGCGGCCGCGTCCTGGACGACATCTGCCGTCAACCTGCTCCTCACCGACAGGAGCTCTCGCCGCAACATTCTCTTGTCAGTCTCGCTAGGACGTCCGAACTGCCTCACTGGTTCCTCCCGTTCCGGCCCAATGCGCTCATATGAGAGCCAATTAACCGGAGCCACAGATTCCTCGCAAAGGCACCGGATAAGGTTGCGGCCATGACTCAGGCGCACCCCAGGATCAGCAAGGCTGTCATCCCCGCAGCAGGCCTCGGCACCCGGTTCCTCCCGGCCACCAAAGCCACTCCCAAGGAGATGCTGCCGGTGGTCGACAAGCCCGCGATCCAGTACGTGGTCGAGGAGGCCGTGTCCGCGGGCCTCGACGACGTCCTCATGATCACGGGACGCAACAAGCGTCCCCTGGAGGACCACTTCGACCGCAACTACGAGCTTGAGTCCGCCCTGCAGAAGAAGGGTGATGCCGAGCGACTGGCCAAGGTACAGGAGTCCAGCGACCTGGCGACCATGCACTACGTCCGCCAGGGCGACCCCAGGGGCCTCGGCCACGCGGTGCTGTGCGCCGCCCCGCACGTCGGCCACGAGCCCTTCGCGGTCCTCCTCGGCGACGACCTGATCGACCCTCGCGACCCGCTGCTCCAGCGCATGATCGAGGTCCAGGAGCGGCACGGCGGCAGCGTCGTGGCCCTCATGGAGGTCACGCCCGAGCAGATCCACCTGTACGGCTGCGCGGCCGTGGAGGCGACCGCCGACGGTGACGTCGTGAAGGTCAACGGCCTGGTCGAGAAGCCCGACGCGGCCGACGCGCCGTCGAACTACGCGATCATCGGCCGCTACGTCCTCGACCCGCACATCTTCGAGATACTGCGCAAGACCGAGCCCGGCCGCGGCGGCGAGATCCAGCTGACCGACGCCCTCCAGCAGCTCGCCGAGGACGAGAAGGTCGGCGGCCCCGTGCACGGCGTCGTCTTCCAGGGCCGCCGCTATGACACCGGAGACCGCGGCGACTACCTGCGTGCCATTGTCAGACTCGCGTGCGAACGTGAGGATCTGGGACCGGACTTCCGGACCTGGCTTCGCAGTTACGTCACCGAGGAGATGTAGCACTTTGAGCACCGCCGCGCCCCGTTCCGCCGGCCAGGACCACCTGTGGTCGGTCGACGAACACCTGGAGGACATCCTCGCGACCGTCCGCCCCCTCGAACCCATCGAGCTCCAGCTGCTGGACGCCCAGGGCTGTGTCCTGGTCGACGAGGTCACGGTGCCGCTCTCGCTGCCACCGTTCGACAACAGCTCCATGGACGGGTACGCGGTGCGGGTCGCCGATGTCGCGGGCGCGAGCGAGGAGTTCCCCGCCGTCCTGGAGGTCGTCGGGGACGTGGCCGCCGGCCAGGCCGAGCTGCTGCACGTCGGCCCCGGCCAGGCCGCCCGGATCATGACCGGCGCCCCGCTGCCTCCTGGCGCCGAGGCGGTCGTGCCGGTCGAGTGGACCGACGGCGGGCTCGGCGAGGGCCCGGCGACCGGGATGCGCGTGAGCAGCCTCGCCCCCGAGGGCGCCGCCGGACAGGTCCAGGTCTTCCGCCCGGCCGAGGCACGCGCGCATGTGCGCGCCCGGGGCAGCGACGTGGAGTCCGGTGACCGCGCCCTCGCCGCGGGCACCGTCCTCGGCCCGCCGCAGATCGCGCTGCTCGCCGCGATCGGCCGCGGCACGGTACGGGTGCGCCCGCGCCCGCGCGTGGTCGTGCTCTCCACCGGCAGCGAGCTCGTCCAGCCCGACGAGAGCCTGGGCAGCGGCCAGATCTACGACTCCAACAGCTTCGCCCTCACCGCGGCGGCCCGCGACGCCGGAGCAATCGCCTACCGGGTGGGCGCGGTCGCCGACGACGCCGAGACCCTGCGCACCACCGTCGAGGACCAGCTGGTCCGCGCCGACCTGATGGTCACCACCGGCGGAGTGAGCGTCGGCGCCTACGACGTCGTCAAGGAGGCCCTGTCGCACGTCGGCGACGAGGACGAGGCGGGCAGCGGCATCGACTTCCGCAAGCTCGCCATGCAGCCCGGCAAGCCGCAGGGCTTCGGCTCCATCGGCCCCGACCACACCCCCCTACTGGCCCTGCCCGGCAACCCGGTGTCGTCCTACGTCTCCTTCGAGCTGTTCGTGCGCCCGGCGATCCGCACCCTCATGGGCCTCGAGGACGTCCACCGGCCGCGCACCCGGGCCACCCTCTCCGGCGACCGGACACTGACCTCGCCCAAGGGCCGCCGTCAGTTCCTGCGCGGGTCCTACGCCGACGGCGCGGTGACCCCGGTCGGCGGTGCCGGGTCCCATCTGGTGGCGGCTCTGGCGCTGGCCGACGCGCTGATCGTGGTGCCCGAGGACGTCGAGTCCGTCGAGCCCGGCAGCGAGGTCGAGGTCGTCCTGCTCGGCTGAGCGCACCCGCCCGGGGCGCGGCCCACCTGCTCCGCCCCGCGTCCCGAAGTGGCGGTACCGTGTCGCGCACAGCAGGCCCGTGCGCCGCACCGCGACGGGCCCGGACCGGGAGCGCCCACAGCATGAGCACGCAAGGCCGACTGACCCACATCGACGACGCGGGCGCCGCCCGTATGGTCGACGTATCCGGAAAGGACGTGACCGCGCGCACCGCGCGCGCGAGCGGCCGTGTGCTCGTCTCGCCGCAGGTGGTGGAACTGCTGCGCGGGGAGGGTGTGCCCAAGGGGGACGCCCTGGCCACCGCGCGGATCGCGGGCATCATGGGCGCCAAGCGCACCCCGGATCTCATCCCGCTGTGCCACCCGTTGTCGGTGTCCGGTGTGACACTGGATCTGTCGGTCGCGGACGACGCCGTGGAGATCACCGCCACGGTGCGCACGACGGACCGCACGGGCGTCGAGATGGAGGCCCTCACCGCGGTCTCCGTCGCCGCGCTCACCGTGATCGACATGGTCAAGGCGGTCGACAAGGGAGCGGTCATCACGGACGTACGGGTGGAGGAGAAGACGGGCGGCAAGTCGGGCGACTGGAGCCGGGCATGACACTGGACGCCTCTCTGGGCGGCGCGCTGGTCGCGCCGTACGCCGCGCTGGTCGTGACCGCCTCCAACCGGGCCGCCGCCGGGGTCTACGAGGACAAGGGCGGCCCGCTGGTCGCCGACGGCCTCACGCGCCTCGGCTTCGCCGTCGACGGACCGTGGGTGGTGCCCGACGGCGATCCCGTCGAGGCCGCCCTGAAGGCCGCCGTGGAGGCGGGGTACGACGTCGTCGTCACTACAGGCGGGACGGGCATCTCGCCCACCGACCGCACGCCCGAGGCGACCCGCGCGGTCATCGACCGCGAGGTACCGGGCATCGCCGAGGCCATCCGGGCGTTCGGCCGCCAGAAGGTGCCGACGGCGGCGCTCTCGCGGGGACTGGCCGGGGTGGCGGGCGGCACGCTGATCGTCAACCTGCCGGGCTCCACCGGCGGGGTGAAGGACGGCCTCGCCGTCCTGGAGCCCCTGCTGAGGCACGCCGTCGACCAGATCCGCGGCGGGGACCACCCCAGACCCGGCACAGGCAGTGGGGGTGCGAGCTGAACAGCCCATCCTGGCCCGTCGTGCTCGCGGACGGAGACGTCGTCCTCCGGCCGATAAAGCTGCGCGACCAGCGGGCCTGGCGCGAGGTCAACCGGCGCAACCGGGACTGGCTGCGCCCCTGGGAGGCGACCATCCCGCCGCCCACCCCGAGCGGCCCGATCGCGCACCGGCCGACCTACCGCCAGATGGTCCGGCACCTGCGCTCGGAGGCGAACTCGGGCCGGATGCTGCCGTTCGTGATCGAGTACCAGGGACGGCTGGCCGGGCAGCTGACGGTCGCCGGGATCACCTGGGGCTCGATGTGCTCGGGGCATGTCGGCTACTGGGTGGACCAGAGCGTGGCCGGGCGCGGGGTGATGCCCACGGCGGTCGCGCTGGTCGTGGACCACTGTTTCCGCGGCGTCGGGCTGCACCGCATCGAGGTCTGCATTCGCCCCGAGAACGCGCCCAGCCGAAGGGTCGTGGAGAAACTCGGATTCCGCGAGGAGGGGCTGCGGCCCCGTTATCTCCACATCGACGGCGCCTGGCGCGACCATCTCGTCTACGCGCTGACCGCCGAGGAAGTCCCGGACGGGCTGATGAACCGCTGGCGGCGCACTCGCTCCGGGAGCGGGGCGCGCGACGAGCGCGGCGCGCCTCCTGACCGGCGGAACACACAGGGGAATCCCGCTTAGCCCGAAAATTGAATATGTGTTCGATAACGGTCGGCCGGTGACCGGTTCGAGGCAATCAATTCGCCGCCTGTGCGGCCTGCTGATCGCATCGGTCACAAGAAAAGTTCGAAATATCAGCCAGATCGTGCGACACACCGGCCCAATTGGCGGATGGCCTCACGCAAACCCCTCTACCGTGTGAGGCGTGAGCAGCAGCGGCCTCATCTACGCAGTCATTGTCGGGGCCTGGGCCGCCTACTTGGTGCCGATGTGGCTCCGTAGGCAGGACGAGCTGAACGAGGCCCGTCCGACGGAACGCTTCAGCACCGCCATCCGGCTGCTGTCCGGACGGGCGGGAATGGAGCGCCGGTACGCCAAGGACCGGGCGCGCTCCACCGACGAGGGGGAGCCTGGCACGACCGACCCGGACGGGGTCACCGACTCGGTGGACGTCCGGGCCTTCGCCATGCCTCCGACGCGCCCGCAGACGTCGGCCCAGGTGCCGGGAGCACCCGGCGGCGCCCCCTCGGGAGCCTCCGGCCACGCCCCGTCCGGTCAGGCACCGCTCGGTCAGGCACCGTCCGGTCACGCCCCCGCGCCCCGCGCGGCCGAGGCCCCGTCCCCCCGGGTCGCCGACGCCCCCTCCGCCCGTGCGGCGGACCCCGCGTCCGCCCGTGGTGCCGGTGCCGGGCCCGCGCGCAGGCCGGTGCCGGGTGCCCGGCGTGCGCCCGGCGGGAAGGCCGCCGCCGCGCGCACCGAGCGCTCCAAGGTGCTCGCGCGCCGCCGGCGGACCACCATGATGCTCTTCCTGGCGTTCACCCTGGGCGCGATCGTGGCCGCCGTGGGCGGGCTCGCGCTTCTGTGGGCGCCGACCGTGCCCGCGGTGCTGCTGAGCGTCTACATCGCCTATCTGCGCTCGCAGGAGCGGCGCCGGTTCGCGTACCAGATGGACCGCCGGCAG
Source organism: Streptomyces sp. NPDC048600 (assembly GCF_055587025.1). Taxonomy (NCBI): domain Bacteria; kingdom Bacillati; phylum Actinomycetota; class Actinomycetes; order Kitasatosporales; family Streptomycetaceae; genus Streptomyces; species Streptomyces sp. NPDC048600. The sequence goes on along the minus strand of NZ_JBVJGZ010000017.1, from coordinate 165,757 downwards.
GCCGAGGCCGCGGCCCAGCGGCTGCGTGAGCGGGCCCGTCAGCCGCGCCGGCCCGCCGCCGAGCCGGTGGCCGAGGACTCCGAGGAGCCCGAAGAAGCGGCCGAACCGGAGGAGGACCCCGGCCTTTCGGCCCTGGCGGCGGACCGCCGGGCGCTGGTGGAGCAGACCGACCACGCCGAGTGGGTGGACCAGCAGCGGGAGCGGCAGCGCGGCCCGGGCCGGGGCGAGAGCTGGGAGCCGGTGCCGGTGCCCCTGCCGACCTATGTGACCGCGCCGGTCGCCCCGCGCGCCACCTCCGACGTCGACCTCGGGGCGCCGGACACCTGGAGCTCCGCGCGGTCGAGCACGATCGCGGGCGAGCAGGAGACGGGCGCCGCCGACCGGGCCGACGAGACCCGTGCCGAGGACCGCTCGGACGCCGTCGACGGCCCCGCCGCCTCCGCCGGGGTGGACGGCCCCGACGACGGCCCCGCCGAGGACGACGGCCGCAGCGACGCGCGCCGGGCCGCCTCGGCGCGCCGGTCGCGGGAGCGGGGGCGTACGCCGCTGTTCGACCAGTACGAGGAGGGCGGGCGGCCGCGGGCCGCCAACGAGTGAGGTTCCGGTGCGCTCGCGGCGGCCGGCCGCCGCGACCAGGCACCCTGCCGGGAACGGATTTTTAAGCACGGCGATCGGGATGCTAGAGTTTCACTCGTTGCAAGGGCCTGTGGCGCAGTCTGGTAGCGCACCTCGTTCGCATCGAGGGGGTCTGGGGTTCAAATCCCCACAGGTCCACCGCAACAACCGATCCCGGTGAATTCCGGGGGAAGTTGAGAAGATCCCGTCCGATCTGCCGATCGGGCGGGATCTTTGTTTTGCCCGTGGACGGTACCCCGACGGGGCGTCAGGCGCCCCCGCGCCGGACGCCCCTGGGGTGAGGGGTGTCACAGGGTCTTGGCGTAGCAGCGGCTGTCCGGGTGGAAACGGTAGTAGCCGAACTTGGTGCAGGGCGCGTAGCCCGTGGAGACGTACAGGGCGATCGCCTCGGGCTGCTTGGTGCCGGTCTCCAGGACCATGCGCACCCGGCCGGCCGCGCGGGCGTCGTCCTCCAGGGCGGACAGGATGCGGCGGGCGAGGCCGAGGCCCCGCATGTCGCCGACCACGTACATGCGCTTGAGCTCGGCGTCGCCGTCCTCGTTGCCCTCGCCGTTGCCGTCCTGGCTGCGCCAGCCGCCGCTGGCCACGGGGCGGCCGGAGTCGTCGTAGGCGATGAGGTAGACGCCGTTCGGCGGCTCGAAGTCGGCGGCGGCCATCGAGGTGGCGTCGCCGCCGTCGCCGTAGCGCACGTGGTACTCGGCCTGGACCTCTTCGTCGAGCTTGACGGCGTCGGGGTGGTCGTAGGGGACGGGGCGGATATCCATGCTGGTCATCGTACGTAGCGGCAGTTTCTCGTTGTTCGAATTCTGGACCCGGTCCAGTGTGCCGTATCGTGCCGGAGTGCTCACTGTGACCTCTGTGAATGTGAACGGGCTGCGTGCCGCCGCGAAGAAGGGCTTCGTGGAGTGGCTCGCCGGTACCTCCGCCGATGTGCTGTGCCTCCAGGAGGTGCGGGCCGAGCCGCAGCAGCTGCCCGAGCAGGTGCGGACGCCGGAGGGCTGGCACGTGACGCACGCGCCCGCCGCCGCCAAGGGCCGTGCCGGTGTCTCGCTCTACACCCGCCGGGAGCCCGACGCGGTGCGGGTCGGCTTCGGCTCGGCCGAGTTCGACGGCAGCGGTCGCTATGTGGAGGCCGACCTGCCGGGTGTCACGGTCGCCTCGCTCTATCTGCCCTCGGGCGAGGTCGGCACCGATCGGCAGGACGAGAAGTACCGCTTCATGGGCGAGTTCCTTCCCTACCTCAAGGATCTGCGCGAGCGGGCCGCCGCCGACGGGCGCGAGGTGCTGGTCTGTGGCGACTGGAACATCGCCCACCGGCCCGCCGACCTGAAGAACTGGCGCGCCAACGGCAAGAACTCCGGCTTCCTGCCCGAGGAGCGCGACTGGCTCGGCCAGGTGTTCGACGCTGCGGACGGTGGCTACGTCGACGTCGTGCGGCAACTGCACCCGGACGTGGAGGGGCCGTACACCTGGTGGTCGTACCGGGGGCGGGCCTTCGACAACGACAGCGGCTGGCGCATCGACCTGCTCGCGGGGACGCCGGGGCTCGCGGGCAGCTGCGTGAAGGCGTACGTGGAGCGGGCCGCGAGCCATGGGGAGCGGTGGAGCGACCACGCCCCGGTGACGGCGGTCTTCGAGCGCTGACGGGCCGTGTGCGCGTCCCGGGCTCTCGCCGCAGGCGTTCCGCCGCCCCCTGGGCGGCCCGTCCGGGGCCCGTCCGGGGGCCGGGAGACGGCTGGCCGACGTTCTGACCACAACTGTGTGACCGTCAGGTGTCCGCTCCGTATACTCCGCCGGAGCACGGGGTTCCGGGCCGTTCCGGGCCTCGTCCGTCCGAGCAACCGGCCAGAGAGTCGTACGCCGCATGAGCAATTCGCTGCCTCCGCTGTCCCCGAACTACGCGGCGCGGATGAACCGCGTCTACCTGGAGAGCGTCGAGACGCACGGGAAGTGGCCGGTCGAGTTCCAGTTCCGGCCGGCGCAGGGGGACCACCGTCATCTGCTGGTGGTGTTCTCCTCGGTGGGCAGTAAGTATGGATTCGGGAACGCGCTCGACAGCGTCAAGTGCAATGTCCTCAGGATTCGCGACCATTTCGACGGTGCGGCCTCCTACTACGTGGCCCGGGACATGGACTTCAGCGTCTCGGACTCCATACAGGCCCTGATCCAGGACCAAATGCGGCGGCTGCGGATCACCCGCGACGAGGTGACCCTGCTCGGCGCCTCCAAGGGCGGAAGCGCCGCCCTCTTCTACGGTCTGAAGTACGACTACAAGAACATCGTGGCCTCGACGCCGCAGTATTTCCTCGGCAGTTACTCCAAGGGGCACGGGCAGCTCGGTGACGCCGTGCTCGGCGAGGGACAGCCGGACGCGAACGTGGCCGTCATGGACGCCGTGATGAAGGACGTGATCGGGAAGGACACGGACTTCAAGCGGAACATCTATCTGGTGTCCTCCCCGGCGGACTACCAGTACGAGCAGGAAGTCGTGCACTATCTGCCCGCGCTGCGGGAGTACGAGAACTTCAACTTCCTTCTCGTGGAGTCCCCGACCGTGCGGCGGCACGACGAGGTGGTCCGGCAGGCGCTGCCGTCGCTGCTGAGCATCGTGTACTCCGTCACCGAGGGCGTGACGCCCCGCTGGGGCGAGGTCACCGTCGGGGCCCGCTCCGAGGAGCCGGAGGAGGCCGCCGCGCACCTCGCGGAGCTGCGGGCCGGCGACACCGCGCTGGCCAGGCTCGGCCGGGCCGTCTTCACCGACGGGAAGCTGGAGCTGAAGGGCCATGCCTTCCTGCCGGGGGTCGGGCCGGAGGGCCCGGTGGACGAGAGCAAGCGTCTCGTCCTGGAGAAGGACGGACGGTCCTGGAGCTATCCGCTGGCGACGACCGGCGAGATCCGGCTCTACCGGGACTATTTCGACGAATACTTCTGCGCGTACGAGAAGGGCGGTTTCGCCTCGCGGGGCGATCTGGCCTTCACGGAACTCCCGCAGGGGACGTACGCCGTCTCCGTGTGTGTCGAGAGCGAGTCCGAGGGGATCGCGCGGCGGACCCGGCTGGTGTCCGCGGCCGCGGTGGACCGGCGGCAGGCGTGCGGCGACTCCGAACTCCTCTTCCGCGGCGGAAAAGGCGGCTTCAAGCTGGTCAAGAGGAGCATTGTCGGGGTCGATTCGCCCGGCGTGCGCTTCGACTCGGTGAAGGCGGAGGAGCGCGGGCGGAGGATCCACGCCGAGGGCGTCTTCTTCCTGCCCGGCCGCAACGCCGACCGGGACGGGCACGCGCAGTACTACCTCGTCCTCGACGGCCGGTCCGGCCGCCACTCCTTCCCGCTGACCGCGCTGCGGAAGCCCGACGCCGTACGGCCGCACAAGCTGCCGGGAGACCTCGGCACCTACGACTTCGGCTACTACGCCACGGAAGCCGCCGGAATCGACGTCTCGGAGCTGCCGGCCGGGAAGTACACGCTGCTCGTGTCGATGAGCGTCGGCGGTGCGCTGTTCACCAAGAAGGCCGGGAAGGTCACCCTCAGGAAGCCGCTCTAGACGGCCGCGTCAGGCGCTCGGCCGACCCTGTCAGTCGCTCTTGCGCAGCTTGCGGTCCATGGCCAGGGACAGCTCCGCCTCCACCACGCTGCGGGCCAGCGGGCGCAGACGCTGGAGGTCCTCCTCCGGGCCGTGGCGCAGCACCAGGTCGGCGAAGAGCTCGGCGAGGGCGTCGGCGTGCTCGCGCACCCGGGTCGCGGCGCCGAGGACCTCGGCGAGCGGGATGCCCTCGCGGACCAGGGCGGCGGACACGTCGAGCAGCCGGCGGCTGATGTGGACGATGCTCTCGCCGTCGGTGCCGACGTAGCCGAGTTCCATGGCCGCGGCGAGGTTCTCCGCGGTCACGTCGCCGGCGAAGTGGTCGGCGAGCTCCTCCGGGGTGAGGCGGACCGGCTCCTCCTCGGTGGGGGCGCCCAGGCCCAGGAGGTCGCCGACGTCCCGGCCGTGGTCGAAGGTCTCCGTGAGGTCGGCGATGCCGCTGAGGGTGTGGCCGCGCTCCAGCAGCGCCGCGATCGTGCGCAGCCGGGCCAGATGATGGTCGTCGTACCAGGCGATGCGGCCCTCGCGGCGCGGCGGCGGGATCAGTTTGCGCTCGCGGTAGAAGCGCAGGGTGCGCACGGTGATGCCGGCCAGCCGGGCCAGTTCCTCCATGCGGTACTCGCCGGGCCGTCCCTCGCTCGGGGGCCGGGGCTCGCGCTCCGTGTCGTCAGCCCTGCCGGGCACATCGTCTCCCACGCCGGAAAGCCTATGTTGTACCGCCGGTAACTTTCCTGGCCCGCACCCCTACCGGTCGGTACGCCGCTGCTCTACTCTCCCCATTGCGCCAGTGTTCACTGGCATGGTCCGGCGATGCGTGGAGGCTTCGGGATGGCCGAGCACGAACATGTTCGGGTGGCGGTGATCGGGTCCGGGTTCGGCGGACTCGGAGCGGCCGTACGCCTGCGACGCGAGGGAATCACCGACTTCGTCGTCCTGGAGCGGGCCGGCGGCGTCGGCGGGACCTGGCGGGACAACAGCTACCCAGGGTGCGCCTGCGACGTGCCGTCCCATCTGTACTCCTTCTCCTTCGCGCCCAACCCGGACTGGCCGCGCACCTTCTCCGGCCAGGAGCACATCCGCGCCTACCTGGAGCACGTCACCGACACCTTCGGGCTGCGCCCGCACATCCGCTTCGACTCCGAGGTCGAGCTGATGACCTGGGACACCGAGAAGCTGCTGTGGCGGATCGAGACCAGCTCAGGCACGCTCACCGCCGACGTCGTCGTCTCCGCGACCGGGCCGCTGTCCGACCCGAAGATCCCCGGGATCCCGGGGCTGGACTCGTTCCCCGGCAAGGTGTTCCACTCCGCCCGCTGGGACCACGACTACGACCTGCGCGGCAAGCGCGTCGCCATGGTCGGCACCGGCGCCTCGGCCATCCAGATCGTGCCGGCCATACAGCCGCAGGTCGCGAGCCTCACCCTCTTCCAGCGCACCCCGCCCTGGGTCATGCCCCGGATGGACCGCGCGATCAGCGGCGTCGAGCGCTCCCTGCACCGGGCGCTGCCCTTCACCACCCAGCTGCGCCGCGGGCTGCTGTGGGGCATCCGCGAACTCCAGGTGCAGGCCTTCACCAAGCGCCCGAACGAGCTGGGCCTGGTCGAGCGGCTGGCCCGGCAGAACATCGCACGGGCCGTCAAGGACCCCGCCCTGCGCGCCAGGCTCACGCCCGACTACCGCATCGGCTGCAAGCGCATCCTGCTGTCCAACACGTACTACCCGGCCCTCGCGCAACCCAATGTGGACGTCGTCGCGGGCGGGCTCCGCGAGGTCCGCGGCTCCACGCTCGTGGCCGCCGACGGCACCGAGGCCGAGGTCGACGCGATCGTCTTCGGCACCGGCTTCCACGTCACGGACATGCCGATCGCCGAGCGGGTCGTCGGCGCGGACGGCTCGACCCTCGCCGAGCACTGGAAGGGCGGCATGGCGGCGCTGCGCGGCGCGTCCGCCGCCGGCTTCCCGAACTGGATGACGATCATCGGCCCCAACACCGGCCTCGGGAACTCCTCGATGATCCTGATGATCGAGTCCCAGCTGAACTACATGGCCGACTATCTGCGCCAGCTCGGCGTCCTCGGGGGCCGAGCCGCGCTCGACGCCCGCCCCAGCGCGGTCGGCGCCTGGAACCGCCGGGTGCAGGACCGGATGCGGCGCACGGTGTGGAACACCGGCGGCTGCACCAGCTGGTACCTGGACGCCAGTGGCCGCAACACCACCATCTGGCCCGGCACGACGACCGAGTTCCGGCGTGCCACCCGCCGGGTGGACCTCACCGAGTACGCCGTGCTGCGGCCGCCCGCGGCGAGCGGCCCCGCGGCACAGCCCGCGGCCGGTCGGGCCGCTCCCGGCAAGCCCGCCCTGAAGATCGTCGACGCCGAGGACGTGAGCGCATGAGCCGCCTGACACACGTGGCCTCCGGGCCCTACGCCCCGCCCGTGCCCGCCCGCACACTCACCGCGGTCTCCGCGGACGGCGCCCGGCTGCATGTGGAGGTGCACGGACCCGAGAAGGCGCCCGTCGTCGTCCTCGCGCACGGCTGGACCTGCTCGACCGCCTTCTGGGCCGCGCAGATCCGCGACCTCTCCGCCGACCACCGCGTCATCGCCTACGACCAGCGCGGCCACGGGCGCAGCCCGTCGAGCCCCGCGTGCAGCACGGACACGCTCGCCGACGACCTCGAAGCGGTGCTGCTGGCCACGCTCGCGCCGGGCGAGAAGGCCGTGGTCGCCGGGCACTCGATGGGCGGCATGACCGTCATGGCCGCCTCCGCGCGGCCCGCCTTCCGGGCGCACGCGTCGGCGGTCCTGCTGTGCAGCACGGGCAGTTCGCGGCTGGTCGCCGAGTCCACTGTCGTCCCCTTCCGGGCCGGCCGGCTGCGGACCTGGCTGACCGGGCGGATCCTCGGCTCCAGCGCGCCGCTCGGGCCGGTGACTCCGCTCGCCCGGCGCGTCCTGAAGTACGCCACCATGGGCGCGGGTTCGGCTCCGCACATGGTGGAGGCGTGCGCGCGGATCGTGCACGCCTGTCCGCGCAGGGCCCGGCACGCCTGGGGCAAGGTGCTGTCGGCGCTCGACCTCGACCACGGCGTGCGGGAGCTGCGGGTGCCCACCGCGGTGATCGCCGGCACCGCCGACCGGCTCACCCCGCCGGTGCACGCCCGCGCCCTGGCGGCCGAGCTGCCGCTCTGTGTCGGGCTCACCGAACTGCCCGGACTCGGGCATATGACTCCCGTCGAGGCGCCGGAGGCGGTCAGCAGCCGCATCCGGTCGTTGGTCACCACGTACACGCAGGTCAAGGAGGGCGCATGAGCAAGGTCGGTCTGGAAGGGCAGGTCGCGGTCGTCACCGGGGCGGCGCGCGGGGTCGGGGAGCTGCTCGCCCGCAAGCTGTCCGCGCGGGGCGCGACCGTGGCGCTGGTCGGCCTGGAGCCGGACGTGCTCAAGGAGGTCTCCGGGCGGCTGCACGGCGAGAGCGGCCACTGGTACGCCGATGTCACCGACCACGAGGCGATGGCCCAGGTGGCGCGTGAGGTGAAGGAGCGGTTCGGGAAGGTCGACATCGTCGTCGCCAACGCCGGTGTGGCGAGCGGCGGTCCGTTCGTCGAGTCCGACCCGGTGGCCTGGCGGCGGGTGATCGAGGTCAACCTCATCGGGTCGGCCGTCACCGCCCGCGCGTTCCTGCCGGTGCTGATGGAGAGCCGGGGGTATCTGCTGCAGATCGCGTCCCTCGCGGCGATGACGCCGGCGCCGATGATGACGGCGTACACCGCGTCCAAGTCCGGTGTGGAGGCGTACGCGCACAGTCTGCGGGCCGAGGTCGCCTTCAAGGGTGTGAGGGTGGGTGTCGGCTATCTGTCGTGGACCGACACGGACATGGTGCGCGGGGCGGACCAGGACGACGTCATGCGGGAGCTGCGGCAGCGGCTGCCGTGGCCGGCCAACAAGACGTATCCGCTGGGGCCGGCCGTCGACCGGATCGTCGAGGGGATCGAGCGGCGGTCGAGCCATGTGTACGGGCAGTGGTGGCTGCGGGGGATGCAGGGGGTTCGGGGGTATCTGCCGGGGGTCATCGCGGCGGTGGGGCAGCGGGAGGTTGCGCGGTTCGCGGATCGGTTGGGTGGGATGCGGGGCGGGTTGGTGGGGGCGGGTGGGGCGGCGGACGAGAGGGATCGGGCTGGGCGGGGTTGATCGTCCCTCGTTCTTGCGGGGGTTCCCGCGGCCCCGTTGTGGGGTGGGTGGGGTGTGGGGGTGCGGGGTGGGGTGACCGGCCGGTGGGGGGTTTGCGCAGTTCCCCGCGCCCCTGAAGGATTGCGCCGTTCCCCGCGCCCCCAAAGGATTGCGCCGTTCCTTGCGCTCCTGAAGCCGTTCCTTGCGCCCTCCGAGAGATTGCGCTGTTGCCCGCCTCCAAGAAGGTCGCGTGTTCCCCGTGGTCCTAGTGGGTTCTTGGGGGGAGTTCGGGGCGGGATCTGTCGGGGGTGGCTTGGTAGTCGGGGGGTGTGGCCGGGGGGGTGGTGGTGAGGAGGGTCAGGGCCAGGCGTACGGCGTCGTCCAGTTGGGCGTGGCGGCCCTCGGCCCAGTCGAGCGGGGTGCGGAGGGCTTCGAGGTCGGGGGAGACGCCGCGGTTCTCGACGGACCAGCCGTAGGCGTCGAACCAGGCGGCGTTCATCGGGACGGTGATCACCGAGCCGTCGCCGAGGCGGTGGCGGCCGGTCATGCCGACCACACCGCCCCAGGTGCGCTGGCCGACCACCGGGCCCAGGTCGAGGAGCTTGAACGCGGCTGTGATCATGTCGCCGTCCGAGGAGGTCGCCTCGTCGGCGAGGGCGACGACCGGGCCGCGCGGGGCGTTGGAGGCGTACGACACCGGCTGGGCGTCGCGGGTGAGGTCCCAGCCGAGGATCGTCCGGGTGAGCTTCTCGACGACGAGTTCGCTGATGTGGCCGCCCGCGTTGCCGCGCACGTCGACGATCAGGGCGGGCCGGGAGACCTCCATGCGCAGGTCGCGGTTGAACTGGGCCCAGCCGGAGCCGCCCATGTCGGGGATGTGCAGATAACCGCACTTGCCGCCGCTCAGCTCCCGAACGACCGCACGGCGTTTGGCCACCCAGTCCTGGTAGCGCAGGGGACGTTCGTCGGTGAGGGGGACCACGGCGACACGGCGGGAGCGGCCCGCCTCGCCCTCGGCGGGGGTGAAGGTCAGCTCGACCGTCGTACCGCCGGCGCCCGCGAGCAGCGGGTAGGGGCCGGTGACCGGGTCGACCGGGCGGCCGTCGACATGGGTGAGGACGGCGCCCTCGCGGATGCCGGTGCCGGCCAGCGGGGAACGGGCCTTGGAGTCGGACGAGTCGCCGGGCAGGATCCGCTTGACCATCCAGCTGCCGTCCCGGCGGACCAGGTTGGCGCCGAGCAGTCCCTGCAGGCGCTGGTAGTGCGGCGGGCCCTCGTTGCGGCGGGCGGCGGTGACATAGGCGTGCGAGGTGCCCAGCTCGCCGAGCACCTCGCGCAGCAGGTCCGCGAACTCGTCGGGCGAGGCGACCTCGTCGACCAGCGGGCGGTACTGCTCCAGCACGGCGTCCCAGTCGATGCCGCACATGCCCGGGTCCCAGAAGTAGGCGCGGATCAGGCGCCCGGCCTCCGCGTAGGACTGGCGCCACTCGGCGGCCGGGTCGACCGTGTGCAGGATGCGGCGCAGATCGATCCAGACGATGGAGTCGCTGTCACCGGACTCGGCCGCGGGTACGGCCCTCAGGTCGCCCTCGTCGACGACGACCAGGCGGCTGCCGTCGCCGCTGACCGCGAACCAGTCCAGATGGTCGACGAGTTCGGTCCGCTTGGCCTTGGTGATGCCGAAGTGCTCCAGGGTGGGGCGGCCGCTGGTGTCGTCCGGGTTGGCGAAGGTCTCGCCCAGCGCGCCCGAGATCGGCCAGCGCAGCCACACCAGTCCGCCACCCGCGACGGGCTGGAGGGCCGAGTACTTGGACGCGGTGACGGGGAACGGCGTCACCCGGCTCTCCAGGCCCTCCAGTTCGACGGTGACCGTGCCGTCCCCGGCGCCCTCGTCCTCCACCGGGTCCAGGCCGCCCGCGGCCGGGCGCCCCTCCGGGGTGAGCGCGAAGGGGGAGGGCGTCGCCGAGGACAGCGGCACCAGATAGGGGCGGCAGCCGAGCGGGAAGGACAGGTCGCCGGTGTGCACGTCGTAGACGGGGTCGAAGCCGCGCCAGGAGAGGAAGGCGAGATAGCGGCCGTCGCGGGTGAAGACCGGGTTCTCGTCCTCGAAGCGCCCGTTGGTGACGTCGACGACCATACGGTCCTTGATCCGGGCCATCTTGATCTGGCGCAGCGACCGGCCGATGCCCGGGTGCGACCAGGTCAGCCAGGCCCCGTCGGGGGAGAACGCCAGGTCGCGGACGGGTCCGTTGATCGAGCGGATCAGCTCGGTCACCTCGCCGCCTGAGTCCTCCGTGGCGTCGATGAGCAGCAGCCGCCCGTCGTGCGCGGCGATGGCCAGGCGTTCGCCGTCCGGGTCGGACACCATCTCCAGCACCCGCCCCAGCTCGCCCGAGGCCAGTCGGCGCGGCTCGCGGTCGCCCGTGGCCCGGGGCAGATGGGCGACCTCGACGGCGTCCTCGCCCTCGGCGTCGGTCACATAGGCGACCTGCCCGCTGGAGCCCAGCATCTCGGGCAGCCGTACGCGCACGCCCGGGGTGTCGGTGATCGTCCTGGCCGGGCCGTCGCGGTGGGTGAGCCAGTACAGGCTGCCGCGCACCACGACCGCCCCGGCCCGCCCGGTCTCGTCGACCGAGATGCCGTCCACGTGCTGCGCGGCCGGCACCTGGTAGGGGCGGCGGCCCGCGCGCGGCCCGCTCAGCCGTACGTCGAGCCGGCGCGGTTCCGAGGCGGCGCCCAGGTCGTCCACCAGCCACAGCCCGCCCGCGCACTGGTAGACCACCCGGGTGCCGTCGGTCGCGGCGTTGCGGGCGTAGAAGGCGTCGTGGTCGGTGTGGCGGCGCAGGTCGGAGCCGTCGTGGGCGCAGGAGTAGAGGTTGCCGACGCCCTCGTGGTCGGAGAGGAAGGCGATCCGGCCGCCGACGAACATCGGGCAGGCCAGCTGCCCTTCGAGGTCGGCCAGCAGCCGCTCGCCGTGCAGCCACAGCCGGCCCGTGGCGCCGCCCCGGTAGCGCTTCCAGGAGGCCATCTCGTGCGGGGCGGTGCCGGTCAGCAGCAGGCTCCGGCGCTCCCCGTCGAGGTCGGCGACCTGGATGTCGGAGACCGGGCCCCAGGGCAGCTTGCGGCCGGGGTCGCCGTCGGGGGTGACCTTGTAGGCCCAGGTGAAGTAGGAGAAGGGCTCGCCGTGCGAGGCGACCGCCAGGATCGTGCCGTCGGGGGTCCAGCCGCAGACCCGGGTGTCGGGGCTGCCCCAGTGGGTGAGCTGGCGGCCCGTCCCGCCGTCGACCGGCACCACATGCAGTTCGGGGGCGAGGCTGCGCCAGCTCGTGTAGGCGAGCCGGCGTCCGTCGGGGGAGAAGCGCGGCTGGCCGAGCTTGGTCCGGTCGACCGTGAGCCGCCAGGCCCGGCCGGGTCGGCCGGGTTCGTCCAGCGGGGCGAGCCAGAGGTCGTCCTCGGCCACGAAGCAGAGCAGGTCACCACTGATGTGGGGCAGGCGCAGATAGCTCACCTCCCCATGCTTTTCCGCTGGAGGGGGCGGAGCAACTCGTGGGTTCCCGGCCGCGGGCAGCTGCGGGTTCCCGGGCGCGGGCAGCTTGTGGGTTCCCGGGCGCGGGCAACTCGTGGCCTCCCGGGCGCGAGCAACTTGTGGGTTCCCGGGTGCGTCCTGGAGTACGAAACCGTTTCGTACGTGGCGCAGGTCACGTACGAAACGGTTTCGTTTCGCTAGAGTCCTGCGCTACATTCGTCCGTGTAGGAGTCGGACGGACCGAGAGGGTGAGTGACATGGCTGAGGCAGCGGTCACCGCGCAGCGTCGCAGCCGGATCACGCCCGAGCGCGCGGCCGAGCTGTACGCGGCCGTGCTCGACCTGCTCCGCGAGGTCGGCTACGACGCCCTGACGATGGACGCCGTCGCCGCCCGTACGAGGTCCAGCAAGGCCACGCTCTACCGCCAGTGGGGCGGCAAGGCCGAACTGGTCGTCAAGGCCCTGCGGCACAACAAGCCGGGCAAGGTCGAGGACATCGACACCGGCTCGCTCCGCGGCGATCTGCACGCCGTGGTGAGCATGGAGGACGACTGCACCATGGAGCAGAACTCCGCGCTGATGCGGGGTATCGCCATGGCGATCCACCAGAACCCGGATCTGCGCCAGGCGTTCCAGGAGCTGCTGATCGAACCGGAGATGGCCGAGTTCCAGCGGGTGCTGCAACGCGCCGTCGCCCGGGGCGAGGTCCGCCCCGACTGCCCGGCGCTCGACTTCATGCTCCACATGATGGTCGGCGGGTTCGTCACCCGCGCCCTGCTGGACGAGCAGCCGCCCACCCGGGCCTTCCTCACCTCGTACGTGGACGCCGTGGTCCTCCCCGCCCTCGGCGTGCGCACCGTCTGAACCCCGATCCCCTGATCCCTGTTACCTGACGTCACCGCTCATGTCGTCGGGCCGATCGCCCCTGCCTCCCCGCCGGGCCGGTCACCCCTGCCCAGATCCACCCCCACGACCTGACCGGGAGTACGCCCCGTGGCCACCTTCCTGTACAAACTCGGCCGTCTCGCCTTCCGGCGACGGCATTTCGTCGCCCTGATCTGGGTGGCGCTGCTGACCCTCGCCGGGGTCGGCGCGGCCAGCGCGCCCGCAGCGGGCACCACCTCGTTCTCCATCCCCGGCACCGAGGCGCAGAAGGCCTTCGACCTGCTGGAGGAGCGCTTCCCCGGGATGAGCGCCGACGGGGCCACCGCCCGCGTGGTGTTCAAGGCACCGGCCGGGGAGAAGATGACGGACGCCGCGAACAAGGCGACCGTCCAGAAGGCCGTCAAGGAACTGTCGACCGGCAGTGAGGTCGTCTCCGTCGCCGACCCGTACCAGGCGAACGCGGTCAACAAGTCCGGCTCGATCGCCTACGCGTCCGTCAAGTACGACGTCTCCGGCATGGAGCTGAAGGACGCCAGCCGTGAGGCCCTCCAGGACGCCGCCGAGCAGGCGCGCGGGTCCGGGCTGACCGTGGAGATCGGCGGTGACGCCCTCCAGGCCACCCCGCACACCGGCTCCTCCGAGATCATCGGCATCGCGGTCGCCGCGGTCGTCCTGGTCATCACCTTCGGCTCGCTGCTCGCCGCCGGGCTGCCGCTGCTCACCGCGATCATCGGTGTCGGCATCGGCGTCTCCACCATCACCGCCCTCGCCAGCGCCCTCGACCTGGGCTCCACCACCTCGACGCTGGCCACGATGATCGGCCTGGCCGTCGGCATCGACTACGCGCTGTTCATCGTCTCCCGGTACCGGGCCGAACTCGCCGAGGGCCGCGACCGCGAGGAGGCCGCCGGACGCGCCGTCGGCACCGCGGGCTCCGCGGTGGTCTTCGCCGGGCTCACCGTCGTCATCGCCCTGGTCGGCCTCGCGGTCGTCAACATCCCGATGCTGACCAAGATGGGCTTCGCGGCCGCCGGCACCGTCGCCATCGCCGTCCTGATCGCGCTCACCCTCATCCCGGCCCTGCTCGGCTACGCCGGCCGCAAGGTGCGCCCGACGGGCGAGAAGTCCAAGCTGCTGGGCGGCGGCCGGGCCGCGAAGAAGGCGGGACGCCCGAACATGGGCACCCGCTGGGCCAGCTTCGTGGTGCGCCGCCCGATGGCCGTACTGCTGGTCGGTGTCATCGGCCTCGGTGCCGCGGCCGTCCCCGCCACCTCGCTGGAACTGGGCCTGCCCGACGACGGCTCCCAGCCCGTCTCCACCACCCAGCGCCGCGCCTACGACCTGCTCTCCGAGGGCTTCGGGCCCGGCTTCAACGGCCCGCTCATGGTGGTCGTCGACGCCAAGGACAGCGCCGACCCGCAGGCCGCGTTCGACGAGACCGGCGAGCGCATCAAGGCCCTCGACAACGTCGTGACGGTCACCCCGGCCGCCCCCAACAAGGCGGGGGACACCGCCACCATCACGGTCATCCCCGACGCCAAGCCGTCCTCGGCTACGACGGAGGAACTCGTCCACTCCATCCGGGACACCGGCACGGCCATCGCGGCCGACACCGACTCCGACGTCCTGGTCACCGGCGCGACCGCGATGAACATCGACGTATCGCAGAAGCTGAACGACGCCCTGATCCCCTATCTGATCCTGGTGGTCGGCCTGGCCTTCCTCCTGCTGATCGTGGTCTTCCGCTCGATCCTGGTCCCGCTCAAGGCGGCCCTCGGGTTCCTGCTCTCCGTCATGGCCGCCCTCGGCGCCGTGGTCGCGGTCTTCCAGTGGGGCTGGCTGTCCGGGCTGCTGGGCGTGGAGGAGACCGGACCCGTCATGTCGATGATGCCGATCTTCATGGTCGGCGTGGTCTTCGGTCTCGCCATGGACTACGAGGTCTTCCTCGTGACGCGGATGCGTGAGGCGTACGTCCACGGGGAGAACCCGGGCCAGGCGGTGGTGACCGGCTTCAAGCACGGCGCCCGGGTGGTCACCGCGGCCGCGGTGATCATGATGGCGGTCTTCGCGGGCTTCATCGGCTCCAGCGAGTCCATGATCAAGATGATCGGCTTCGGCCTCGCCATCGCGGTGTTCTTCGACGCCTTCGTCGTCCGGATGGCCATCGTCCCGGCCGTCCTCGCCCTGCTGGGCCGGCGGGCCTGGTGGCTGCCGAAGTGGCTGGACCGGATCCTGCCCAACGTGGACGTCGAGGGCGAGGGCCTGCGCACCGAGGCCGAGCGCGGCGGCCGCGACGAGGAGAAGCAGCTCGTGCGTGCCTGACGTGCCGCGGCGTAACCGGCCGGTGAGGGACCCGTGGGGACGGGGATCCCTCACCGGCCTCCCGGTGTACGGGGGCCGGACCGCACGGAAGCGGAACCGGGCCGCACGGAGGCGGAATCCGGACCGTACGGAGGCGGATCCGGACCGTACGAAGGCGGAACCGGGCCGCGTACGGCCGGACCGGCCCGGGGTGAATCCGGCCGGCCCGGCCCTGGGCGAATCCGGTCGCGTGCCCGCTACACGTACCGCTAGCGTGCCCCGCATGACGACGACTCCCGCCACCGACGCCGAGGGCTCCGGAGCCCATCCCCGTTTCGCCGACGCCCTGTCCGACTCGGGCCTCGGCGACCTGCTCGGCAGGGTCCGCCGGTTCCCGGACGCGACCCGGACCGCGGCCGAGGCCGCCGCCGCGATCGGCTGCGAGCTCAGCCAGATCTGCAAGTCGCTGATCTTCGCGGCGGACGGTGTCCCGGTGCTGGTGCTGATGGACGGCGCCTCACGCGTCGACGTCGAGCTGGTGCGGCGCGAACTCGGCGCCGCGAAGGTGACCCGGGCCGACGCCGGCGTCGTACGGGAGACCACCGGGTACGCCATCGGCGGGGTGCCGCCGTTCGGGCACCGGACGCGGACCAGGGTGCTCGCGGACCGGGCGCTGCTCACGCACGACGAGGTGTGGGCGGCGGCCGGGAACCCGCACGCGGTCTTCCCGATGGCACCCGAGGCGCTGGTCGAGCGGGCCGGGGCGACCCTGGTGGATGTGCGCGAGCGCACCGCGTGACGTCGGCCGGTTCGCGCTGTCCTGCGCCGGGCTGACCGGTGTCGCGCGGTGGGGACTGCGCGGGCGGCGGCTCGGCCGGGCGGCGATCGGGGCCGCGCTCGCGACCGCCCTGTTCATCGCGTCATCGCGGCGTACGGCAGGACGCGCTCAACCCAGTGTGAGCCACTGGATGCCCAGGCGGCCGACCTCCACCGTTTCCTCCTCGGTGATCGGCTCGCGCCCGGTCGCCTTGCGCAGGAAGCGAAGCTGACTCCAGCCGAGCTTCTGCAGCGCTGTCGCCCCGTCCGGGCCGCCGAGCAGAAGATCCTGCACCAGATCCGCGGCCTGGGAGGTCAGCCACGGTTCACGCCCGAGGGCGTCGGCCAGGTCCAGGCCGTGCACGGCGACCTCGACCACCCGCGTCAGCAGGAACTCCGACAGAAGCATCGGATCGCCGTGCCGGGTGCGCACCACACGCCCTTCCGGCTCGGCCCGGCACAGTCGCTCGACCTGCCGCCAGGTGGCGTCGAAGTCCTCGGCGAGGGCGGCACCGCCGAGCTGCTCGGCCGCAAGGTCCCGGGCCAGAGCGATCCGAGCCGCGTTGGTGTCCGGAGCGAAACGGTCGTCGGGCCGGTAGTACTCCACCGCCGAGATCTCGGCACGGCTCGGCGCCGGTGCGGCCAGCATGCCCGGCAGCCAGGCGATCACCACCCGGACATGCGCCAGCAGCTCGTTCACCGTCCACGGCGCGCACCGAGTCGGCAGATGCCACTCGGCTGCCGAGACCCCGGCCATCCCCTCCGTGAGCTGCGCAGCCTCAAGACGAAACGCTTCGACCACCCGCCCCTGATCCATGTCGATCAAGCTACCCGGCCGGAGCCGGTGCAGCAGCAGGCCCGTGAGGCCGGCGAGGGCGTCATTGGCATGGTCTAGCGGGGGATCTGGGCGGAATCATCCCGATTGGGTGCGGTCGTGGCGTGCCGGGGGCACCCTGGAAGCAGATGTTTTCCGGAGGTGATCGTCATGATGCACACCACAGTGGGATGGCATGTCGAGCTGGAGTTCATGGAGGACGACCAGCACACCAAAGCGGCCGCGATGGTACGGCTGCCCGACGGGACCGAGGTACGGGGCCACGGGCACGCCAGCAGGCACCAGACCGACTCCAATCAGCCGCGCGTCGGGGAGGAGATCGCCGGTGCGCGGGCGCTCGACCAGATAGCCCGGCAGTTGCTCTCCAAGGCGCACGGCGAGATCGACCAGGCGTCGGGTCGTACGTCGCACCCCATCCACATGTGAGGCGCCCCGCCCTGTCGGAGCGTCAGTCCCCGCTGGTGAGGGCCGTGCCGACGGCCCTCACCAGTGCCTGTGCCCGCGGGTCGGCCGTCACGCTCTTGCGGAAGCCGTTGGTGACATAGCCGAAGGCGACCCCGGTCTCCGGGTCGGCGAAGCCGAGGGCGCCGCCGCGGCCGGGATGGCCGAAGGAGGTGGCGTTCAGCAGCGGGGACGCGCTGCCGTGGAGCATGTAGCCGAGGCCGAAGCGGGTGCCGACGATCAGCACCCGGTCCTCGCCGAAGGACTGCTCGCCGCGTGCCAGTTCCGTCGTCTCCGGCGTGAACAGACGCCGTCCGCCGTCCACTTCGCCGATGAGCGAGGCGTAGATCCGGGCCAGGCCGTCGGCGGTGGCGATGCCGTTGGAGGCGGGCAGGGCGGCCGCGCGGTAGGCCGCGTCGTTCTCGTCGGGGAGCGGGGTGATCGCGGCGAAGGCGCGGCGGGTGAGCGAGTCGGGGTCGGCGTAGGCGTCGGCGACCGCGCGCTTGGGGCGGGTCCGCAGCGCGCCCGCCGCCTGCGGGATCTCCGCCGGGCCCACCCGGCCGGCCCGGGCGGTCTCGCCCTCCGGCAGCCCCAGCCAGAAGTCCGCGCCGGCCGGGCCCGCGATCTCCTCGGCGATCCACGCGCCGATCGGCCGTCCGGTGACCCTGCGCACCAGCTCGCCGGTGAGCCAGCTGTAGGTCTGGGCGTGATAGCCGTGGCCGGTGCCGGGCTCCCAGGCGGGTGCCTGCGCGGCGACTGCCTGTGCGCCGAGGTCGGGGTCGGCGGCCTCCGCGGGCGTCAGCGGCCGGTCCAGGGCGGGCACGCCCGCGCGGTGCGCGAGCAGATGCCGGACGAGGGTGTGCTCCTTGCCGGCCGTCTTGTACTCGGGCCACCACCGGCTCACCGGGGCGTCCAGGTCCAGTTCGCCGCGCTGGTGCAGCAGCAGGATCGCGGCGGCGGCGACACCCTTGGTGGCCGACCGTACGATCTGCGCGGTGCCGCGCTCCCAGGGGGCCGTGCCGTCGATGTCCCTGGTCCCGCCCCACAGGTCGACCACCCGGTGGCCGTCCCGGTACACGGAGACGGCGGCGCCACGGTCGCCGAGCACCTCGAAGTTGCGTACGAACGCCTCCCTGACCGGCTCGAAGCCCTCGGCGACAGTGCCGTGCACGTCCACGTCCGTATGTCCTTTCCGCCCTGCCTTCGACAGCGGGTGCAACAAGCTCGGGCCGCCTGCGATTCCTTCTCGGCCCGGGGTTCCCGCTTCGGCTACGGAAGGGTACGACGTCAGCCGAGCACGATCGTGACGTCGATGTTGCCCCGGGTGGCGTTGGAGTACGGGCACACCTCGTGCGCGGCGTCGACCAGCCGTGTCGCGACCTCCCGCTCCAGGACCGGCAGCGAGACGCTCAGCGCGACCGCGAGGCCGTACCCCTGCTGGGCGTTGGGGCCGATGCCGACCTTCGCGGCGACCGTGGAGCCGGTGAGGTCCAGGCCCGCCCTGCGGCCCACCAGGACCAGCGCGTTGTGGAAGCAGGAGCTGTAGCCGGCCGCGAACAGCTGCTCGGGGTTGGTGCCGTCGCCGTCCCCGCCGAGCTCCGGCGGCATCGCGACCTTCAGTTCGAGGCGGCCGTCGTGGCTCGTGACGTACCCGTCGCGGCCGCCGTGCGCGGTCGCCTCGGCGACGTACATGATCTTCTTCGGACGGCTGTCGACAACGGCACCTTCGGCCACGACGGGACCTCCCCCTGGGCATGCGGACTGCGGGCAACACGGATGTGCGCAACTACATCGTGCACAAGGTACCGACCGGTAGGGAGGCTGGGTAAGGGCAGGGGTGGGGAAACCGCGGGTAACGGGGGCACCGCGGCCGACGGGCCCCGGGCCGGGCCGGTCCGCCCAGGCCGCGGGTCCGGGTCAGCGGGTGCGGGGCGCCGCCCCGTCCGCTCGTTCCGCCAGCGCGCGCAGCTCCTCGCGCAGCCGCGCGACCTCCGGGCCGTCGAGCCCCGTGGCCCGCAGCAGGGCGCCGGGGACACGGGCCGCGCGCTCCCTGAGCTCCTCGGCGCGGCCCGTGCACACGACGTGCACCGACCGCTCGTCGCGTGCCGACCGCTCCCGGCGCACCAGACCGGCCGCCTCCAGACGCTTCAGCAGCGGTGAGACGGTGCCGTAGTCGAGGCGCAGCGCGGCCGCGAGCTCCTTGACCGTGGCCTCGCCGCGCTCCCACAGCACGAGCAGCACGAGGTACTGCGGGTAGGTGAGCCCCAGTTCGTCGAGGAGGGGCCGGTACGCGGCCGTCACCGCGCGCTGGGCGGCGTACAGCGCGAAACACAGCTGCTCGTCCAGCAGCAGCGACCCGGCGGGGGTCTCGGGGTGCTTCTCGTCCTGGCGCGTCACGCGCCCATTGTCACGGACCGCGGGTCGAAGCCGAAGGGGAGCTCCAGCCGGTGGGCGCGCATCAGGCCGTCGTCGGCCAGCAGCGTGCCGGTCGGGCCGTCGGCGGCGATCACGCCCTCGCTGAGGATCAGCGACCTCGGGCACAGCTCCAGGGCGTAGGGCAGATCGTGGGTGACCATCAGGACGGTGACGTCCAAGGAGCGCAGGATGTCGGCGAGTTCACGGCGGGAGGCGGGGTCCAGGTTGGAGGACGGCTCGTCCAGGACGAGGATCTCCGGCTCCATGGCGAGCACGGTGGCGACCGCCACCCGGCGGCGCTGGCCGAAGGAGAGGTGGTGCGGAGGGCGGTCCTTGAAACCGGCCATGCCGACCTGCTCCAGGGCCCGTTCGACGCGCTCCTCCAGCTCGGCGCCCTTCAGTCCGGCCGCGGCGGGCCCGAAGGCCACGTCCTCGCGGACCGTCGGCATGAACAGCTGGTCGTCGGGGTCCTGGAAGACGATGCCGACCTTGCGGCGGATCTCGGCCATGTGCTGACTGCCGACCGGCAGTCCGGCGACCGTGACCCGGCCCGCGCCGCCGGTCAGGATGCCGTTGAGGTGCAGTACGAGGGTGGTCTTGCCGGCGCCGTTCGGGCCGAGCAGGGCGACCCGCTCGCCGCGGCCGATCGAGAAGTCCACGCCGAACAGGGCCTGGTGGCCGTCGGGGTAGGCGAAGGCGAGGCCGGAGACCTCCAGGGAAGCAGTCACAGGGTCCATCCCAGCAGACAGACGCCGAGGGCGGCGACGGGGAGGGCGAGGGCGTGCGTCCACTGTGCCCGGGAGGCGGTCACCTCGTCGATGACCGGCATCGAACCGGCGTAGCCGCGGCTGACCATGGCGAGGTGGACGCGCTCGCCGCGTTCGTAGGAGCGGATGAACAGCGCGCCCGCCGACTTGGCGAGCACGCCCCAGTGACGCACCCCCCGGGCCTCGAAGCCGCGTGACTCGCGGGCGATCCGCATGCGCCGCATCTCGTCCGCGATGACGTCGCCGTAGCGGATCATGAAGGACGCGATCTGGACGAGCAGCGGCGGCAGTCTGAGCCGTTGCAGGCCGAGCAGCAGCTCGCGCAGCTCGGTGGTGGAGGCGAGCAGCACGGAGGCGGCGACGCCGAGGGTGCCCTTGGCGAGGACGTTCCAGGCGCCCCAGAGCCCGCTGACGCTCAGGGACATGCCGAGCACCTCGGTGCGCTCGCCCTCCGCCACGAAGGGCATCAGCACGGCGAACGCGACGAACGGCACCTCGATCAGCAGCCGTTTGAGCAGGAAGCCCGCGGGCACGCGCGCGTAGGCCGCGGCGCCCGCGAGCAGCACGGCGTAGAGCCCGAACGCCCACATCGCCTCGCGCGGGGTCGACACCACGACCAGCACGAAGGCGAAGGTCGCGACGAGCTTGGTGTGCGGCGGAAGCGCGTGCACGGGCGAGTGCCCGTGCCGGTAGAGCCTGTGCGCGTGCCCGGCCCCCATGTCAGGCGCCCGCGGTCACGGAGGTGTCGGTGACCGAGGCCGAACGCCGTCGGCGGACCGCCCAGAACACACCGCTGCCGGCCACCACCGTGACACCGACGCCGATGACGCCCGCGAGGCCCCCGGACAGCCGGGCGTCGTCGACGTCCTTGACGCCGTAGTCGGCGAGCGGGGAGTCCGCGTTCGCGTGGTCCTCGGTCTTCCGGTCGATGCCGTGGTCGGCGGCGACCTTCTCCAGGCCGTCGGGGCTGGCCGAGGCGTAGAAGCTGACGACCCCGGCGAGCACCAGGGAGGCGGCGAGACCGGTGAGCCACACCTTGCGGGTGGAGCGGGCGGCGGCCGGGACGGGGCGGGCGGCGGGGACGTCGACGAGTTCGCCGTTCACCCGCAGCTTCAGCGGCTGGTGCAGGTCGCGGGCGCCGTGGACGAGGTCGGGGCGGACGGCGAGGACGGCGCCGACGGTGAGCGAGGTGATCACGGCCTCGCCGATGCCGATCAGGAGGTGGACGCCGACCATGGCGGCGGCGACCTTGCCGATGGCGACGTCGGTGGTGCCGCCGACGGCGTACAGCCCGGTGAAGGCGAGGGCCGAGACCGGCACGGAGAGCAGGGCGGCGACGAAGGTCGCGGCGGTCACCGAACGGCGGGTGCGCGGCAGGACCTTCACCAGGGCCCGGAAGACGCCGTAGGCGACGACGGTCGTCACGACGGCCATGACGGTGATGTTCACGCCGAGCGCGGTCAGGCCGCCGTCGGCAAACAGCACGCCCTGCATCAGCAGGACGACCGACACGCACAGCACGCCTGTGTACGGGCCGACGAGCAGCGCGGCCAGGGCTCCGCCGAGCAGATGGCCGCTGGTCCCGGCGGCCACGGGGAAGTTCAGCATCTGCACGGCGAAGATGAACGCGGCCACGAGTCCGGCCAGCGGCGCGGTCCGCTCGTCGAGCTCGCGGCGCGCACCGCGCAGGCTCACGGCCACGGCGGCGGCGGCGGCCGCTCCGGTGGCGAGGGAGGTGGGGGCGTCGATGAATCCGTCAGGCACATGCACCGTTCGATGATAGTGGCTTAATGCGAACCACTTGCAAGAGCGTGTGGGCGCTAATTACCCCGTGATCTCACGCTGTCGAGGGGCGGGGCACCGGAAATGTGCGACATTGGAGGGAAAGCGGAAGCAGGGCTTTCGCTCAGGTCACGCAGCGTAAGGGGCCTGCCGATGTCCGTAGTCGAGCAGTACGCACGAGCCCACATCGTCAAGGACACCGACGTCACGGTGCTGGAAGAACGCGGAGCCGTCCCCGTCGTGCTGCGCTACGACCCCGACATCGATCCCCGCGCGGTCCGGATCGGCCTGCCCGGACCGCACGAGTGGACCTTCTCCCGGTCCCTGCTCGAACAGGGACTGCGCGCCCCCGCCGGGAACGGAGAGGTCCGCGTGTGGCCCTGTGGCCGGGTTCAGGCCGTCGTCGAGTTCCACTCCGCGCAGGGCGTCGAGGTCGTGCAGTTCGAGTCCAAGGCGCTGCTGCGCTTCCTGCGCCGGACGTACATCGCCGCGGCGCAGCCGGTCGCCCACTGAGCGGCAGGGCTCCCCGGCCGACGCGGCCCAAGGCAATGGGTGCCGCTCAGCCGCCCGCCTTCAGCAGGGCCGCCACGATCGGCCCCGCCGTCTCGCCGCCGTGGCCGGCCGCCTGGACCACGCCCGCGGCCGCGAGATCGCCCCGGTACGCCGTGAACCAGCCGTTGGGCTTCTTCTGCCCGTCGACCTCGGCCGAACCGGTCTTGGCGCCCACGCTGCCGGTGACGCCCTGCATGGCCTCGGCCGCCGTGCCGTAGGCCGCGGTGTACGACATCACGTCCCGGACCTGCGCGAGCGCGCCCGCGGACAGCCGGCGCGGAGCCGTCGCCAGTGTGCGCCCGTCCACCGCGGGGGCGACCAGATAGGGCTGGCGGAAGGTGCCCGACTGGATCGTCGCCGACACCGACGCCATGTTCAGCGGGTTCATCCGCACGCCGCCCTGCCCGATCAGCGAGGCCGCCATCTGCGCCTGCGACTGCACCGGCACCGCCCCGTCGAACGTCGGCACCCCGACGGCCCAGTTGTCCATGCCCAGCCCGAACACCTGCTGCGCCTGGGTCGTCAGGTCCGAGTCCTTCAGCTTCGGCGCCTGGCTGATGAAGGCGGTGTTGCAGGAGCGGGCGAAGGACGCCTTGAACGTGCCGTCCTTGATCTCGAACTTGTCGTCGTTCTGGAACTTCCAGTGGCCGTAGGTGAAGAACTTCGGGCACGGGTGCTTCTTGTCCGCCGAGGCAAGCCTCTTCTCGAACAGCATCGAGGCGGTGACGACCTTCATCGTGGAGCCCGGCGCGAGGGAGCCCTGGAAGGCGGTGTTGAAACCGGGGGAGGAGTTGGCGACGGCGAGGATCTCGCCCGTCGAGGGGCGCAGCAGCACCACCGAGGCGCGCTTGCGGGCGGCGACCTGCTTCTCCGCCTGGGCCTGGAGCGCCGGGCTGAGCGTGGTCCTCACCGTGCCGGGCGTGCCCTCGCTCAGTTCCAGCACCGTCCTGTCGGACAGTTGCGCGTCGGACGTCTTGGAGGCCTTGCCCCGCACGACGCGCAGTTCGATCCCGGCGGTGCCGCCGGCCTTCTTGCCGTACTTCTCGCGCAGTCCGTCCAGGACGGGCGTCAGCGACGGGTACTCCTTCGCGCTGAGCTCGCCGCCCTCACGGTCCAGCGCCTTGATCGGCGGGGTGCCCGCCGCGCCGGTGACCAGCCGGTCGCCGTCCTTCAGATCGGGGTGCACGACCGCGGAGTCCCACCGCACCTGCGGCTTGCCGTCGGCCTTGTTCCGTACGACGGTCAGGGCGCTGGTGTAGGTGAGCGGCTTGCTGACGGTGCCGTGGGTGACGGTGCCCTTGACGGTGAAGGGCACCTTGTCGCCCTGGCGGGCGCCGGGGGTGAGGGTGACGTCCTTGACCCGGGCGTCCTTGGTGTAGCCGGTGAGCAGGGCGGTGGCGGCGGTGGCGTCGTCGGTGGCGGCGGCGGCCGCGGGCACCCGGCCCTGCTGCCAGGCGGTGAGGAAGCGCTGGGAGGCCTGGGTCACCTCGGCGGCGGACAGCGGGCCGGTCTTCACCGACTTGCGCTCGGCGTCGCCCGCGGTGTCGTCGGCCGCGGCGCCCCCGCCGTAGAGCACATAGCCACCGATGCCGACGGCGCCGACGACCGCAGCGATCACCGACCCGATGACGGCAGGACTGCTGGTCCGTCTCTGGGGGACGCGCCTTCTCTTGCCCACTGCTTCCCGATCCTCCGCGTCTGTCCCCGGGGTCGTCGTCCTCGTGGCCCCGGTTGCCGTTGCCCTCACCGTCCCCGACGACGGTGCCATGGTGGAGTCCCGACCCGTGCGGGTGACACCGGCCACCGGTCGGCGGGCCACGAGTCCGTCGCCCGCCGACCGGCCCGTCGGGCCGCCCGGCCGGTCGTGTGCCCGTGCGAGCCTGTCATGCCCCCAGCGAGCCTGTCATCCGCCCGCCCGCAGGACCTGCGCCACAATCGGCCCGGCCGCGTCGCTGCCGTGCCCGCCCTGCTGGGCCATCGCGGCGGCCGCGACATCACCGCGGAAGCCGGTGAACCAGCTGTTGGACGTGGCCTGTCCGTCGACCTCCGCGGAGCCGGTCTTCGCGCCGATGTCGCCGCTCAGCCCGGACATCGCCTTCTGGCCGGTGCCGCTGGTCGCGGTGCGGTTCATCAGGGCGCGCAACTGGTCCACCGTGCCCGGCCGCAGCCCCTCGGCGCGCGCGAGCGTCCGGCCGTCCAGGCTCTGCGGCACGATCACCGGCTGGCGGAAGGAGCCCGTGATGGCGGTCGCGGTGACGGACGCCATGTTCAGCGGGCTCATCTGCACCTTGCCCTGGCCGAGCAGCGCGGCCGCGGTGTCCGGGCCCTCGGAGACCGGGACGCTGCCGTCGAAGGTGGTGACACCGGCCTTCCAGTCGTCACGGCCGAGCCCGAACCGCTCCTGCGCCTCCTTGGTGAGGGAGTCGTCCTGGATCTCGTCGGCGAACTTCACGAACGCGGTGTTGCAGGAACGGGCGAAGCTGTCGGCGAGCGTGGCGTCCTCGTTCGCCTCGAGTCCCTCGAGGTTGTTGAAGGTGTGGCCGTCCGAGAGCGCGTTCGGCGGACAGGGCGCCGGGCCGTCCGCGGTGGTCAGGCCGTTGTCGATGAGCATCGCCGCGCTGATGATCTTCATCGTGGAGCCGGGGGCCAGCTCGCCCTCGAAGGCGGCGTTCCACTTGTCCACGCGGTTGTTGGCGATCGCGAGGATCTCGCCCGTGCTCGGCTTCACCGCGACCACGGACGACTCCTTGAAGCCGGTGACGGCCTTCTCGGCCGCCGCCTGCACCCGCGGGCTGATCGTGGTCGGCAGCCGGCCCGCCCGGCCCTCGGTGAGGGTCAGCAGCGCCGTGTCGGCCGCGCCGGTCGCGGTGTGCCGGATCGACAGCTCCACCCCGCGCGTGCCGCCCGCCTCATGGCCGTAGCGCTTGCGCAGGTCGTCCAGGACCGGGCCCAGCGACGGGTACTCGTCCTTCGTCAGGACGCTGCCGTCACGCGCGACCGCCTCGATCGGCGGGCTGGCCGACTCCTCCGTGACCAGGGTGTCGCCCTTGCCCAGCTCCGGGTGCACCACCGTGGGCTGCCAGTCGACCAGCGCCCGCCCGGTCGTGATCCCGCGCACCACCGTCAGCTCGCTGTCGTACTCCAGCGGCTTGGCCGCCCCCTTGTACGACACCGTCGCCCGCACCGAGAAGGGCACGGTGGTGCCGGACGGTGTCCCCGGCGTGATCCGCACATCCGTCAGATGCGCGCTGCCGCCGAAGGACGTCAGCACCGGCTCCGCGTCGCCCGCGTTGTTCGTGAACGACGCGGCCCGCGCACCCCGGCCCTGCTCCCAGGCGGCGAAGAACGCCTTCGTGGTCTCGGCGACCTCGTCCTCGTCCGGCGGCCCGCTCTTCGAGGACGTCGAGCCACCCGTGCCCGAACCGCCGTCCCCGCCCAGCGCGGACACCAGATTGAACGCGCCGTACCCGGCGCCGCCGATCATCGCCGCGAACACTGTCCCGACGACAGCTCCCTTGACCCCCTTGCGCATCGCGCGGTCCCTCCCGTGTCCCCCGTTTCCCCTTCCCCAGCACTGTAAGGGGCGGCGCCCACATCCGGGACGGGTGCCCTGCCGCTAGGGCCCTTCAAGGCCGAAACCCGGGACCGCGTCAGACCCAGGTGTCCAGCCACATCCGCGACCGCCAGTCGTCTATGGGGATCGCCTGGCCGGTGTAGATCGGCCAGAAGTAGATGAAGTTCCAGGCGATCAGCAGTACCAGGACGCCCGCGCTCGTCGCGCCGGCCACGCGGCGGGCGTCGCCCGCGCCCGGCGGGCCGACCAGCGCGCCGACCAGCATCGCCACCGCCAGGCACAGGAACGGCACGAACACCACGGCGTAGAAGAAGAAGATCGTGCGCTCCTGGAAGAAGAACCAGGGCAGATAACCCGCCACGATCGCGCAGGCGATGGCGCCCGCGCGCCAGTCGCGGCGGAAGAACCAGCGGTAGAGCACGTACAGCAGCGCGAAGCAGCCCACCCACCACAGCACCGGTGTGCCGAGGGCCAGCACCTCGCGCGCGCACTTCCCGCCCGCGTCCGCCGGGCAGCCGTCCTGGCCGGGCGCCGGGGACTCGTAGAAGTACGACACCGGGCGGCCCAGCACGATCCAGCTCCACGGGTTGGACTCGTACGTGTGCGGCGAGGACAGCCCGACATGGAAGTCGTACACCTGTGTCTCGTAGTGCCACAGGCTTCGCCACCAGTCCGGGAACAGCCACGACCAGGAGCTGTCGCGGCCGTCCTTGGCGGCCCAGTCGCGGTAGTAGCCGCCGGTGCCGTCGGCCGGGGACAGGATCCAGCCGGTCCACGAGAGCAGGTAGGTGAGGACGGCGACGGGCACGGTCGCCAGGAACGCGAAGCCCAGGTCGTACTTGAACACCGCCAGATACGGGTGCCGCGCGCCCGCCACCTTGCGCGAGCCGACATCCCACAGCACGGTCATCAGCCCGAACGCGGCCAGGAAGTACAGGCCGTTCCACTTGGTGCCGATGGCCAGACCCAGCATCAGGCCCGCGGTCCAGCGCCACGGCCGCAGACCCAGCCGCAGCGTGTCGGCGACCTCGGCGCTGGGCCGCACCCGGCCGTCCTCGTCGGCCGGCAGCGCGGCGGCGAGCCTGGCCCGCGCCTTGTCACGGTCGATCACCAGCGCGCAGAACGCCGCCAGGACGAAGAACATCAGCACCCCGTCGAGCAGCGCGGTGCGGCTCATCACGAAGTGCAGCCCCTCCACCGCCAGCAGCGCGCCCGCCAGGCAGCCGAGGAACGTCGAACGGAACAGCCGCCGCCCCACCCGGCACACCATCAGCACCGACAGCGTGCCGAGCACCGCCGTCATGAACCGCCAGCCGAACGGATCGAACCCGAAGATCAGCTCGCCCAGCCCGATCACGTACTTGCCGACCGGGGGATGCACGACGTACGCCGCGTCCGCCGGGATCGTGACGTGCCCGCCCGTGGACAGGACCAGGTCGTTGGCGTTCTTGTCCCAGTTGACCTCGAAGCCGCGGTGCACGAGCGCCCACGCGTCCTTCGCGTAGTACGTCTCGTCGAATATCACCGCCTTGGGGCTGCCCAGGTTCCAGAACCGCAGGACGCCCGCGAACAGCGTCACCAGCAGCGGGCCGAGCCAGCCGGACACCCGGTTGAACCGCTCGGCGAGGGCGGGCGGCGCGCCGAGCACCGACCACAGCCGCGGCGAGGGCTCGGCGTACGGCGGCACCAGCCGGTCCCGGACATCGCCCTCGGGCCGGGCCGCGTAGCCGAACCGGCGCAGCCGCTGCTGCCACGACGGCCGCTGGTCGTGCGGGGCCTTTTCTTGGCGGAGGTCCGTCGAGGACGCGGAGGACGCGGTACTGGTCACCGCGCCATCGTAGGGAACGGTGCTGTGTGAGTCCCGTGCATGCGGTGGATGCGTCGGACCCGAGTGACGTCCGGGAGGGCTCCGGCAGCCTCCGGGAGAGCGGGCTTGTTCCCTTTGGGAGGATGGGGGCGTGACTGGAACCCTTGTTTTGGCGGGCACCCCCATCGGCGACCTCTCGGACGCGCCGCCCCGGCTGGCCGAGGAACTGGCCGCTGCCGACGTGGTCGCGGCCGAGGACACGCGGCGGCTGCGCCGGCTGACCCAGGCACTGGGCGTGACACCCAAGGGCCGCGTGGTGTCGTACTTCGAGGGCAACGAGTCCGCGCGGACTCCCGAACTCGTCGAGGAACTCCTCGGCGGCGCGCGCGTGCTGCTGGTCACCGACGCCGGCATGCCGTCCGTGTCCGACCCCGGCTACCGCCTCGTCGCCGCCGCCGTGGAGAAGGACCTGCGCGTCACCGCCGTGCCCGGCCCGTCCGCCGTGCTCACCGCGCTCGCCCTGTCCGGGCTGCCCGTCGACCGCTTCTGCTTCGAGGGGTTCCTGCCCCGCAAGGCCGGCGAGCGGCTCGGCCGGCTGCGGGAGGCCGCCGAGGAGCGGCGCACGCTGGTCTACTTCGAGGCGCCGCACCGGCTCGACGACACCCTGGCCGCAATGGCCGAGGTCTTCGGCGGCGACCGGCGCGCCGCGGTCTGCCGCGAACTGACCAAGACCTACGAGGAGGTCAAGCGCGGCCCGCTGGCCGAACTCGCGGCGTGGGCCGCCGAGGGGGTGCGCGGGGAGATCACCGTGGTCGTCCAGGGCGCGCCCGAGCGGGGCCCCGAGACGCTCGACGCGGCCGAACTGGTGCGCAGGGTGCGCGTGCGCGAGGAGGCGGGCGAGCGGCGCAAGGAGGCCATCGCGGCGGTCGCGGCGGAGGCCGGACTGCCCAAGCGGGAGGTCTTCGACGCGGTCGTGGCGGCGAAGAACGCGGGAGCCGGGTCCATGCCCGCGGGCGGCTGATTTCTGGGCAAAGTCGGTGCGGCTCAAGGCAAAGGCCGGACGCCCCCGGGCAAAGACCGGACGCCCCAAGGCAAAGCCCGGACCTCCTGGCAGGGGCGTCGCGGCAAGGAACGCCCAAATCGGCTCCAACACTCGACAGGTCCGTCGCGCTCGGGCGGGCCGGGGAGTCCACTGGTGGAGGGACGTCCGGGGACGCACCCGTCCCCGCCCACCAGCGGACTCAGGAGCTGGCATGACAGAGATCGCCGGCCGGACCGGCCACCGGGCACAGCCGCCCGCCTCCCTTCCCCCCGCCCCCGCCGACCCGCACGCCGACGAGTCGTACTCCTTCGCCTGTATGCACTGCGGACACGGCTGGGAGCAGTCGTATGTGATCGAGCACCACCTGGACGCCGAGGGACGGGAGTTCGTCACCTATCTCACCGACGGCCGTGCCGTCCCCTCGCCGCTGAGCCGGCCGCTGTGCGAGCGCTGCGACAGCCATGTCGTGCGGATCATGCGGGCCGGGCAGGTGGCCCTGGTGCTGAGCGCGGGGCGGCCGAGGCCCGGCCCGCGGGAGCCCCTGTCACGGCCCGGGACGACGGCGGGGCGCGA
The DNA here is from genome assembly GCF_055587025.1 of Streptomyces sp. NPDC048600. Taxonomy (NCBI): domain Bacteria; kingdom Bacillati; phylum Actinomycetota; class Actinomycetes; order Kitasatosporales; family Streptomycetaceae; genus Streptomyces; species Streptomyces sp. NPDC048600. The sequence goes on along the minus strand of NZ_JBVJGZ010000017.1, from coordinate 136,061 downwards.
GCCCGGGCCCGGGACGGCAGGGGGGCGGGAGCCCGGGGCGCGGCACCGGTGGCAGCTGTCGGATCTGCTGCACCCCTTCCAACGCCGGGCGAGCTGAGCCTCGGGGACCGGCCGGGCATGCCGTGAGCCGAGCCTCGGGGACCGGCCGGGCAGGCTCCTTTCGTAGGATCGGGGCATGCCTTCGAACGCCGCCGACAAGAACGCCGCGCCGCCGCTGCCCGTGCCCCTCGGGGTGCCGGTCGCCGACTCCCACACCCACCTCGACATGCAGTCCGGCACCGTCGAGGAGGCGCTGGCGAAGGCGGCGTCGGTCGGGGTGACGACCGTGGTGCAGGTCGGCTGCGACGTGGCCGGCTCGCGCTGGGCCGCCGCGACCGCCGCGGTCCACGACGCCGTCCACGCGACCGTCGCCCTGCACCCCAACGAGGCCCCGCGCATCGTCCACGGCGACCCCGACGGCTGGTCCCGGCAGGGCGCGCGGCGGCCCGGCGGCGAGGCGGGCCTGGACGAGGCGCTCGCCGAGATCGACCGGCTCGCCGCGCTGTCCCAGGTCAAGGGCGTCGGCGAGACCGGCCTGGACTACTTCCGCACCGGCGAGGACGGCAAGGCCGCGCAGGAGCGCTCCTTCCGCGCCCACATCGAGATCGCCAAGCGGCACGGCAAGGCCCTGGTCATCCACGACCGCGACGCCCACGCCGACGTCCTGCGCGTGCTGAAGGAGGAGGGCGCCCCGGAGCGGACCGTCTTCCACTGCTACTCCGGCGACGCCGGGATGGCGGAGATCTGCGCGGCCGCGGGCTACTTCATGTCGTTCGCCGGCAACGTCACCTTCAAGAACGCCCAGAACCTGCGGGACGCGGTGGCGGTGGCGCCGCTGGAGCTGCTCCTGGTGGAGACGGACGCGCCGTTCCTGACGCCCGCGCCGTACCGCGGACGGCCCAACGCCCCGTATCTCATTCCGGTCACGGTGCGCGCCATGGCCGCCGTGCGCGGCATCGACGAGGACGCGCTGGCGACGGCCCTCGCGGCGAACACGGCCCGCGCCTTCGGCTACTGACCCACGCCCGCCCCGGCACCGTCCGCGAGGCCCGCCCGCCGCCGCGCCACGACGGTGCGTAGTCGCGTCGCTTTGGAGAGTGACGATCGCTCCGCTAGGTTCTGGTGGCCCGATCGGGACCCCTCTGGACTCCTGGAGCGTGTCGGCGTGAGCGATTCGCCGTACGTGCGCGACGAGCGGTACACGCGCACCCCCGAGTACGACCCGTTCGACCACCCGGTCCCCGCGCACGCCCCCGGCACGGGCGGTCCGCCGTACACCGCCCCCTTCGACCCGCACTCCGCCGAGACGCTGGGCTACGGCGAGAGCTACCCGCAGCCCCGCACGGGCGCCCCCTACCTGGCGCCGCACGCCTCGCCGTACGCGTACGCCCCCGAGGACGTCCGCGCCCCGGGCACGGCCACCCGCGCCCCGGCCGAGTGGGGCGCCGGGGCGTACGCGGGCGGCGACCCGTACGGCGGTGGGCCCGCCCGGCCCGCGCCCCACGCTCCCGGCACCGACGGGGAGGGCCGGGCCGCGCGCCGGCGCCGGGCCCGGGGCGGCGCACCCGCGGACACCGCACCCCGCCCCCAGAGCCCCGCCCACGCCTACAGCCCGGCCGCCGCCCACGCTCCCGGCCTCGCCCACCCCGAGGGCCCCGAGCGCTCCCCGGGCCCCGGGCACCACGACAGCCCCACGCTCCCCTACGGCGTCGCCCCCGGCCGCCCCCACGAGAACGACCCCACCGACCACCCCACCGGCCCCTCCCGCCCCCCGCGCGGCGACGGCCCCGTACGCCGACTGCTGCCCCAGGCACTGGTCGTCGCCTTCCTCGCGGGCGGCACGACCGCCTTCGTCGCCGAGGACAAGGCCGTGGAGCTGACCGTCGACGGCAGTCCCCGGACGCTGCACACCTTCGCCGACGACGTGACCGAGCTGCTGGCGAAGGAGGGCGTCGCCGTGGGACCGCACGACGTGGTGTCGCCCGCCCCCGGCACGGAGCTGGAGAGCGGCGACGAGATCGAGGTGCGCTACGGGCGCCCGCTCCGGCTCACGCTCGACGGGCACAGGCGCGAGGTGTGGACGACGGCACGGACGGTGGAGGGCGCGCTCGAACAGCTGGGCGTGCGCGCCGAGGGCGCGTATCTGTCGGCCGCGCGCTCCCGGTCGATCGGACGCGAGGGCCTGGCCCTGGACGTACGCACCGAGCGCTCGGTCACGATCATGGCCGACGGCCGCGCCCGCACCATCCGCACCAACGCGGCGACCGTGGGCGAGGCGGTCGCGCGGGCCGGGATCACCCTGCGCGGCCAGGACACCACCTCCGTCCCGCAGGACAGCTTCCCGCGCGACGGGCAGACCGTCACCGTGCTGCGGATCACCGGCAGCAGGGAGGTGCGCGAGGAGCGCGTCCCGTTCGAGGTGCGGCGGGTCGAGGACCCGACGCTGTTCAAGGGCACCGAGGTCGTCACGCGCCCCGGACTGCCGGGCCTGCGCCGCCTCACCTTCCAGCTGCGCACGGTCAACGGCGTGCGGCAGAAGCCGCGGCTCGTCGAGACCGAGACCGTGCGCGAGCCGCGCGACCAGCTGGTCAAGGTGGGCACCAGGGCGCTGCCGGCCTCCGTGAGCGGTGCCGACGGCCTCGACTGGCAGGCGCTCGCCGCCTGCGAGTCCGGCGGCCGGGCGGACGCGGTCGACCCCTCCGGCACCTACGGCGGGCTGTACCAGTTCGACTCCCGGACCTGGCAGAGCCTCGGCGGCAGCGGCCGCCCGCAGGACGCGTCCGCCTCCGAACAGACCTACCGCGCGAAGAAGCTGTACACCCGCCGCGGTGCGAGCCCGTGGCCGCACTGCGGGACCCGGCTGCACGGCTGAGCCGCCGCGCCGCCGCGCGGAGCCCGGTCGCCCAGGTGAGCCGCCATGCCGCCCCGCGAGCCCGGCCGCCCGGGTGAGCCGTCGGGGCGGGGCGGCGGGCCCCCGTACCCTTGTGCCGTGAGCAGCCCCACCCCCGACGCCCTTCTCGGTCCCGCCGACGTCCGCGAACTCGCGGCCGCCCTCGGTGTGCGCCCGACCAAGCAGCGCGGCCAGAACTTCGTGATCGACGCCAACACGGTCCGCCGCATCGTGCGGACCGCCGAGGTCCGCCCCGAGGACGTGGTCGTCGAGGTCGGCCCGGGGCTCGGCAGCCTCACCCTCGCCCTGCTGGAGGTGGCCGACCGGGTCACGGCCGTAGAGATCGACGACGTGCTGGCCGCCGCGCTGCCCGCCACGATCGCGGCCCGCATGCCCGGCCGGGCGGACCGCTTCGCGCTGGTCCACTCCGACGCCATGCGGGTGGCGGAACTGCCCGGCCCGGCGCCGACCGCCCTGGTGGCGAACCTGCCCTACAACGTCGCCGTGCCCGTCCTGCTGCACATGCTCGAGACCTTCCCGACGATCGAGCGCACGCTGGTCATGGTGCAGTCCGAGGTCGCCGACCGGCTCGCCGCGGCACCGGGCTCGAAGGTGTACGGCGTGCCGTCCGTGAAGGCCAACTGGTACGCGGAGGTCAAGCGGGCCGGAGCCATCGGCCGCAACGTCTTCTGGCCCGCACCGAACGTCGACAGCGGCCTGGTCGCCCTGACCCGCCGTGCCGAGCCGCTGAAGACCGGGGCCACCAGGCGCGAGGTCTTCGCCGTGATCGACGCGGCCTTCGCCCAGCGCCGCAAGACGCTGCGCGCGGCCCTCGCCGGCTGGGCCGGTTCCGCGGCGGCCGCCGAGGCAGCCCTCGTCGCGGCCGGCGTGTCCCCGCAGGCGCGGGGCGAGTCCCTCACCGTCGAGGAGTTCGCGCGGATCGCCGAGCACGCCGAGCACGCCGGGCACGCCGGGCACGCCGAGCACGAGGAGACCGGCAAGTGAGCGTCACCGTACGGGTCCCGGCCAAGGTCAACGTGCAGCTCGCGGTCGGCGCCGCCCGCCCCGACGGCTTCCACGACCTGGCCAACGTCTTCCTCGCCGTCGGGCTGTACGACGAGATCACGGTCACCCCCTCGCCGGACGGGCTCCGCGTCACCTGCGAGGGCCCCGACGCCGGTCTGGTCCCGCTGGACGAGTCCAACCTCGCCGCCCGCGCCGCCGCCCTGCTGGCCGCCCGCCACGGCCGCACGCCCGACGTCCACGTCCACATCGCCAAGGACATCCCCGTCGCCGGCGGCATGGCCGGCGGGAGCGCGGACGGCGCCGGCGCGCTGCTCGCCTGCGACGCCCTGTGGGGCACCGGCGCCTCCCGCGAGGAACTGCTGGAGATCTGCGCCGAGCTGGGCAGCGACGTGCCGTTCAGCCTGGTGGGCGGCGCCGCCCTGGGCCTCGGCCGGGGGGAGCGGCTGACGCCCCTGGAGGTGGGCGGCACGTTCCACTGGGTGTTCGCCCTCGCCGACGCGGGGCTGTCGACCCCGGCGGTGTTCCGCGAGTTCGACCGTCTGACACACGGCACGGACGTCCCCGAGCCGGTCGCCTCCCCGGACCTGCTGGCCGCCCTCGCCAAGGGCGACGCGCACGCCCTCGCCGCGAACCTGGTCAACGACCTCCAGCCCGCCGCGCTGTCCCTGCGCCCGTCGCTCGCCGCCACCCTTGACGCGGGCACCGCCGCGGGCGCGCTCGGTGCCCTGGTCTCCGGTTCCGGCCCGACGACCGCCTTCCTGTGCGACTCGGCCGAGGCGGCGCGCAAGGTCGCGGACGCCCTGGGCGCCTCGGGGACGTGCCGCGCGGTCCGCGCGACCCAGGGCCCCGCGGAAGGCGCCACGGTCGTCTGAGGACCACGACGGGCGACATGAACCACGGGGGCACCACGACGGGGGACATGAACACGGAACAGGACCGGGCACGGCTGTTCGAGGCCGTCCGCCACGGCGACATCGATCGGCTCCGGGACCTGCTCGCGCGGCTGCGCGCCCCACTCCCCGCGGGCCTGCTGGACCACGCCCGCGCCTGCGCCCGCACCGGCGCCGAGGCCGAGCTCGAGCGCCTCACCGGCCTCGCGGGACCGGCCGTACGGACCCGGCTGTGGGAGGAGACCGGCTGCTGGTACGAGGAGCTGGAGCTCGGCGGCAGGACCCTGCGCGACGGGCACTCGGCGATCCTCACCGAGCTGGAGCGGCGGGCCCGGCTGCGCGTGCCCTTCGGCGACCTGCTCGCACGGGCCCTCGCCCACCCCGACCGCGACCACGCCGCCTGGGGACAGGCCGTGTCCGAGCTCGGCGACCGGCAGGACGACGAGACCTGGGCCGCGGCGGAGACACTGAGCGAGGACCCCGACCCGCTGCACCGCCTCTTCGCCGCGGACGTACTGCTCTGCCTGGTCGTCGCGGACCTGGCGAACGAGGACGGCCCCTTCCTTCGCCGGGCCGCGGAACTCGTCCCCTGGGCGCTGCGCGAGCCCGACGCGGCGGTGCTCGACGTCCTGCTGAACACCCTGACCTGGACCGACAGTCACAAGGTCAGGGGTGTCGGGATCGCCTACGCGGCCCACCCGGACCCCGTCGTCCGCGGCTGGGTGCCGCAGCTGCTGGACCACGAGGACCCCGCCGACGACAGCGCCGCGGAGCCGCGCGCGCTCACCCCGCCGAGCCTCGCCGCCCTGCTCGCCCTGGCCCGCGACCCGGACGCCGGCGTACGCGCGAGCGCCTGCTCCTGGATGCTCCACCAGCCGGTCCGCGCGCCGGAGATCGCCGACGCGCTGTACGAGCTCACCCGCGACGAGCGCCAGCGCACCCGGATCGACGCCGTCGCCGCCCTGGCCCACCGCGACGACCCGCGCTGCGTGGCCGCCGAGGCCCGCATCGGACCGCTGGAGGAAGGGCTCGACCCGGACGGCCTGCCGCTGCTCGCGGTCTGGTACCACCAGCGGCGCATGAAGGAGCGCGCGGCCGACACCTGACCGCACCGCCCGACCGCACGCCCGACCGCACGCCCGACCGCACGTCCGACCGCACCGCCCGACCGCGGGCGCGCCCCGCTCCCGGCGGCCCGGCAGACTCTCCGGGCGCGCCCCCTCGTCCGACTACTCTGGATGGTCGATCCATCCCCGCGCTCAGGAGTGAAATGGCCGTCAACCTGGTCAATGTCGAGAACGTCAGCAAGGTGTACGGCACGCGTGCCCTCCTCGACGGCATCTCCCTGGGTGTGTCCGAAGGCGACCGCATCGGCGTGGTCGGCCGCAACGGCGACGGCAAGACGACCCTGATCCGCATGCTGGCGAAGCTGGAGGAGGCCGACACCGGCCGGGTCACGCACGCGGGCGGGGTGCGGATGGGCGTGCTCACCCAGCACGACTCGCTCGACCCGACGGCCACCGTCCGGCACGAGGTCATCCGGGACATGGCCGACCACGAGTGGGCGGGCAACGCCAAGGTCCGCGACGTGCTGACCGGCCTGTTCGGCGGCCTGGACCTGCCCGGCTTCCCCAAGGGCCTGGACACCGTGATCGGCCCGCTCTCCGGCGGTGAGCGACGCCGGATCGCGCTGGCCAAGCTGCTCATCGAGGACCACGACCTGATCGTGCTCGACGAGCCCACCAACCACCTCGACGTCGAGGGCATCGCCTGGCTCGCCCGGCATCTGCGCGAGCGCCGCTCGGCGCTGGTGTGCGTCACCCACGACCGCTGGTTCCTGGACCAGGTCTGCACCAGCATGTGGGACGTGCAGCGCGGAGACGTCTACGAGTACGAGGGCGGCTACTCCGACTACGTCTTCGCGCGCCTCGAACGCGAGCGGATCGCGGCGACCGAGGAGGCCAAGCGGCAGAACCTGGTCCGCAAGGAGCTGGCCTGGCTGCGCCGCGGCGCCCCCGCCCGTACCTCCAAGCCCCGGTTCCGCGTCGAGGCCGCCAACGAGCTGATCAAGGACGTGCCGCCGCCCCGCGACACCAGCGAGCTGATGAAGTTCGCCTCCTCGCGGCTCGGGCGGACCGTGTTCGACCTGGAGGACGTCAGCATCCACGCGGGTCCCAAGGTGCTGCTGGAGCACGTCACCTGGCAGCTCGGCCCGGGCGACCGGATCGGCCTGGTCGGCGTCAACGGCGCGGGCAAGACCTCCCTGCTGCGGGCGATGGCCGAGGCCTGGCGCACCGAGGGCGCGGCCCAGCCGGCCGGCGGCCGGGTCGCCGTCGGCAAGACCGTCAAGCTGGCCTACCTCTCCCAGGAGGTCGCCGAACTCGACCCCGCCATGAGGGTCCTGGAGGCCGTGCAGCAGGTGCGCGAGCGCGTGGACCTCGGCAAGGGGCGCGAGCTGACGGCCGGCCAGCTGTGCGAGACGTTCGGCTTCGGCAAGGAGAAGCAGTGGACGCCGGTCGGCGACCTGTCCGGCGGTGAGCGGCGGCGCCTGCAGCTGCTGCGCCTGCTCATGGACGAGCCCAACGTCCTCTTCCTCGACGAGCCCACCAACGACCTCGACATCGAGACCCTCACCCAGCTGGAGGACGTCCTCGACGGCTGGCCCGGCTCCATGATCGTCATCTCCCACGACCGGTTCTTCGTCGAGCGCACCACCGACAAGGTGTTCGCCCTGCTCGGCGACTCCACCCTGCGGATGCTGCCGCGCGGCATCGACGAGTACCTGGAGCGCCGCAAGCGGATGGAGGAGACGGCCGCCGCCTCCGCCCCGGCCGCGGCCCCGAAGCCCGCCGCCGAGAAGAGCGCCGCCGACCAGCGCGCCGCCAAGAAGGAACTGCAGAAGATCGAGCGGCAGTTGGACAAGGTCTCCGAGAAGGAGTCCAAGCTGCACACGCGGATCGCCGAGCACGCCACGGACTTCGCGAAGGTCGCCGAACTCGACGCCGAACTGCGCGCTTTGTCCGACGAGCGCGAGGAGCTGGAAATGCGCTGGCTGGAACTCGCCGAGGACGCCTGAGAGTCGGCCCCGTCCCGGCCCCCGGCGCGCGTGGAGGTGGCGCGCGGCGCGTGAAGGGGGCGTGAAGGCGCGTAACGGACCCATCACGGCCCGGTCCTCCCTTGGGAACAGGGGAGGAACCGGGCCTCTTGACTGTCGGTGGCGAGTGATAGAAAGGGCCGTCTGAGAACCGTCTGAGACCGAACGGCTCTGGGTCGTCACACACCTCAGGGCGTGGCTAAAAATCAGTGAACGAGGGGGAAGACGCTGATGACTCAGCCGCCCGATCAGCCGCCGCAGGGCGGATTCGGAGCACCGCAGGACCCGCCGCCGCAGGGCGGTGGCTTCGGCGCGCCCCAGACCCCGCCGCAGCCCGGCCAGCCGCCTCAGACCCCGCCGGCGCCGCAGCCCGGCTACGGCTACCCGCAGCAGCCCGGCCCGTACGCCCAGCCGGGCCCCTACGGCCAGCCGCAGCAGCCGGGACCGTACGCCCCGCAGCCCGGCCCCTACGGCCAGCCCGGTCCGTACGGCCAGCCGCAGCAGCCCGGTCCGTACGCCCCGCAGCCCGGCTACGGCCACCCGCAGCCCCAGTACCCGGGCGCGCCGGTGCCCCCGCCGCCCGGCGGCTCCCGCAGCCCCTTCAAGGGCAAGCCCGCGATGATCATCGGCGCGGCCGTGGCCGCCCTCCTCGTCGTCGGCGGCGCGGTGTTCGCGTTGTCGAGCGGCGACGAGAAGGGCAAGGGCAAGGACAAGAAGCCGGTCGCCCAGCAGAGCGACGACGACAAGCCGAAGGCGTCGGACAGCCCGGCCAACCCCGGGGACGGCGGTGGCGAAGGCGGCGAGGACCCCGAGAACCTCAACGAGGGCCGCAAGCCCGGCGAGGCGAAGGTCCTCTGGTACAAGGAGGCGCCCGACGCCCCTGGTTCCGGCGCCGACGCCGTCGGTATGTGGATCAGCGACAAGACGGCCGTCAAGGCCGCGTACAAGCAGATCTTCGCCTACGACGCCGCTGACGGTGCCCCGAGCTGGGACCCGATCACCCTTCCGCAGAAGATCTGCGCGGTCACCCCGCAGAAGACCGCCGACGACAAGATCGTCGTGGCGTACATGAGCGGCGCCAGCGACCGCGCCAAGTGCAACCAGCTCCAGCAGATCGACCTCGGCACCGGCGAGAAGGGCTGGACCGGCGAGGTCGCGGACGGCGCCCTGTTCGACAGCGCCATCACGATCGAGCTGTCGCTGGCCGGCGACACCCTGCTGGTGGGCCGCTCGCAGTCGGGCGTGGCCTACGACGCCGGGACCGGCAGGAAGCTGTACGAGAAGAAGAAGTACGGCGACGCCTGCTACCCGAGCGCGTTCGCGGGCGGCACCCGGCTGATCTCCGTCGCCTCCTGCGGTGCCTCCACCCCGACCGAGCACGAGGAGATCCAGGAGCTCGACCCGAGGACCGGCAAGGTCAAGTGGACGTTCAAGTACGACAAGGGCTACCGGATCAACCGGACCCTGTCCGTGGACCCGCTGGTGGTCTACAGCGAGAACGAGGACAAGAAGACGTGGAACATCGCCACGTTCACCGCCGCCGGCAAGGTCCGCTCCCAGGTCGACACCAAGGAGTCCATCGCCCCCGACTGCGGCTGGGCCCTCCTCCAGCGTGACCTGACCGGCTGTCAGGGCGTCGCGGTCGGCGGCGACCTGCTCTACCTGCCCACCGAGGCCACCGGCAGCGCCAACGAGATCCTCGCGATCAGCCTGGCCACCGGCAAGGAGAAGTGGCGGGTGAAGTCCCCCACAGAGGAGTCGATGCTGCCGCTGACGGTGGAGGGCGGCAACCTCGTCGCCTACGTGGAGCCCTCGTACGAGGAGGGCGGCCGGGTCGTGTCGATCCCGGCCGCGGGCACCGCGCACACGCCGGTGACGGTGCTCCAGAACCCGGGCGGTGCCGCCGACATCGAGGACAGTTTCTTCTCGCGCGACCTGGAGTGGGCCGACGGACGGCTGTACCTGTCGTCCACCCGGCTCACCGGCAACGACCAGGACCAGGAGAAGCTGATGATCGTCTTCGGCAAGTGACCCGACGGGGCCGGCCCTGGTGGCCGGCCCCTCCGGCTTGCGCACGATCGTCCGCCGCCCGTCCCCGCTTCCGCTCCGTCCCACCGAGGTACGCACACCATGAGCACCCCGCCCCCGCCGCCCGGCCAGCCGCCGCAGGACCAGCCGCCCCAGCAGCCCGGGTTCGGCGCCCCCCAGCCGCCGCAGACCCCGCCGCCCACGCCCACGCCCCCGGCCTCGGGTCCGGCCCCGCAGACCCCGCCACCCGCGGCCCCGCAGCCCGGCGGCTACGGCCAGCCCCAGCCGCCGGCGCCCCAGCCGGGCTACGGCTACCCGCAGACCGCGCCGCAGCCCCAGGCCGGCTACGGCTACCCCGGCCAGCAGCCCGGCCCCTACGGCGGCCAGCCGAACCCGTACGCGCAGCCCCAGCAGGGCGCCTACCAGCAGGGTTACGGCTATCCGCAGGCGACGGTCCCGATGGCCCCGGCCGTGCAGCCGTCCGGCGGACGGAAGATGAACGCGCAACTGGCGATCATCGGTGCGGCGGTCGTGGCCATCGCGCTGATCATCGGCGGCGGCGTCTGGTACGCGGGCACCGGCGACGACGGCGGCAAGGACGACACCTCGAAGTCCAGCGGCGGCACCACCGGCGGCGGTGGCGGCGACGAGAAGGGCGGCACCACCGGCGGCGGGGGCAGCGAGAAGGTGCCTTCCGACCCGGCTTCCAAGGTGCTCTTCCAGGTGCCCATGCCGAAGGTCGGCGAGGACGAGACGACCGTCGTCGAGGGCTCCTGGCTGACCGACACCGTGTACGCCAAGAGCGGCATCGCCGAGGTCGTCGGCTACGACCTCGACAAGGGCACGAAGAAGTGGACGGTCAAGCTGCCCGGCCCGGTGTGCCACGCCAGCCGGTTCGTCGGCGAGGGCAACAAGGTCGCCGTCGTCTTCCAGCCGAAGATGCCCGCCAAGAACTCCTCCGAGGGATGCAGCCAGATCGCCGCGATCGACCTGGCCGCCGGCACCAAGCTGTGGACGAAGACCGCCCAGCTCGGTGACTCGGACATCGGCTGGGACAACGTCACCGTCAGCTCCGGCACGGTCGCCGTCGGCAGCACCGTCGGCGGCGCCGCCTTCGACCTGGCCTCCGGTGACCCCTTGTGGTCCCCGAAGCCGACCGACACCTGCTTCGACGCCGGGTACGGCGGCGGCCCCAAGCTCGTCGCGCTGCGCAAGTGCGGCCAGTACGGCAACCAGACGATCCATGTGCAGACCCTCGACCAGAAGTCCGGCAAGGTCGTCTCCGAGTACAAGATGGCCCAGGGCATCGAGTACGCCAGCGTCGTCTCCACCGAGCCCCTGGTGGTGGCCGCCGAGGTCGGCAACTCCAGCGGCGACTCCGCCCGCATCCTGGACTTCTTCTCCATCGACAACAAGACGGGCAAGCTGCGCAACCGCATCGCCGCCCCCGACGACCAGTACGAGGTCGACTGCGACGGCATCTCCGAGGTCGAGGACTGCTCGGGCGTGGTCGTCGGCAACGACCGGCTGTACCTGCCGACCAAGGAGCACGACGGCGCCACCGAGTACAGCGACACCAACGAGATCGTCGCCTTCGACCTGGCCACCGGCAAGGAGACCGGCCAGCGCGCGGACGCCGGTGACGACTACGCGCTGGTGCCGCTGCGCATGGACGGCGGCAACCTGATCGCGTACAAGACCCCGCCCTACGACAAGGGCGGCCAGATCGTGAGCATCGACGGCGGCTCCTTCAAGCAGACCAAGCTGATGGAGAACCCCTCCGACGAGAAGGTCCGCGACGCGGAGGCCCGTTTCCGGCCCGGCACCGCCGAGATCTGGTTCGCCGCCGGCCGGCTGTTCATGGCGGACGTCTATGCCAGCAGCCTGGGCTCGGTCTCCGGTGAGCCCGAGTACCTCTTCATCGCCTTCGGCACGAACTGAGCCCCGGCAGGGCGATCGTGCGCCGGACCCCGTCCCTGTTCAGGGGCGGGGTCTTGCGCGTTGTCGTGCAACACCGTTCGAATGAGAGGAATTTCGGCGATCCGGGGCACTTCTCACGAGTAGGGGGAGCGCAACGTCGAACAAGCGTGTAGCTTCCGGGTGCAGGTGAGGGCGGGGACGCCGGGGCCCCGGTGCTCGGGCTCTGTCCGTGGGGACCTTGTGGGAACCACAGGGGCGTCCGAGGGGGACTGGGGGGTCTCGATGGGAGTGCGGCTGATGGTGGTCGACGACCACCGGCTGCTGGCCGAGGCGCTGGCCTCGGCGCTGAAGCTGCGCGGGCACCGCGTGCTCGCGGCGGCGGCGCCCGCGGCGGGCGCCGCGGAACTGGTGATCGCGCGGGCGCCGGAGGTGTGCCTGCTGGGGACGGGCACACCGGCCGAGCCGGGCGCCTTCGACCCGGTGGTGAAGATCAAGCAGGAGCGTCCGCAGGTGGCGGTGCTGGTGCTGGGCCCGGTGCCTAGCCCGCGCGGCATCGCGGCCGCCTTCGCCGCGGGCGCCTCGGGGTACGTGCGCCACGACGAGCGCATCGAGGGCGTCGAGCGGGCGATCATGAAGGCCCGGCAGGGTGAGGCGGCGGTCGCCCCCCAACTGCTCCAAGGCGCGTTCAGCGAATTGCTCAATCCGGCGGCCCAGCCCGACGACGAGGGCCGCCGACTGCTGGAGATGCTGACGCCGAGGGAGGTGGAGGTGCTGGTGCGGGTCGCGGACGGGGAGGACACCCGGCTGATCGCTGCCGGGATGGGCATCGCCCCGTCCACCGCGCGCACCCATGTCCAGCGGGTCCTGATGAAGCTGGGTGTCGGCTCCCGGCTGGAAGCCGCCGCGCTGGCGGCCCGCACAGGCCTCCTGGACCGCGCGGGCCCGTCCCCGGGCCTGTCCCGGGACTAGGTCTGTCCCCCGGCCGGGGCCAGGGGGCATCGTCCTCAAGGGGCGCGGGGAACTGCGCGACAAGCCGCATACGGCCCGCACCCACGACGGCCACAGCGACCCGCGGGGAACCGCGCGAACAGCCACGCACGGGCCCGGCGGACCCTAGGACCGCCGCGGCTCCCCGTCGTCCTCCGGTTCCGCGCCCGGCGGCGGGGCCGTCGGGCGCAGCTTCAGCCAGGCCAGGAAGAACAGGCCGAGCAGCAGCATGCCCAGGCCGGTCCAGAGGTTGATGTTGACACCCTCGGCCTTGTCGAGGTCGGCGTCGGACACGGTGATGCCCGCGACGGTGACGATGACGCCGTAGGTCACGAACAGGCCGCCGATGATCCGCCGGATGTCGAACAGCCGGGCGGCCGTCGTCGACTGCCCTTCCAGCTCGGTGACTGCGCGCTGGACGTCCTTCTCGGAGTATCCGTGGTGCTCGGACTCGGACATGCTCTCTCCACCTCCTGATCAGGATGCCGCTAGAACGAGAACGGGATGTAGCAGGCGGCCGCGAGGATCACCGCGCCCCAGCCGAGCAGCGCCGGACGGCGGTACCAGGCGTCGTCGCCCTCGGCGGGCGGTTCGGCCATGCCGGGGGACCGGGTGCCGTAGACCAGGCCCTGGAGCTCCTCGGCGGGTTTGGGCGCGGTGAACAGGGAGACGGCGAACATCACCACGGCGCCGGCCACGAAGCCCGCGATGGCGGAGACGAAGTTGGCGCCCTGGTCGGTGGGGATGGAGATGACGTCCTGCTTGTAGAGGACGAAGTAGTTCACCATCGCGGCGGTCGTCCCGGCGAGCAGTCCCCAGAAGCCCGACCTCATGGACGCCCGCTTCCAGAACATGCCGATGATGAAGACCACGAACATCGGCACGTTGAAGAAGGAGAACAGCGTCTGGAGGTAGCTCATGATGTTGGAGAAGGACGAGGCGAGGAACGCCGTGCCGATCGACGCCATCACACCGATCGCGGTGATCAGCCGGCCGAAGCGGACGTAGTAGCCGTCCTCGCGGTCCGTGACGACGTACTTGGCCCAGATGTCGGTGGTGAACACCGTGTTGAAGGACGACACGTTGGCCGCCATGCCCGCCATGAAGGCGGCCAGCAGACCGGTCACGGCGATGCCGAGCACGCCGTTGGGCAGCAGGTCCTCCATCAGGTACGGGATGGCGTCGTTGTACTGGTAGCCCGACTCCTCGGTGCCGAAGCCCGGGACCAGGGCGGCGGCAGCCAGGCCCGGGATCATCACCAGGAAGACGATGAAGATCTTCGGGTACGCGGCGATGAGCGGGGTGCGCTGGGCGGCGGAGAGGTTCTTGGCGGACAGCGCGCGCTGCACCTCGGCGAAGTTCGTCGTCCAGTAGCCGAAGGAGAGGACGAAGCCGAGGCCGAGGACGATCGTCAGCCAGTTCGCGCCGAGCGGGTTGTCGCTGCCGATGCCGGTGCCGCCCCAGGCGGTGACGAAGTCCGGGCCTTGGGCGTCCGTCAGGGTGTCGCTCAGGCCGTCCCAGCCACCGGCCTTCTTCAGGGCGAGCACGGTGATCGGGATCAGGGCCGCCAGGATCACGAAGAACTGCAGCACCTCGTTGTAGATCGCCGAGGACAGGCCGCCGAGAGTGATGTAGGCGAGGACGAAGAACCCGGCGACGACGATGGCCACCCACTGCGGCCAGCCCAGCAGGGCCTCGACGACGATCGCGAGGGCGTAGAGGTTCACCCCGGCGATCAGGATCGCCGCGAAGGCGAACAGGACCGAACTGAGCAGATGCGCCCAGCGGTCGAAGCGCAGCAGCAGGAACTCCGGCACCGAGCGCACCTTGCTGCCGTAGTAGAAGGGCATCATCACCAGGCCGAGGAAGACCATGGCCGGGATGGCGCCGATCCAGTACCAGTGGACGGTGTAGGCGCCGTACTGGGCGCTGTTGGCCGCCATGCCGAGGATCTCCGTCGCGGCCAGGTTGGCCGAGATGAAGGCGAGGCCGGTGACCCAGGCGGGCAGGGAGCGCCCCGACAGGAAGAAGTCGAGGGTGGTCCTCACCGAGCGGCGGGCGGCGAAACCGATGCCCAGGACGACCACGAAGTAGATCGCCAGGATCGTGTAGTCGAGCCAGTTGGTGGGGAGCCGCAGTTCGGCCGCGAGCGGGACGAGGCGGGTGTGCTGTGGGGGGATGTGCATCCGGACCTCACCTGGAGTGGTGTTCTTTGTTCGGTTGTGGTGGTGACTCACGTGGGGGTTTGTGCTTTGATGTGTTCGGTTCTGTTGGAAGCCTTGCCCCTGTGCGAAGCCTTGCCCTGTGTACGGATGGAGAGTCGCGGTGAAGAAGACCTCGACCCGGCTGGCCGACGGTCGTGAGCTGATCTACTACGACCTGCGGGACGACTCGGTGCGCGACGCGGTGGACCGCCGCCCGCTGGAGCCCACGGTCACCACTTCGGAGGTACGCCGCGACCCGCTGCTCGGCGACACGGTCGCGGTCGCCTCCCATCGGCAGGGCCGCACCTACCACCCGCCCGCCGACGAATGCCCGCTGTGCCCCTCCCAGGGCGAACGCCTCAGCGAGATCCCCGACTTCACCTACGACGTCGTCGTCTTCGAGAACCGCTTCCCCTCCCTCGCCGGGGACTCCGGCCGCTGCGAGGTGGTCTGCTTCACCTCCGAGCACACCGCGTCCTTCGCCTCCCTCACCGAGGAGCAGGCACGCCTCGTCCTCGACGCCTGGACCGACCGCACCTTCGAGCTGTCCCATCTGCCCTCCGTGGAGCAGGTGTTCTGCTTCGAGAACCGGGGCGCCGAGATCGGTGTGACCCTCCAGCACCCCCACGGGCAGATCTACGGCTACCCCTTCACCACGCCCCGTACCGCCCTGATGCTGCGCCAGACGGCCGCGCACAAGGAGGCCACCGGCGGCGAGAACCTCTTCGACGCCGTCCTGGAGCGTGAACTCGCCGGTGAGCGGGTCGTCCTGGAGGGTGAACACTGGGTCGCGTTCGTCCCCTACGCCGCCCACTGGCCCTTCGAGGTCCACCTGTACCCGAGGCGCCGGGTACCGGACCTGCTCGCCCTGGACGAGGCCGCTCGCACAGAGTTCCCCAAGGTCTATCTGGAACTCTTGCGGCGGTTCGACCGTATCTTCGGCGAGGGTGCCTCCCCCACGCCCTACATCGCCGCCTGGCACCAGGCGCCGTTCGGGCCGCTGGAGGAGTTCGACGGCGTCAACCGCGACGACTTCGGACTGCACCTGGAGCTTTTCACCGTCCGAAGGACTTCCGGAAAGCTGAAGTTCCTCGCGGGTTCCGAATCCGGCATGAGCGTGTTCATCAACGACGTGCCGCCGGAACGCGCGGCCGAGCGACTGCGAGAGGTAGCGAGTTCATGAAGTACCTGGTGACGGGCGGGGCGGGTTACGTCGGCAGCGTGGTCGCCCAGCATCTGCTGGAGGCGGGCCACGAGGTCACCGTCCTCGACAACCTCTCCACCGGCTTCCGCGAGGGCGTTCCCGCGGGCGCCGCCTTCGTCGAGGGCGACATCCGCGACGCCGCCAAGTGGCTCGACGCCTCCTACGGCGCCGTGCTGCACTTCGCCGCCTCCTCACAGGTAGGCGAGTCCGTGGTGAGGCCGGAGAAGTACTGGGAGAACAACGTCGCCGGCACCATGGCGCTGCTGGCCGCCATGCGCGAGGCGGGCGTGCGCAAGCTCGTCTTCTCCTCCACCGCCGCCACCTACGGCGAACCCGAGCAGGTCCCGATCCCGGAGAGCGCCCCGACCCGGCCCACCAACCCCTACGGCGCCTCCAAGCTCGCCGTCGACCACATGATCACCGGCGAGGCGGCCGCCCACGGCCTCGGCGCCGTCTCCCTGCGCTACTTCAACGTCGCCGGCGCCTACGGGGACTGCGGCGAGCGCCACGACCCCGAGTCGCACCTGATCCCGCTCGTCCTCCAGGTCGCCCAGGGCCGCCGCGACGCCATCTCCGTCTACGGCGACGACTACCCGACCCCGGACGGCACCTGCGTCCGCGACTACATCCATGTCGCCGACCTCGCCGAGGCCCACCTCCTCGCCCTGACGGCCGCCACCGAGGGCGAGCACCTGATCTGCAACCTCGGCAACGGCGAGGGCTTCTCCGTGCGCCAGGTCGTGGAGACCGTCCGCCAGGTCACCGGCCGGCCGATCCCCGAGGTCGTGGCCCCCCGCCGGGGCGGCGACCCGGCGGTCCTGGTCGCCGCCGCCGACACCGCCCGCGAGCGGCTCGGCTGGAACCCGTCCCGCCCGGATCTCGCCGGGATCGTCGCCGACGCCTGGCAGTTCGCACAGGCCATCGCAAGGGAGCGTTAAGTGGGGGCAGTTGAGGTCCGAGACGGCTTCGTCGCACTGTACGGAGCCACACCCGACGGCGTCTGGTCCGCGCCCGGCCGGGTCAACCTGATCGGTGAACACACCGACTACAACGACGGCTTCGTGATGCCCTTCGCGCTGCCGCACACCGCCGTCGCCGCCGTCTCCCGCCGTACCGACGGCGTCCTGCGCCTGCACTCCGCGGACATCGGCACCGGCGTCACCGAACTGCGCCTGGACGAACTGCAGCCGCTCGCCGACAAGGAGTGGACCGCGTACGCGGCCGGTGTGGTGTGGGCACTGCGCGAGGCCGGGCACCCGGTCACCGGCGCCGACATCCACCTCGCCTCCACCGTCCCCGCGGGCGCGGGCCTGTCCTCGTCGGCGGCCGTGGAGGTCGTCGTCGCCCTCGCGCTGAACGACCTGTTCGCACTGGGCCTCGCCCGGTGGCAGCTGGCCCGCCTGTGCCAGCGCGCGGAGAACGTCTACGTCGGCGCGCCCGTCGGCATCATGGACCAGACCGCGTCCGCCTGCTGCCAGGACGGCCACGCGCTGTTCCTCGACACCCGCGACCTGGCGCAGCGGCAGATCCCCTTCGACCTGGCCGCCGAGGGCATGCGCCTGCTGGTCGTCGACACCCGCGTCAAGCACGCCCACAACGAGGGCGAGTACGGCAAGCGCCGCGCGGGCTGCGAGCAGGGCGCCGCGCTGCTCGGCGTCGACGCCCTGCGCGACGTCCCCCACGACGGCCTCGACGAGGCCCTCGCCCGGCTCGACGACGAGGAGGTGCGCCGTCTGGTGCGCCATGTCGTCACCGAGGACCGGCGCGTGGAGCGCGTGGTGGCGCTGCTGGAGGCGGGCGACACCCGCGCCATCGGCCCCGTCCTCACCGAGGGCCATGCCTCGCTGCGCGACGACTTCCGGGTCTCCTGCCGCGAGCTGGACCTGGTCGTCGACACGGCGGTCGCCGCGGGCGCGCTCGGTGCCCGGATGACCGGCGGCGGCTTCGGCGGCTCGGCGATCGTGCTCGCCGAGGCGACGGACGTCGACGCGATCACCAAGGCCGTCGAAGAGGCCTTCGCGACGGCCGGCCTGACGGCCCCTCGGGTCTTCGAGGCGGTCCCCTCCCCGGGCGCCCGCCGCCTCGACCCGGCCGCCTGACCACCCACCCCGCCCCGGGCATCCGGGGCATCCGCACGGCCGCCCGGTCCACGGCCCGCGCGGTCCGGCATCGCGCCCGCGGGTGCCCGCCCGGCCCGGCGGTCCGACCGGCTCGGATGTTTGCGCCTGCCGCTCGAACCGCGCGCTCAGGCCAGCCGTTTGACCAAGGTGTACTCCGTGATCCCCGGCGGATAGTCGGGGATCACGCACACCACGTCGTAACCCTGCTTGCGGTAGAACTCCGGCGCCTGGAAGTCCCAGGTCTCCAGCCGGGCGGCCCGGCAGCCGCGCCCTTCGAGCGCGAGGCGCTCCGCCTCCGCCAGCAGCCGGCCGCCGAGCCCCGCACCGCGGTGGCGCTCGTCGACCCACAGATACGCCACGTGCAGCCAGGTCGTCCACGTGTGACCGACCAGTCCTCCCGCCAGTTCGCCCCCCGCGTCAGACGCCCAGACGTGCAGGGGGTTCTCGCGTTCCTGCGGGGTGCCGCGCAGCGCGCGCAGGATCGGCGAGGCCGCCGTGTTGGTGTCGCGCAGACGTGAACGGAGCAGATCTCGCCGGGCCTTGTCGACTTCCGCCTCGATACGAAACATGCGGCACACCATAAACGCGTCCGTCGGCCAGTTCTGCAAATAACCTTCCGTTGCCGTTCCCCGTCCGTACCCTGATGGACAGCACCGGTGGGGGCCGGTGCCGTTCAGGGGGCGAGACAGTCGGGTACGACGCCCGAAGTGGGGGTAGCTGTTTCCGCACGGCGGCGGCCGTGGCGGTGCGACGCTCCGGGCGCCGTGCCCGTGCCTGTCACAAGTTTCTCCCGACCTTGGCATCCCCTGCTCGTGAGAGAGCTTGGGGAAGGGGGTTTCGTGGTACGCATCCGAGTCCTGGTCGTCGACGACCATCGCATCTTCGCCGAGTCGCTCGCCGCCGCCCTGGCCGCCGAGCCCGACGTCGACGTCTCCGCCGCGGGCAGCGGCCCCGCGGCGCTGCGCTGCCTGGAGCGCGCGGCCGCCGAGGGGCGCCGCTACGACGTCCTGCTCGTCGACGCCGACCTCGGCGGGGCCGTGCCCGGCATACGGCCGGCGGTGCCCGTGCAGCCCGTCGCGTCCGTGCCGGACGGCGGCGAGGAGGGCACCGTCGACGGGATCTCCCTGGTCACGGGGGTGCGCGGCGCCCAGCCGGGTGTGCGCACGGTCGTGCTCGCCGAGAAGGACGACCCGCGGCGCGCGGCCCTCGCGCTCCAGGCCGGGGCGTCCGGCTGGGTCGCCAAGGACTGCTCGCTGTCGCGGCTGCTGACCGTCGTCCGGGGCGTGCTGCGCGACGAGACGCATCTGCCGCCCGCCCTGCTGACCGGGGTGCTGCGCGAGCTGACGGCCGCCCGCAAGCACCGCACCGAGAGCGAACGCCTGGTGGAGTCACTCACCCCGCGCGAACGCGAGGTGCTGCGCTGCATGGTCGCGGGGCTCGGCCGCAAGGCGGTCGCCGAACGGCTGTTCCTGAGCCCGCACACCGTACGCACCCATATGCAGAACGTCCTCGGCAAGCTGGGTGTCCACTCCACCCTCGCCGCCGTCGCGCTCGCCCGCAGGGCCGGGGTCGGCCCGGTCGACCTAACCGGGGATGTTGTCGAACGGGGCGGTCAGCTGGCGTAGCAGCGCGGCCAGTTCACCGCGCTGGGCACGGGAGAGCTCGGCGAGGATGGCCCGCTCCTGGTCGAGCAGTCCGGCCAGGGCCTGGTCGGCGCGGTCGCGGCCCTCGACGGTCAGCCGCACCAGCACACCGCGCCGGTCGCTGGGGTCGGGCAGCCGCTCGACGAGGCCCTTCTTGGCGAGCCGGTCGATGCGGTTGGTCATCGTGCCGGAGGTGACCAGCGTCTGGGTCAGCAGCTGTCCGGGGGAGAGCTGGTACGGCGATCCCGCGCGCCTGAGCGCGGTCAGCACGTCGAACTCCCAGGGCTCCAGGCTGTGCTCGGAGAACGCCAGCCGGCGCGCCCGGTCCAGATGCCGGGCCAGCCGGCTCACCCGGCTGAGCACCTCAAGCGGTTCCACGTCGAGGTCCGGGCGCTCCCGGCGCCACGCTGCAACCAGCCGATCGACCTCGTCCTCCATGACGATCAGTGTAGTGGTTGTGTCGACATGAAGTCTCTTGATGTGAAGTCTCTTGACGTCGAGATAATAAGGGGCGGAGAGTGGACCCATGACCACCCCCACCTGGAACCCCGCGCAGTACCTGCGCCACGCCGCCCACCGCGCCCGCCCCTTCGCCGACCTCCTCGCCCGCGTCCCCGCCCTCCCGGCAGAGGACCGCCCCCGCATCGCCGACCTCGGCTGCGGCCCCGGCAACGTCACCGCCCTGCTCGCCGAACGCTGGCCCGGCGCCCGCATCACCGGCTACGACAACTCCACCGAGATGCTCGACAAGGCCCACACCGAACACGAAGGCCCCACCCCCGGCGGCGGCCGCCTCGACTTCACCCACGCCGACGTCCGCACCTGGTCACCCGCCGAGCCCCACGACCTGATCATCAGCAACGCCACACTCCAGTGGATCCCCGGCCACACCGAGCGCTTCGCCGACTGGATCGCGGCACTCGCCCCCGGCGGCACCCTCGCCTTCCAGGTCCCCGGCAACTTCGACGCCCCCAGCCACCGCCTGATGCGCGACCTCGCCGCCCGGCACGGCGTCACCGACGCCCTCCGCCACGACGACGCCGTCCTCACCCCCACCGCCTACCTGCGGCACCTGACCGCCCTGGGCTGCGAGGCCGACACCTGGGAGACGACGTACACCCACCTGCTGCACGGCGAGGACCCCGTCCTCGACTGGGTCAAGGGCACCGGACTGCGCCCCGTCCTCGCCGCCCTCGCCGACCGGCCCGAGGCCCACGACGCCTTCCTGCGCGCCTACCGCCAGGCACTGCGCGAGGCGTATCCGGCGACGGAGTACGGGACGCCGTTCCCGTTCCGCCGCGTGTTCGCGGTGGCCCGTAAGGGAGGGTGAGTGGACGGGGCGTCGGCCAGCTCGTCGATCGCGTCCAGGGTCGCGGACAGGCCCTTCGGGTCCCCCTCCAGGAACCGCGTGGCCGCATCGAGGGCGTGTGGTTCGAAGATGATCTCGTAGGTCACTTCTCTTCCAGCCCCAGCCGCTTGCGCACCTCTGCCATGGGGATGCCCGCACCGAGCGTGCCCTCCGCCTTGCGTCGCTGGTGGTCCGCGACGGCGAGGGCGTCTTCGAGGTCCTCTATCACCTGCGGTGAGACGAGAAGCGCCGCCACAAGACCGTGGTCGGTGAGGGCGATGGTCTCGCGGCTGTGGGCGGCGCGGCGGACCAGGTCTCCGAGCTGGGCACGGGCTGCACTGATCGCGATCCGAGTCATACCGGCATCGCGCCACAAGGTTCATCTGGTGAAACACTCATTCAAGTCTTGCGATGCCCTATCAAGCGCGGCTTCGCCTCCAGGCCGTCCAGACCGTGCCACGCCAGATTCACCAGATGCGCCGCCACCTCGGACTTCTTCGGCCGCCGCACCTCCAGCCACCACTGCCCCGTCAACGCGACCATCCCCACCAGTGCCTGCGCGTACAACGGAGCCAGCTTCGGATCGAAACCACGGCTCTTGAACTCACGCCCCAGGATGTCCTCCACCTGCGTGGCGATGTCCGAGATCAACGACGCGAACGAACCCGTCGACTGCGGAATCGGCGAATCACGCACCAGGATCCGGAACCCGTCCGTGGACTCCTCGATGTAGTCCAGCAACGCGAACGCCGCCTGCTCCAGCAGCTCACGCGGATGGCCGGCCGTCAACGAACCCGTCACCATGTCCAGCAGCCGCCGCATCTCACGGTCGACCACCACCGCGTACAAGCCCTCCTTCCCGCCGAAGTGCTCGTACACCACCGGCTTGGACACCCCGGCCTTCGCCGCGATCTCCTCCACCGACGTGCCCTCGAACCCCTTCGCCGCGAACAGGGTGCGCCCGATCTCCAGCAGCTGCTGGCGGCGCTCCGCACCGGTCATCCGGGTACGGCGCGTCCGCCGCGGCTTGTCGTTGCTGATGCTGCTGGAGTCGGTCGCCACAGCGTCAATCATGCCGCCTCGACGGGCGCCTTCCGGCGCCGGGAACCACCCTCGTCGGTGTTGCGCCGCGAATCGATACGCGAGCGTGACGGCCAGCGCACGTCGTACGCCCACCCCGCCAGCTCGAACCACCGGATCAGCCGCGCACTCGAATCCACCTGCCCGCGCATCACACCGTGCCGCGCCGACGTCGGGTCCGCGTGATGCAGGTTGTGCCACGACTCACCGCACGACAGCACCGCCAGCCACCACACATTGCCCGACCGGTCCCGCGACTTGAACGGCCGCTTGCCCACCGCGTGACAGATCGAGTTGATCGACCACGTCACGTGATGCAGCAACGCCACCCGCACCAGCGAACCCCAGAAGAACGCCGTGAACGCCCCCCACCACGACATCGTCACCAGACCACCGATCACCGGCGGCAACGCCAGCGACAGCATCGTCCACAGCACGAACTGCCGCGAGATCGCACGCAGCGCCGGATCCTTGATCAGATCCGGCGCGTACTTCTCCTGCGACGTCTGCTCCTCGTCGAACAACCAGCCGATGTGCGCCCACCACAGGCCCTTCATCAACGCGGGCAGCGACTCGCCGTACCGCCACGGCGAATGCGGATCACCCTCGGCGTCGGAGAACTTGTGATGCTTGCGATGATCGGCCACCCACCGCACCAGCGGGCCCTCCACCGCCATCGACCCCGCGATCGCCAGCGCGATCTTCAAAGGCCGCTTCGCCTTGAACGAACCATGCGTGAAATGCCGGTGGAAACCGATCGTGATGCCATGACAGCCCAGATAGTAGAAAAACACCATCAGACCCAGATCCAGCCAGCTCACCCCCCATCCCCACGCCAGCGGCACGGCCGCCACCAGCGCGACGAACGGAACGGCGATGAACAGCAGCAGCGCGATCTGCTCGATCGAACGCTTCTGCTCCCCGCCGAGCGTCGCGGAGGGCATAGCACCGCCGGAAGCCTCCGGGGCCTCTTCGATCACATCGGAACTCGTGGTCATTGGGGCGTCCCCTGTGGGGTCGAGGGTCGTGAGAGCGGATACCGCACGACCGGAACCGGGCAGGTGTTCCCTACGGTTCCGTAACCTACGGCGTCGTAAGTATGGCAGCGCCCGGCCCGGCGGCAAGAGCCCCTGAACCTGCGCGTCCGCCCCGACACCTATCCTTGGAACCGGTCGGACAGCGCGGTCCGCTCTGAAACTCTTCCCGGAAGCACCACCCGTATGCGGCACCCCGCCGCGCGCCGGTCACCCGGGTTCCCTCCCAGACGAGCTTCAACACTGCAAGGAGCCGCACCTGTGAGCAGTGCCGACGACCAGACTGAGTCCCAGGCGAACACCAGCACCGAGCTGCGCGCCGACATCCGCCGCCTGGGCGACCTCCTCGGCGAGACACTCGTCCGCCAGGAAGGCCCCGAGCTCCTAGAACTCGTCGAGAAGGTCCGCCGCCTCACCCGCGAGGACGGAGAAGCCGCCGCCGAGCTGCTGCGCGGCACCGAACTGGAGACCGCCGCCAAGCTGGTACGCGCCTTCTCCACCTACTTCCACCTCGCCAACGTCACCGAACAGGTGCACCGAGGCCGTGAGCTGCGCGCCCGCCGAGCCGCCGAAGGCGGACTGCTCTCCCGCACCGCCGACCGCCTCAAGGACGCCGACCCCGAGCACCTGCGGCAGACCGTCGAGCACCTCAACGTCCGCCCCGTCTTCACGGCGCACCCCACCGAAGCCGCACGCCGGTCGGTCCTCAACAAGCTCCGGCGCATCGCCGCGCTCCTCGAGACCCCCGTCATCGACTCCGACCGCCGCCGCCACGACACCCGCCTGGCCGAGAACATCGACCTCGTCTGGCAGACCGACGAACTCCGCGTCGTCCGCCCCGAACCCGCCGACGAGGCCCGCAACGCCATCTACTACCTCGACGAACTCCACGCCAACGCCGTGGGCGACGTCCTCGAGGACCTCACCGCCGAACTCGAACGCGTCGGCGTCACCCTCCCCGACACCACCCGCCCCCTCACCTTCGGCACCTGGATCGGCGGCGACCGCGACGGCAACCCCAACGTCACCCCCCAGGTGACCTGGGACGTCCTCATCCTCCAGCACGAACACGGCATCAACGACGCCCTGGAGATGATCGACGAACTCCGCGGCTTCCTGTCGAACTCCATCCGCTACAGCGGCGCCACCGAGGAACTCACCACCTCCCTCAAGGCCGACCTCGAGAACCTCCCCGAGATCAGCCCCCGCTACAAGCGCCTCAACGCCGAGGAGCCCTACCGGCTCAAGGCCACCTGCATCCGCCAGAAGCTCGAGAACACCAAGCAGCGCCTCGCCAAGGGCACCCCCCACCAGGACGGCCGCGACTACCTCGGCACCGGCGAACTCCTCGCCGACCTCACCCTCATCCAGACCTCACTGCGCGCCCACCGCGGCGGACTCTTCGCCGACGGCCGCATGAACCGCACCATCCGCACCCTCGCCGCCTTCGGCCTCCAGCTCGCCACCATGGACGTCCGCGAACACGCCGACGCCCACCACCACGCCCTCGGCCAGCTCTTCGACCGGCTCGGCGAGGAATCCTGGCGCTACACCGACATGCCCCGGGACTACCGCACCAAGCTCCTCGCCAAGGAACTGCGCTCCCGCCGCCCCCTCGCCCCCACCCCCGCACCCGTCGACGCGGCCGGCGAGAAGACCCTCGGCGTCTTCCAGACCGTCAAGAAGGCCCTGGAGGTCTTCGGACCCGAGGTCATCGAGTCCTACATCATCTCCATGTGCCAGGGCGCCGACGACGTCTTCGCCGCCGCCGTCCTCGCCCGCGAGGCCGGCCTCCTCGACCTCCACGCCGGCTGGGCCAAGATCGGCATCGTGCCGCTGCTGGAGACCACCGACGAGCTCAAGGCAGCCGACACCATCCTGGAGGACATGCTCTCCGACCCGTCGTACCGCAGGCTCGTGGCCCTGCGGGGCGACGTCCAGGAGGTCATGCTCGGCTACTCCGACTCCTCCAAGTTCGGCGGCATCACCACCAGCCAGTGGGAGATCCACCGCGCCCAGCGCCGCCTGCGCGACGTCGCCCACCGCTACGGCGTCCGCCTGCGCCTCTTCCACGGCCGCGGCGGCACCGTCGGCCGCGGCGGCGGCCCCTCCCACGACGCCATCCTCGCCCAGCCCTGGGGCACCCTGGAGGGCGAGATCAAGGTGACCGAGCAGGGCGAGGTCATCTCCGACAAGTACCTCATCCCCTCGCTCGCCAGGGAGAACCTGGAACTGACGGTCGCCGCCACCCTCCAGGCCTCCGCCCTGCACACCGCGCCCCGCCAGTCCGACGAGGCCCTCGCCCGCTGGGACGCCGCGATGGACGTCGTCTCCGACGCCGCCCACGCCGCCTACCGCGAACTCGTCGAGGACCCCGACCTCCCGACGTACTTCCTCGCCTCCACGCCGGTCGACCAGCTCGCCGACCTGCACCTGGGCTCCCGGCCCGCCCGCCGCCCCGGCTCGGGCGTCTCCCTCGACGGCCTGCGCGCCATCCCCTGGGTGTTCGGCTGGACCCAGTCCCGCCAGATCGTCCCCGGCTGGTTCGGCGTCGGCTCGGGTCTGAAGGCCCTGCGCGAGGCCGGTCTCGACACCGTGCTCGAAGAGATGTACGGACAGTGGCACTTCTTCCGCAACTTCGTCTCCAACGTGGAGATGACCCTCGCGAAGACGGACCTGCGGATCGCCGGGCACTACGTCGACACCCTCGTCCCCGACGAGCTCCGCCACGTCTTCGACACCATCCGCGCCGAACACGAGCTGACCGTCGCCGAGGTCCTGAAGGTCACCGGCGAGGCCGAACTCCTCGACGCCCAGCCCGCCCTGCGCCAGACCTTCGCCATCCGCGACGCCTACCTCGACCCCATCAGCTACCTCCAGGTCGCCCTCCTCAAGCGTCAGCGCGACGCCGCCGAGGCCGACGAGCAGCCCGACCCGCTGCTCTCCCGCGCCCTGCTGCTGACCGTCAACGGCGTCGCCGCCGGCCTGCGCAACACCGGCTGACCCCGCACAACCCGAAAGGGCGGCACCCACCAGGGTGCCGCCCTTCTCGTCTTCCCCTACGTCCCCCACGTCCGTCACACGGCCAGAAAAGCCGCCGTCAGCAGCACGAACCCCGAACCCGCCAGCACCCACGCCGCCCGCGTCCGCCGCAACCCGCCCGCCACCACCACCGACGCCAGCAGCAGGGCACCCCCCAGCGGAACCCACGCGTACAGCACCCCCGCCGGACCCGAACGCACCGCGCTCTCCCCGCCCGGCTTCACCACCACCGTGTACGTGCGCCCCTTCTCCACCGCGACCGTGTCCTCGACCTCGACACTCGCCCGCGCCCGCGACCCCGGCGACAACGGCGCGTACGGCCCCGAACAGGCCCGCTCACCACAACTCGTCACCTCGACCGTGCCACGCTCACGGCCCTTGGTCAGCATCACGTACTGGGCCGAACCCCAGGACGCCCACACACCCGCGACCAGGATCAGCACCGTGACGACACCCATGGCGGCCACCCGGCCGAACCGGAGGGCGACGGTACCCGGCGCCGTCCCGGCCCTGTGCCGAGCGGAGACGGAAGCAGAAGGCATGGCCGCGATCCTTGGCCATGCCCACACACACAGTCAACCGCGCCGAGGCACTTGTCAGGAGTTGTACGACCCCTGCGCCCTCTCCAGCCCATCGATCACCAGACACTCCACCGCATCCGCCGCACGATCCACGAAGTAGCCCAGCTCCTTGCGCTCCGCCGACGCGAAATCCTTCAACACGAAATCCGCCACCTGCATCCGCCCCGGCGGACGCCCGATCCCGAACCGCACCCGGTGATAATCCGCCCCGAACGCCTTCGTCATCGACTTCAGCCCGTTGTGCCCGTTGTCCCCGCCACCCAGCTTCAGCCGCAACGTGCCGTAATCGATGTCCAGCTCGTCATGCACCGCCACGACATTCCCCGACGGCACCTTGTAGAAGTCCCGCAACGCGTTCACCGGACCACCCGACAGGTTCATGAACGACATCGGCTTCACCAGCACCACCCGGCGGCTCGACGGCCCCGGCGGACCGATCCGTCCCTCCACCACCTGCGCCTGCGCCTTGCCGGCCCGCTTGAACTTCCCCCCCAACCGCTCGGCCAGCAGATCCACCACCATGAACCCCACGTTGTGCCGGTTCATCGCGTACTCGGGTCCGGGATTGCCCAGCCCGGCGATCAGCCAGGGGGCACTCGGGTCGGTCGTCACGTCCACGTCTCCTTCGATCACGCCTCGAACACACGCCAGCCGCCGCTCCCCGACAGGAAGCAGCGGCTGACAGAACGACGCCGGGCGTCAGGCTCAGGCCTCCTCGGCCACAGCCTCGGCACCCTCGGCGGCCTCGCCCTCCGGGGCCTCCTCCGCCTGCGCGGCCAGCACCTGAAGGACCACCGCGTCCTCCTCGACGGCCAGCGTGGTGCCCTTCGGCAGCGTGATGTCCTTGGCCAGGACCGAGGCACCGGCCTCAAGACCCTCCACCGACACCGACACCGACTCCGGGATGTGCGTGGCCTCGGCCTCGACCGGCAGCGCGTTCAGCACGTGCTCCAGCAGGTTGCCACCCGCCGCCAGCTCGCCCTCGGCCACGACCGGAACCTCGACCGTGACCTTCTCGCCACGCTTGACCAGCAGCAGGTCGACGTGCTCCAGGAAGCCCTTCAGCGGGTCACGCTGCACGGCCTTCGGGATCGCCAGCTCCTGGGTCTTGCCGTCGATGTCCAGCGAGATCAGGACGTTCGGCGTACGCAGCGCCAGCAGCAGCTCGTGACCCGGCAGGGTCAGGTGCTTCGGGTCCGTGCCGTGACCGTACAGAACGACGGGCACCTTGCTCTCACGGCGGATGCGGCGCGCGGCACCCTTGCCGAACTCGGTACGGGACTCGGCGGCGAGCTTGACCTCGGACATGTTCACTCCTCGCAGAAGGTAGAAAGCGGACGTGGTCACCCGGCCACGAACGGCCTGCTACGAAGAGCGCGTCGATAACGGACAGCCACACAGAAAGTGCGGCCTCCCTCGCCGAGCAACTTCAGCAGTCTACTCGGCAGAAAGGCCGCACCCAAAAGGATCATCGGGCCCCCGTCACCAGGAGCCCCGAAAAACCCTTACTGCTCGTCGAACAGGCTCGTCACCGAACCGTCCTCGAACACCTCACGCACCGCACTCGCGATCGTCGGAGCGATCGACAGCACCGTCAGCTTGTCCAGATCACGGCTCAGCTCACCCGGCGTCGGCAGCGTGTTCGTGAACACGAACTCACTCACCCGAGAGTTCTTCAACCGGTCCGCCGCCGGACCCGACAGCACACCGTGCGTCGCCGTCACGATGACATCCTCCGCACCGTGCGCGAACAACGCGTCCGCCGCCGCACAGATCGTGCCACCCGTGTCGATCATGTCGTCCACCAGCACACACACCCGGCCACGAACCTCACCGACCACCTCATGGACGGTCACCTGGTTCGCCACGTCCTTGTCACGCCGCTTGTGCACGATCGCCAGCGGCGCACCCAGCCGGTCGCACCAACGGTCCGCCACCCGCACACGACCCGCGTCCGGCGACACCACCGTCAGCTTCTCCCGGTCCACCTTCTCGCCCACGTAGTCCGCCAGCAGCGGCAGCGCGAACAGGTGATCCACCGGACCGTCGAAGAACCCCTGGATCTGATCCGTGTGCAGATCGATCGCCAGAATGCGGTCCGCACCCGCCGTCTTCATCAGATCCGCGATCAGACGCGCAGAGATCGGTTCACGACCTCGGTGCTTCTTGTCCTGCCGCGCGTAACCGTAGAACGGCACGATGACCGTGATCGACCGCGCCGACGCACGCTTCAGAGCGTCGATCATGATCAACTGCTCCATGACCCACTTGTTGATCGGAGCCGTGTGGCTCTGGATCAGGAAGCAGTCCGCACCACGCGCCGACTCCTGGTAGCGAACGTAGATCTCACCATTGGCGAAGTCGAAGGCCTTCGTCGGGACGACCCCGACACCCAGCTGGTGGGCGACCTCCTCGGCAAGCTCGGGGTGGGCGCGGCCGGAGAAGAACATCAACTTCTTCTCGCCGGTCGTCTTGATCCCGGTCACAGCACTGTCTCCTCAGAGGTGTCGCAGCTGGGTGTCGAGCAGACCTCGCCACTGGGCGTGAGAGGCCGTCTCAGCTGGGGGTGTGCGGGTATGCACTTATCACGGTACGCCGTGTTTGGCGTGCCTGTTTCCGGTCAGCCCTCGCCGCCGGGCTCCCGGGAAGCCGCCTCGGCCGCCTTCGCCGCCGCGCTCCCCGGACGCTTACGAGCCACCCAGCCCTCGATATTCCGCTGCTGACCACGGGCCACGGCCAGCGAACCGGGCGGCACGTCCTTCGTGATGACGGACCCTGCGGCCGTGTAGGCGCCGTCCCCGACCGTGACCGGTGCCACAAACATGTTGTCCGAACCGGTGCGGCAGTGCGACCCGATGGTCGTGTGATGCTTGTCCTGCCCGTCGTAGTTCACGAACAC
Source organism: Streptomyces sp. NPDC048600 (assembly GCF_055587025.1). Taxonomy (NCBI): domain Bacteria; kingdom Bacillati; phylum Actinomycetota; class Actinomycetes; order Kitasatosporales; family Streptomycetaceae; genus Streptomyces; species Streptomyces sp. NPDC048600. Next base: position 106,032 of record NZ_JBVJGZ010000017.1, on the reverse strand, counting down.
ACTCGCGGCACCGATGTTCGAGTACTCACCGATCGTCGCGTCACCCACGTACGACAGATGAGGAATCTTCGTCCCCTCGCCGATCGAGGAGTTCTTCGTCTCCACGAACGTGCCGATCTTGCCCTTCGCGCCCAGCCGCGTCCCCGGGCGCAGATACGCGAACGGCCCCACCGACGCCCCGGCACCCACGACCGACCTGTCGGCCACCGTGTTGTCCACCCGGGCACCCGCACCCACCCGCGTGTCCCGCAGCCGGCAGTTCGGACCCACCTCGGCACCCTCGGCCACATGCGTGGCCCCCTGGAGCTGCGTACCCGGATGCACCACGGCGTCCTGCTCGAACGTGACGGTCACATCCACCCAGGTGGTGGCCGGGTCGACGACGGTCACACCGGCCAGCATGGCCCCCGTCAGCAGCCGCTCGTTCAGGATGCGACGGGCCTCCGAAAGCTGCACGCGGTTGTTGATCCCCGCGATCTCCCGGTGGTCCCCGGCCACCGACGCACCCACCCGGTGCCCGGCCTCACGCAGAATCCCCAGCACGTCCGTGAGGTACTCCTCACCCTGGCTGTTGTCCGTGCGCACCTGCTTCAGCGCCTCCGCCAGCAGCCGGCCGTCGAACGCGAACACACCCGAGTTGATCTCCCGGATCTCCCGGATCGCGTCGTCCGCGTCCTTGTGCTCCACGATCGCCGTCACGGCGCCGTCGGCGTCCCGCACGATCCGGCCGTAGCCGGTCGCGTCCGGCACCTCGGCGGTCAGCACGGTGACGGCGTTGCCGTCGGCCGAGTGCGTACCGGCCAGGGCGCGCAGCGTCTCACCGGTCAGCAGCGGGGTGTCGCCGCACACGACGACCACGGTCCCCTCCAGGGGGCCGCCCAGCTCCTCCAGGCCCATCCGCACCGCGTGCCCGGTGCCGTTCTGCTCCGCCTGCACGGCCGTACGCACGTCGGGCGCGACCTCGGCCAGATGCGCGGTCACCTTCTCCCGGGCGTGACCGACGACCACGACCAGGTTCTCGGGGTTCAGCTCACCGGCCGCCGCCAGCACATGGCCGACCAGACTGCGGCCACAGATGTCATGCAGAACCTTCGGTATGGCCGACTTCATACGGGTGCCCTCACCCGCTGCGAGAACGACGACGGCTGCCGGGCGAATGGCGCTCACGGGATGCCCTTCGGCTGTTGGGGGGAGGGGTGACCTCCGCAGGATACCGGGGCGGGGGTGGGGAGAAATGAGCGCGGGCCCTGACAGTGCTGTCCGGGCCCGCTGCGCAGGCGGCTCCCCCATCAGGATTTGAACCTGAACTTAAGGGACCAAAACCCTCAGTGCTGCCTGATTACACCATGGGGGATGAAACTCGACTAAACCGGACATTTGGTCAGGTCGCCGAGTCGGCACCCAACACTATGCCGTACCAGGACCCTTCGATGCGACGGTACAGATCGGCGCCCTGCAGGACTTTGATGACCAGGCAGCCGCGGTATGAGTCCCCGGTGTTCTTCCGGACCGTTTTGGGGTTGTGCTTCTTGAGGGTCGTCTTGTTGAACGCCGAGGGGTCGGCGCCGACGAGGTCGGCCCAGTAGCGCTCGGCTCCGGAGACGTCGGCGGTCTCGTGGATCATGACGGTGAACCGCAGTCGCCCCCGCTCGACGCCCAGCAGGTCGAGCCAGGAAAGGAAGACCCTGATCATGCCCGGGTCGCTGTTGACGAAGCAGACGTTCTCGCGGCGGTCGTACGGCTTGTCCTTGCCGCCCTCGGCCCAGTAGAGCCCCACGCCCACCAGGAACAGCTCGCGGGCCGAGAGCTTTCCCACGGCCTGCTTGGCCTCCTCCTTCACGCGTCGGCGCTCCTCGTCGCGGATGCGCAGCTTCGCTTCCCAGCCGCGCCTTGAGATGGCCGCCGACTCCTCGGGGGTGCGCTTGCGCTCAGGCTTCGGCAGATCCCGCACCCACAGCGACACCGAACTCCTGGAGCAGCCCAGCTCCATCTCGATCTGGTCGTAGGTCCAGCCCTGGAGGCGTAGCTCTCGGGCCTTCGCGCGGAGGCCGTCCTTCGCTCGCGGGCGTTTCGTCCATTCCGGCGGCGGCTCTCCCTTCACCAGCTGGTTGAGGAGGTCGTTGTTGTAGACCTTCAGCTCGTCGCGGATCTGGCGGAGGCTGTGGCCTGATCGGCGTAGGGCTACTGCCTGGTCCCGGAGGGACTCGAAGTCGGCGTATTTGCCTGGGGAATGTGCCATGGGCGTACCGTCCGGGCGGAATGAGGGGCTCCGGGGTCGAACGGGGGGTGATTCAACAGTTCGAGGGATACCTGTTGGTTTCGTGGTTATTCGATTACGGGGTGTGGTGTAGGCCAGTCGTCGAAACTCGCCGGAAAAGGGAGGGGTCGCGACCGTAGGCTGGTCGCATGACCACGACGGGGGAAGAGCATGCCGCGGCCCGGCAGGGGCCGTGGTGGTGGGTCAGGTGGCGCAGTGCCCTGCTGGACGGGGCGCTGGCGTTGGCGTCGGCGGTGGAGTGCGGGGTCAGGGGCGTCGGGTTCGCGGCGGACGCCGGGATTCCGGTGGCGGTGGGGGTCGTGTTCGGCGTGCTCGCCGGGTCGGTCCTGCTGGTGCGGCGCCGGTGGCCGATCGCCGTGGTGCTGGTGTCGATCGCGGTGGCGCCGGCGGAGATGGGCTACCTCATGGGCGTGGTGGGTCTATACACCCTCGCCGCGTCCGAGCTGCCGCGGCGGATCATCGCCTCGCTGGCGGGAATGTCGTTGCTGGGGATGTTCGTGGTGACGTTCGTGCAGGCGCGGCGGCTGTCGGACTCCGAGGTGCGGCTGGGCGAGTGGGCGGTGCCGTTCATCGCGGTGACGATGTCGGTGGGGATGACGGCGCCGCCGTTGCTGCTGGGGCTGTACGTGGGTGCGCGGCGGCGGCTGATGGAGAGCCTGCGGGAGCGGGCGGACAGTCTTGAGCGGGAGTTGCAGCTGCTGGCCGAGCGGGCCGAGGAGCGGGCGGAGTGGGCGCGGGGCGAGGAGCGGACGCGGATCGCGCGGGAGATGCATGACGTGGTCGCGCACCGGGTGAGCTTGATGGTGGTGCACGCGGCGGCGTTGCAGGCGGTGGCCCGTAAGGACCCGGAGAAGGCCGTGAAGAACGCGGCGCTGGTGGGGGACATGGGCCGGCAGGCGTTGACGGAGCTGCGGGAGATGCTGGGCGTGCTGCGCAGTGGTGAGGGCACGCGGGCGCGTGAGGTGCCGTTGGTGGCGGTGGCGGTGGCCGCGTCGAGGGCGGCGGACGAGGCGGTCGAGGGGCCTTGTCTGGAGGAGCTGGAGGAGCTGGTGGGGCAGTCGGCGGCCGCGGGGATGGTGGTCGCGCTGTCGGTGGAGGGCGAGGTGCGGGGGTATGCGCCGGAGATCGAGCAGACGGCGTATCGGGTGGTGCAGGAGGCGCTGACGAACGTGCACAAGCACGCGGGCGGCGCGAAGACGTATGTGCGGCTGGCGCATCGGGTGTCGGAGATCGCGATGCAGGTGGAGAACGAGCCGCCGCCGGCGGTGGCGTCGTCGGCGCTGCTGCCGTCGGGCGGGAACGGCCTGGTGGGGATGCGGGAGCGGGTGGTGGCGCTCGGCGGGGTGTTCGTGTCGGGGCCGACGGACGCGGGTGGTTTCCGGGTGTCGGCGGTGATTCCGGCGTCGTAGGGCCGGGGTGTGGCCGGTCAGCCGGTGGTGAGGCGGGTGGGCTGGATTCCGGTGACGAGGGTGTTGAGGGCCTGGTCGATGTCGGGGCCGAGGTACCAGTCGCCGGTGTGGTCGAGGGCGTAGACGCGGCCCTGGGTGTCGATGGCGATGAGGGTGTCGGTGCCGGGTTCGGCGCCGAGGGGGCTGACGTCGGTGTCGAGGGCGCGGCCGAGGTCGCCGAGGGTGCGGGCGAGGTGGAGTCCGTGCAGGGGGTCGATGTGGAGTGCGGTGGGGGCTATCTGGCGGCCGGGGCCGCTGGGGGTGAGGTGGAGGCCGCCGAATTCGGCCCATGCTTCGACGGCGGCGGGGAAGACGGCGTGGCGGTGGCCCGCGGGTGAGGTGTGGTCGCGGAGGGTGTCGGCCCAGGTCTCGGCCTGTTTGATGTCCCAGCGTCCGGGGTGCCAGCCGGCGGTGCGCAGGGCGGCGTCGACGGGGACGGGGAAGCGTGTGGTGGAGGTGCGGTCGGGGTGCATCTGTCCACTGTTCGGTGTGTGGGGGCGGGTGCGGGTTTTCCGGGTGCGCTAGTCGGCCGGGACGGCGGGGTCGACGATGCGGACGCCGAAGTGGGCGCTGAGCGCGGTGCAGGCCTGGCAGGGGGTGGCGAAGCCGCCGTGGAGGGGGTCGCCGTCCTCGCGGATGCGGCGGGTGGTGAGTTTGGCCTGCCGGAGGGCTTTGCGGGCTTCGCCGTTGGTCATGGGTTTGCGGGCGGCGCGTTTGCTGCGTTCGGTGTCGGCCGCGGTGATGTGGCGCGAGATGAGGATGGTCTCGGCGCAGCGGCCGGTGAAGCGGTCGCGTCGGTCGCTGGTGAGGGTGTCGAGGAAGTCCTGGACGAGGGGGTGGAGCGGGGGCGGGGTGTCGCCGCGGGCGGCGGTGCCGGTGAGGGTGGCGCCGCGGACGGAGAGGGCGGCGGCGACGGTGGGGAGGATGCCGTCGCGGCGTTGGAGGAGGGTCGGGGTGTGTGGAGTTTCTGTGTGGCTCCAGCCGACGCGGGGGTCGCCTTTGGTGGCTGTGTGTGGTCCCGTCTGTGTCGCGTTCATGATCGTCATCCCCTCCCGAGCATCCCCCCGAAAGGTCCAGACTGCCAAATGGCGTGCCTGGTGCGGAAGCTGGGGCGGTGCGACACGCGGGGGTTTGGGCGGGCTGTCACGGCGGGGTGACGGCTGGTCACGGAAGTGGAGGCCCGGTGACCGGCGGAGGTGTACCGCATAGGCTGTCGGTGCCGCGACAGGTGCGGTCGACGCGTTGGTGACAGCGGTCAGCGTGTCGGAGACAGTCGGATACGGACCGTGGTGGGCAGGGTCGGCGTCGGGCCGGCGGCCGCGGGGTCGTACAGAGTGCCGCAGGGGGCAACCGTCATGACGACAGGTCGGCTTGGGCAGCAGGCCGCGCCGCCGAACGCGGCCTACGCCGGGCAGGTCGTGCATTTCCCGGATCCGGTGCGGGCGTCCCGTCATCCGGCGGGGGTGCGGGTGGACGAGCGCGGCTATCCCGACTTCTCTCCTTATGCGCGTGCGGCGGCGGAGATCGCCGATCCGCCGGAGGGTTTCGGTGTCGACGAGCTGCGGCTGACGGACTATGTGTCGGCGAACGCGGCGTTGTCGGCGTCGGGTCATGTGTTGTGGGACACGCTGCCGGCGGTGGCGACGCCGCACGGGTGGACGTGGCATCACGTGGCGGGTTCGCGGCGGCTGGAGCTGGTTCCGGTCGAGGTGAAGGCGTTGCTGCGGCATCACGGTGGTGTGGCGACGGCGGCGGTGGACCAGGGCAAGCGGGGGACGCGGCCGTTGCAGGAGACGCGGCCGGCGCATTTCGGGCTGCCGAGGTCGGGTGTGTCGGTGACGGAGCAGCAGGTGCTGCAGGTCGAGGAGGACCTGGGGTACCGGTTGCCGGGTGCGTACCGGTCGTTCCTGAAGGCGGCGGGTGGTTGCGCGCCGGTGGGGACGGCTCTGGATCCGGAGTTGGGGCTGCTGCTGGACCAGCCGTTCTTCACGGTGCGGGACGAGGCGGCGGTCAATGACCTGGTGTATGTGAACAAGTGTCTGCGTGATCATCTGACGAAGGACTATCTGGGTGTCTCTTTCGTGCAGGGTGGTCTGCTGGCGGTGAAGGCGAAGGGCGAGCGGGTCGGTTCGGTGTGGTTCTGCGCGTTCGACGACGCTCGTGACGTGGATCCGTCGTGGCCGCCGGCGGAGCGGGTCGAACGGTTGTTGATGCCGTGTGGTGAGGACTTCGACGTGTTCCTGTCCCGGCTGGCGGGTTCGCCGCCGGAGTTGGAGACGGTGGCGAATCTGATGGTGGACGGCGGTTTCGCGCGGTCCGTGCCGGTCTCGGGCACTGCGGGGGAGTGAGCTTCGCGATGGTGACGTTTGCGCAGGCGCAGGAGCGCGCCGAGGAGTGGGTCAACGGGGATGTTCCCTCGTATCAGCATCGTGAGGTGCGGGTGCGGGAGTTCGGGCTCGGTTTCGTGGTGTGGGCGGAGGACCGTGCGGACGGTCCGCGTTCGGACGGTGGTGCCCAGCGGCTGGTGATCGCTCGTGACAGCGGCGAGGCGACGCTGTGGCCGGGGCTGCCGGTGGGTGAGGTGATCCGTCGGTACGAGGAGGAGTACGGGGTGAGTGCGGAGGCGGCGGACGCGCCGCCGCCGGCTGCCGCGCGGGTGGATCTGAATCAGACGTCGTTCCTGCTGACTCCGCCGGAGTGGTTGCAGGAGGCGGCGGACCGGATGGGGATTCCGGATCGTCGTGAGGGCGGTACGCCGGGGGCCGCCGGTGCTTCGGGTGCGGGCGCGGGTTCGGGTTCGGGTTCGGGTTCGGCCGGTCCGGGTGGCGCCGGTGCCGGTGCCGGTTCTGCCGGTTCCGGTGCGGGTTTCGCGGGTGCCGGTTCGGCCGGGGGTTCGGCGTTGCCGGAGACGCAGGCCGGGGTGCCGTTGGCCCGGACGCAGGCGGGGGTGCCGTTGGGCGGTGCGCCCGCGGGTGGTGCCGCTGTTCCCGGTGCCGGTGCCGGTGCCGGTGCCGGTCTGGGTGCCGGGGCTGGGGCTTCGGTGCCCGGTCCGTCGGTGCCGGGGGCGACTCCGTGGGCGGGTACGGACACCAACGCCGATGCCGGTGAGGACCGTTCGGTCCCGCTGCCGGAGACGGTGTTCGCTCCGCCGCTCAGCGGGATGGACGACGAGACGCCGCCACTGGTGGCGCCGGAGGCCAAGACGGCGCTGATCTCGGGTGGCAGTCAGCTGCCGCGGACGACGATCGAGCCGGCGCTGCAGAACCCGAACGCGCCGGGCGCGCACGCTCCCGGTGCGTCGCAGGGCAGCACGCCTCCGCCGGTGCCGGGTACGCCGCCGTACGGCTATCCGCAGGGCCCGGGGAGCGCGGGCGGTGCCCAGGGTGCCGTTCCACAGTCTCCCGGCGGTCCGGGTGCGCCGGGCAGGCTCGCGCCGAACGCCGGTGACATCGCCGACGCGGCCACCAGCAAGGCCGCGCCGCCGCCGCGCCGGGCGCGGGGCGGTGCGACGCCGCCTCCGCCGCCGGGTGTTCCGGGGGCGCCGGGCGCGCGGCCCGGGGGTGCGGTGCCGCCTCCGCCGGGCGTGCCCGGGGTTCCGGGGGCGCACGCTCCTGGCGTGCCGCAGGGCAGCACGCCTCCGCCGGCCCCCGCGGCGCCGGGTGCTCCCGGTGCGGGGACGGGCGGGTACATCCCCACGCAGCTCGTGTCCGCGCTGGGCCCCGACGGCCCGCAGGTCACGGGCGGACCCGGTGCGCCGCAGCCGCCGGGCACACCTGGCACGCCGGGCGGTACGCCGCCGGGCGGTGCCCATCACGCCGCGACGATGCTGGCCGACCCGGGCCGGGGCGGCACGGGCGGGGGCGCTCCGCAGCCGCCGGGTGTCCCTGGTGCCCCGGGTGCTCCGGGAGTGCCGAACGCGCCGGGCACGCCGCAGCCTCCGGGCGCTCCGGCCGTGCCGGGCACGCCCGGCGCGGGTCACGTCCCGGGTGCTCCGGGTGTGCCTGGTGCGCACGGCTCCGCGGGCGGGCCGCAGGGTGCGGTGCACCACGCGGAGACCATGCTGGCGGGCCCCGCGGTCGGCGGCCCCGGTGTGCCTCCGCCTCCGCCGGCGCCCGGTGCTCCCGGTGTTCCGGGTGCGCCCGGTATGCCGCCGGGTGCGGGCGCTCCGCAACCGATGGCTCCGGGCGGTCCGGGGACGCCGCCTCCGGCGTACGGCTATCCGCAGCAGCCGCCGGCCGGGCTGCCGACGGTCGGTCCGGGCTATCAGGCGGTGCTGCGCTACCGGGCGCAGGACGGTTCCGAGCAGCAGCTGATCCGGCGTTCGGCGCCGGGTACGCCGCACCCGGAGTGGCAGATCTTCCATGAGCTGCGGGCGATGAACGTGCCGCCGGACCAGGTGCTGGAGCTGCACACGGAGCTGGAGTCGTGCGAGCTGCCGGGGGCGTACTGCGCACGGATGATCCGGGAGCAGTGGCCGCAGGCGCGGATCACGAGCATCGCGCCGTACGGCACGGATCACGCGAGCCGGCAGCAGGGCATGCAGCAGCTGCTGGCGCATCAGGGCGAGTTGCACCAGGTGGCGGACGGTCCGGCGCGGCCCGCTCCGGTGCGGGCGCCGTTGCCGGTGGTGCAGCCGTTGCCGCCGGTGGCGCCGGAGGCCGTCGCGCAGGAGCTGGCGGCGGCGTTCGGGCCGGGGGTGTTCCGTTTCGAGCAGGCGGCGGTGTCCCGGCAGGGTGTGCCGCCGGTGGTGGCGCACACGCTGGTCGTGGCGGGGCTGCCGCTGGACATGGGTCCGTTCTTCTGGGCACAGGCGCAGCCGGGGCGGCCGGTGCCGACGCTGGCGGAGCTGGCGGCGGAGCGGGGTGTGCAGCCGGCCGCGGACGCGGGGTCGTACCTGGTGATGGGTACGGACTTCGGGCGGGCGGTCTGTGTGCAGTACGGGACGGCGCACATCGTCGCGGTGTCGGTGGAGGCGGGGCCCGGTGGGGCTCCGGTGCCGCCGCAGTTCGTGAACAGCGGTCTGCCGGAGTTCGTGCGCTGTCTGGCGCTGCTGGGCCGGATGTGGCGGCTGCGGTTCGGGCTGAACCAGGAGCAGGCGGGCCGCTGGACGGTGGACTTCCAGGCGCAGCTCGCCTCGCTGGACCCGGCGGCGCTGGGGTCGCCGGAGAGCTGGTGGTCGGTGCTGCTGGAGCAGATGTGGGACGGGCTGCTGTGATGTCCCGCCGCTGACGGGCGGTGCGCGCTCGGCACGTGCGCGGAGGGGCCGGACCGGGTCGCTGAATCGACCGGTCCGGCCCCTTGTGCTTGGTGCACGTAACTTATGTGCGGAGTGTCGCGTTATGAACACTTCCGTCGGATCCATCAAGATGTGCGCGAAATCGAAAAGCGCGAGCACTCGATCGAAAGCGTTCGTGTGTCGCGGGCGCACGCCGTGGTGCCCAGGTGGCGTGTGCGGGTCGGCGGAGAGGGGTTCCAGGATGAGCAGCGCACCGGTGTCGCCGCATGGCTTCGTGGCCGTCCGGGGGCGTGGTTACCGCCCCGCGCAGGTCGAGCGGTTCATGGCGGTGCTGTGCCGGGACCGGGACGCCGCCTGGGAGCGGGCCGCCCGGCTGACGGTGCTGGCCAAGGAGATGGAGGCCGGGGCCGAGCGGCTGCGCGAGACGGTCGCGGGGCTCGCGCCGCAGACGTACGACGCGCTCGGGGAGCGGGCCCGGCGTCTCTTCCAGCTCGGGGTGGAGGAGGCGGCGGAGCTGCGCGAGCGGGCGCGCGGCGCGGCGCACGAGGAGCTCGCGCGGGCCGAGTCGGACGCCGAGGGCGTACGGGAGCGGGCGGGTGAGGCCGCCGAGGCGGTGCGCGCGGAGGCCGAGGAGCGGGCCCGTCAGCTGCTGCTGCTCGCGCGCGCCGAGGCGGACGAGGTCCGGATCGGCACCCGTCGGGAGGTCAAGGAGCGGCGCGGCGAGGCGCTGGCCGTTCTGCGTGACGCGCGGCATCGCAGTGCCGCCGTGCTCGCCGGGCAGGAACGCGAGCAGGCCGAACGGCGGGCCGTCGCCGAGCGTGAGGAGCAGGAGCGGTCGGCCGCTCTCGACGCGCGGCAGGCCCGGCTCGTGGCGCGCGCGGAGGCCGCGCTGTCCGAGGCGAAGCAGGCGTTCGCGGAGGCGGAGGAGTCCGCGCGCCGGCGGCAGGAGGAGGCACGCGCGCGTGCTGCCGAGGTTCTCGCCGAGGCCCGGCTGCGTGCGGACCGTATTGCCCGGGAGACCGAGCGGGTCCTGCGCGAGCACGGCGAGCGCTGGGACGACGTGCACGCGCATATGGACCATGTCCGCACCAGCCTGACGTCCCTGACGGGCGGCAGGCTGCCGGCGGAGTAGCGCGCGGGGCGGGGTGCGAGGGTGCCGGCCGGGTGTCAGTTCTTCCTGACGGCGCCCGCCAGGATCCATCCCTCGACCGCCTCGTACTGGCGTCGCTGTTCGGCGGCCTTGCCGCGGCCGGAGGCCAGGGTGCCGAGCCAGCCGAGGGCGAAGCCGAGCGGGACGGTGACGATCCCGGTGGTGGTGAAGGGGAAGAAGTTGAAGTCGGCCTCGGGGAAGGCGGAGTGGGGGGAGCCGGAGACGAGGTTGGTGCCCGGCAGCAGCAGGAAGACGGAGAGGGTGCCGCCGACGAGGGTCCACAGCAGGCCGGTGCGGGTGTAGCGGCGCCAGAAGAGGCTGTAGACGAGGGCGGGGGCGAGCGCGGAGGCGCCGACGCAGAAGGAGACGGTCACCAGCGGCTGGAGGCTGCGGTGCTGGACGAGGGTGGCGAGCAGGACGGCGGGGATGCCGACGGCCAGGGCGGAGATCCGGGCCAGGGCCATCTCCTGGCGACCGGAGGTCTCGCGCCTGAGGGTGGCGTAGAGGTCGTGGGCGAGGGAGTTGGCGCAGGCGAGGATCATTCCGGCGACGGAGGCGAGCAGCGTCAGGAACAGCGCGGTGGTGACGGCGGTGAACAGAAAGGTCTCGGCGGTGGACACCTCGGCGCCGAACGCGGCCTGGGAGCCCAGCAGATAGGCGGAGTTGCCCTGCGGGTCGGCCTGGGCGAGCGCGGCGCGCCCGATCAGGGCGGTCGCGCCGAAGCCGACGACGGTGATGACGAGGACGAACAGGGCGACGGTGGACACGGCCCAGGACATCGAGCGGCGCACCTGGCGGGCGCTGGAGGCGGTGTACATGCGCATGGTGACGTGTGGCAGGCAGGCGCCGCCGAGGACGACGGCCAGCTGGGAGCTGACCATGTCGAGCTCGGGGAACGGGCCGCCGGAGAACTGGAGTCCGGGCCGCAGGAAGGCGTCGCCGACGCCGCTCTGGGCTGCGGCGGCGCCGAACAGTGCGCCCGGGTCCCAGTCGAAGCGGTTGAGCATCAGCGCGGCGACCACGGCGCCGGAGCCGAGCAGCATCACCATCTTCACCATCTGGATGAAGGCGGTGCCCTTCATGCCGCCGATGGCGGCGTAGCTGATCATGAGGGCGCCGACGCCGACGATGCAGCCGGTCTGCACCGATTCGCCGGAGAAGCCGAGGATGAAGGAGAGCAGCTGTCCGGTGCCCGCGAGCTGCACCAGCATCAGCGGCAGCAGTGCCGCGAGGGTGACCAGGCTGGCGGCGATGCGTACCTTGCGGCCGGGCATCCGGCGGGCGAAGGCGTCGCCCATGGTGAACCGGCCCGCGTTGCGCAGGGGTTCGGCCAGCAGGAACATCAGCAGCATCAGCGACAGGGCGGTGCTCAGGGCGAGTACGACGCCGTCGTAGCCGTAGAGGGCGATCACTCCGCCGGTCCCGAGGACGGTGGCGGCGGAGATGTAGTCACCGGCGATGGCGAGGCCGTTGCGCATGGGGGACAGCGAGTTGTAGCCGGTGTAGAACTCGTCGAGGTCGTCGCGGTCGGGGCCGGTCATCACGCACAGCAGCAGGGTGACGGTGGCGACGGCGGTGAACGCCATCAGGGACAGGGTCTGGCTGGTGTCGCTGAGGCCGTTCATCGGGTGGCTCCCCGTTTGGCGTCGAGGCGGGCCTGTTCCCGGATGCGTGCGGCGATCGGGTCGAGGTAGCGGTGGGCGGTGTGTTCGTACAGGACGATCGCCAGCCAGGTGACGGGGACCTGGACGAGGGCGAGGAGCAGGCCGACGGGGAGGCCGTCGGTGACGGTGCCGGCCATGAAGCCGGGGGCGAACGCGGACAGGAGCAGGAACAGCACGAAGTAGCCGAGCGCGGTGAGCGTGGCGGTGCGGCGCTGCCAACGGTAGGCGCCGCGCAGGATGCGCAGGTCGCTGTGGTGGCCGAGCGGGGCGTGCACGGGGGCGGGGCGCTCGGGCGGCGGCTCGGGGGCGGGTGCGGGCTGCCAGGGGTAGGTGGGGCCCTGTTCGCCGTACCGGTGCCCGCCAGGGGCGCCGGGGGCGGGGTGGGGGCGGCCGCCCTGGCCGCTGTCGCCGCCGTAGGGCTGACCGCCGTACGGCCGGCCGCCCTGGGACTGACCGCCGTACGGCCGGCTGCCGTAGGGCTGGTCGTCGTAGGGCTGGCTGCCGTACGAGCGGCGTGCGGGGGTGGGGGGAGTGAACGGGGGTCGGGTGGGCGGTGGGCCGGTGTTCGGGTACGACGGGGACGAGTCGTAGGACATCCCGGGGCTCCTTGCGCGGCTCGGGTCCGTGGCGGCGGACCGCAGGGAGTGGGGGGCGCGGTCCACGCACGTTACTCGCCGGGAACTTATTGTGCGAGGGTTTCGGCAAACCGATTGGTCGGTAACCGTTTGTCTCGCTGACCTGCGGTGTTACCGCCGTTAACTCGGACTTTTGGCGACCCCGCCCGGTCCGTCCGGCCGGTCCGCGAGCTCGCCGGGCCCGCTCCCCGGGTCCGCGGGCAGCACCGGGAACCGCCGCGGGGCGACGAACAGCAGCACCGCGAACGCCACCGCCGCGGCGACCGCCGCGCCGAGATACACGGCGTGGACGGCGTCCGCGACGGCCCTGCGGGACGCCTCGGCGGCGGCGCCGGAGCCGAGCGCGTGGGTCACCGAGTCGAGGTCGCCCGCGCCGCCGAGGCGGGCGGCGAGCACACCGTTGGCGACGGCGCCGAAGACCGCGGCGCCCGCGGTCTGCCCGGTCTGGCGGCAGAACAGGATCGAGGCGGTGGCGGTGCCGCGCTCGGACCACCCCACCGTCGACTGCACACCCACGATCAGCGGCAGCTGGAAGAAGCCCAGCGCCCCGCCCAGCAGCAGCATCAGCAGCGCCGGCTGCCAGGCCTCGCCCGGGTAGGGCAGGAACGGGAAGGCGAACAGCACCAGCGCGGCCGTGCCGATGCCCACCAGGGCGGTGTCCCGGAACCCGATGCGCCGGTACAGGTGCTGGCTGTGCGCGGCGGCGACCGGCCAGCTCAGCGTCCACACGCTCAGCACGAACCCCGCGGCGACCGGGCCGAGCCCCAGCACGGCCTGGGCGTACGTCGGCAGGAACACCGTCGGCGCCACCATCAGCAGACCCAGCGCCGCGAGGGCGAGGTTCACCGCGGCGATGGTGCGCCGCCGCCACACCCAGCCCGGGATGATCGGCTCGGCCGTCCGGCGCTCCACGACGACGACCACACCGGCCAGCGCCAGCCCCGCCGTGAACAGGGCCAGCGAGGGCGCCGACAGCCACGGCCAGGCCACCCCGCCCTGCACCAGCGCGGTCAGCAGGACCCCTCCGCAGGCGAACACCGCGAGCGCGCCCGCCCAGTCCACGCGTGCGCGGGGCGCGGTGACACGCTCGGGCTCGTGCAGATGGCGGACCAGCAGCCACAGCGCGAGGCCGCCGACAGGCAGGTTGACCAGGAAGATCCAGCGCCAGTCGGCGTACCCGGCGAGCAGGCCGCCGACCGCGGGCCCGGTCACCGCGGACACCGCCCACACGGTGGACAGCTTGGCCTGGATCTTCGGGCGTTCCTTGAGCGGGTACAGGTCCGCGGCGAGGGTCTGCACGGTGCCCTGGAGCGCGCCGCCGCCGAGCCCCTGGACGATGCGGAAGGCGATCAGCGCGCCCATGTTCCAGGCGAGCGCGCACAGCAGGGAGCCCAGCAGGAACAGCACGGCCCCGGCGACCAGCACGGGCTTGCGGCCGAAGGTGTCGGAGAGCTTGCCGTAGACGGGCAGGGTGACCGTGACGGCCAGCAGGTACCCGGAGAACAGCCAGGAGAAGACGGAGAAGCCGCCCAGGTCCCCGACGATCTGCGGGACGGCGGTGGAGACGATCGTGGAGTCCAGGGCGGCCAGCGCCATCGCCAGCATGAGCGCGGCCACCACGGGCCCGCGCCGCCCCGGCGGCCCGTCCTTACGTGCGGTGTCGGTGGTCGCGGGTCTCTCGGTGCCCACGTGTCGCCCTCCCGGTTCGCCTCGCGGCGGTCGTTGCCCCTTGCACTCATCTGTCGGCGGATAGCTTCCCACTCGAGCCCGACGCGGCGGCAGGGCGGAGGCCGAGGGCGACCGGAGGACTACTCCGACCCCCAGGACAACTCCGCCGTGCGGCGGACTCCCCTAGGGGTATCTCCGTACTTCGGTGCGGGGAGGGTTCGTCCCGCCGGAGGACGAGACGGCGCGGGCCCCGTCCTTAACCTGGTCCTACGTCGACAGGGGCGGCCCACCACACCTTCGGGGGTGGGGTTTTCCCCCGGTGAAGACGGGGCCGGGCACCAGCGCGCCGGACCCCTCCCGCGGGCCAGACTCATCGGCGTAAGAGCGATTCCGGCCGGCCGGCCACCTCGGCACCGAGGGACCCGGACGACCGTCCACTGACCGACTTAGGAGACATACCGTGACTTCGGCTGTGACCATTCCCGGGCACAAGAGCACTGGAGGGCGTACGGCCGTCGCCGCGCGGGCGCGACAGGTCGTCAAGGCGTACGGGTCCGGCGAGACCCGGGTCGTCGCCCTGGACCACGTCGACGTGGACATCGCACGCGGGCAGTTCACCGCGATCATGGGCCCCTCGGGCTCCGGCAAGTCCACCCTGATGCACTGCCTGGCCGGGCTCGACACCGTGACGAGCGGTCAGATCTACGTGGACGACACGGAGATCACCGCCCTGAAGGACAAGAAGCTCACCCAGCTGCGCCGGGACCGGATCGGCTTCATCTTCCAGGCCTTCAACCTGCTGCCCACCCTGAACGCCCTCGAGAACATCACGCTCCCGATGGACATCGCCGGCCGCAAGCCCGACAGGGCTTGGCTGGACCGTGTGGTGGAGACCGTCGGCCTCGCCGGCCGGCTCAAGCACCGCCCCACCCAGCTCTCCGGCGGTCAGCAGCAGCGGGTCGCCGTGGCCCGCGCGCTCGCCGCCCGGCCCGAGATCATCTTCGGTGACGAGCCGACCGGAAACCTCGACTCGCGCGCCGGCGCCGAGGTCCTCGGCTTCCTGCGCCGCTCGGTCGACGAACTCGGCCAGACCATCGTCATGGTCACCCACGACCCCGTCGCCGCCTCCTACGCCGACCGCGTGCTCTACCTCGCCGACGGCCGGATCGTCGACGAGATGCACAACCCCACCGCCGACCAGGTGCTGGACCGCATGAAGGACTTCGACGCCCGGGGGCGTACGTCATGACCGTGCTCAAGACCTCGATGCGCAACTTCTTCGCGCACAAGGGACGCATGGCCCTGTCCGCGGTGGCGGTCATGCTGTCGGTGGCGTTCGTGTGCGGCACGCTCGTGTTCACCGACACCATGAACACGACGTTCGACAAGCTGTTCGCCGCCACGTCCTCCGACGTCAGCGTCACCCCGAAGGACGCCTCCGACACCGGCGAGACCACCGCCGACAACGGCAAGCCGCCGGTCATGCCGGCCTCCGTCGCCGACAAGGTCCGCACGGTCGACGGGGTGAAGTCGGCCGAGGGCGCCGTCTTCTCCACCTCTGCCACCGTCATCGACGCCGACAAGGACAGCCTCTCTCCGTCCAGCGGCGCCCCCACCATCGTCGGCAGCTGGAACGCCAACGAGGCCCGCACCATGAAGATCTCCTCCGGCACCGCGCCGGAGGGCGCCGGCCAGGTCATGGTCGACGCGGACACCGCCGACAAGCACGACCTCGCGCTCGGCGACCCGATCTCCGTGATCACGGCCGTCGGCACGCACCGGGCGAAGATCTCCGGCATCGCCGACTTCACCGTCACCAACCCCGGCGCCGCGATCTTCTACCTCGACACCCCGACCGCCCAGCGGGCCCTCGTCGGCGCGAAGGACGTCTTTACCAACATCAACGTCACCGCCGCGGCCGGCCTGAGCGACGAGCAGGTCAAGAAGAACATCGCGGCCGCCCTCGACGGCCACTACAAGGTGCAGACCGCCAAGGAGGTCGCCGACGCCAACGCCGAGGACGTCGGCGAGTTCATGAACGTCATCAAGTACGCCATGCTCGGCTTCGCCGGGATCGCGTTCCTGGTCGGCGTCTTCCTGATCATCAACACCTTCTCCATGCTGGTCGCCCAGCGCACCCGTGAGATCGGCCTGATGCGGGCCATCGGATCGAGCCGCAAGCAGGTCAACCGGTCCGTGCTCGTCGAGGCGCTGCTGCTCGGCGTCGTCGGCTCCGTCCTCGGCGCCGCCGCCGGTGTCGGCCTCGCCATCGGCCTGATGAAGCTCATGAGCTCCATGGGCATGAACCTGTCCACGGACGATCTGACCATCGCCTGGACCACCCCCGCGATCGGTCTCGCCCTCGGCGTCGTCGTCACCGTCCTCGCCGCCTACCTGCCGGCCCGCCGCGCGGGCAGGATCTCCCCGATGGCCGCCCTGCGCGACGCGGGCACCCCCGCCGACGGCAAGGCCGGCCTCGTCCGCGCCCTCATCGGCCTCGTCCTGACCGGCGCCGGCGGAGTCGCCCTCTACCTCACCACCACCGTCGACAAGGCGAGCGAGGGCGCCCAGTTCCTCGGCCTCGGCATCGTCCTCAGCCTCATCGGCTTCGTGGTGATCGGCCCCGTCCTCGCCGGCGGCGTCGTGCGGGTCCTCAGCGCCGTACTGCTGCGGATGTTCGGGCCCGTCGGGCGCATGGCCGAGCGCAACGCCCTGCGCAACCCGCGCCGCACCGGCGCCACCGGCGCGGCCCTGATGATCGGTCTCGCCCTGGTCGCCTGTCTGTCCGTCGTCGGGTCCTCGATGGTCGCCTCCGCGACCGACGAGCTCGACAAGAGCGTCGGCACCGACTTCATCATCGGCAACGACACGGGACAGCTCCTCACTCCGCAGGCCGTGCAGGCCGTCAAGGACACCCCGGGACTCGCCCACGTCACCGAGTACAGGGGGCTGGGAGCCGACCTGCGGACCCCCGACGGCAAGACGCTGAAGAACACCGAGCTCACCGCCGCCGACCCCACCTACGCCAAGGACCTGCGCGTCGAGACCGTCCAGGGCGACCTGGCCGACGCCTACCGGCCCGACTCGATGTCGGTCCACGAGAAGTTCGCGGAGGACCACGGCGTCCGCCTCGGCTCGAAGATCACCGTCTCCTTCGGCGACGGCGACACCGCGCAGCTCACCGTCCGCGCCATCACCAGCTACGACGCCGTGATCGACAAGGGCTCCATGTACTTGGCGATCACGACGGCCGCCAAGTACGTGCCGGCCGAGAAGATGCCGCTGGACCAGATCGTCTTCGCCGCGGCGAAGGACGGCCAGGAGGCCGCCGCCTACAAGGCGCTCAAGGCCTCCCTGGAGGACTACCCGCAGTACCAGGTCCGCGACCAGACCGACTACAAGGAAGCCCTCAAGGACCAGGTCGGCCAGCTGCTGAACATGATCTACGGCCTGCTCGCCCTGGCGATCGTCGTCGCGATCCTCGGTGTGGTGAACACCCTCGCCCTGTCGGTGGTCGAGCGCACCCGGGAGATCGGCCTGATGCGGGCCATCGGCCTCTCGCGGCGCCAGCTGCGCCGGATGATCCGCCTGGAGTCGGTGGTCATCGCCCTCTTCGGCGCGCTGCTCGGCCTCGGCCTGGGCATGGGCTGGGGCGCCACCGCCCAGCAGCTCCTCGAACTGGAGGGACTGAAGGTCCTGGAGATCCCGTGGCCGACGATCACGGCCGTCTTCATCGGCTCGGCCTTCGTCGGACTGTTCGCCGCACTGATCCCGGCCTTCCGGGCGGGCCGGATGAACGTCCTGAACGCCATCGCCACGGACTAGCCGCCCGCACGGCCACGAGCCACCGCACACGGGGGTTGCGGGGGAAGGGGCCCGGCCCCGGAGTCACACCGACTCCGGGCCGGGCCCTCGCCGCGCCCCGCACCCTTCAGGGGCGCGGGGAACGGCGCGAAACCCACGACGGACCCGCGGCCGCAGAGGTGCCCTCAAGGGGCGCGGGGAACTGCGCGAGAACGACGACGGCCCGCAGCCGCAGACGACGCCCGGCCACCGCGGAGATGCCGTTCAGGGGCGCGGGGAACTGCGCGAGAACCACAACGGGCCCGCGGCCACCGACGACGACCAGCCACTCACGGCTCCCGCGGCGACCTCAACGCAAGGTGGCCACGCCCCCGTGGACGTACTCTGGGAACCCCCGGCCCGCCCCGCGCGTCGGGCCCTTCGTGTTGCCCACCCCGGACGGAAAGCCCCTCCATGAGCCTGCACGGTCTGCTCGACGCCGTCGTCAAGGACACCGCCCTCGCGGAAGCGATCAGGGCCGCCGCGGACGGCAACCGCATGCACACCGACCTCGTCGGCCCCCCGGCCACCCGCCCCTTCGCGGTGGCCGCCCTGGCCCGCGAGAGCGGCCGCACGGTCCTCGCCGTCACCGCCACCGGCAGGGAGGCGGAGGACCTCGCGGCAGCCCTGCGCTCACTGCTGCCGCCGGACGGCGTCGTGGAGTACCCCTCCTGGGAGACACTGCCGCACGAGCGGCTCAGCCCGCGCAGCGACACCGTCGGCCGCCGCCTGGCCGTGCTGCGCCGCCTCGCCCACCCCAGCACCGACGACCCCGAGACCGGCCCGGTCTCCGTCGTCGTCGCCCCCGTGCGATCCGTGCTCCAGCCGCAGGTCAAGGGGCTGGGCGACCTGGAACCGGTCGCCCTGCGGACCGGGCAGAGCGCCGACCTGAACCAGGTCGTCGAGGCCCTCGCCGCAGCCGCCTACGCGCGCGTGGAACTCGTGGAGAAGCGCGGCGAGTTCGCCGTACGCGGCGGCATCCTCGACGTGTTCCCGCCCACCGAGGAACACCCCCTGCGCATCGAGTTCTGGGGCGACGACGTCGAGGAGGTCCGCTACTTCAAGGTCGCCGACCAGCGCTCCCTGGAGGTCGCCGAGCACGGCCTGTGGGCGCCCCCGTGCCGTGAACTGCTGCTGACCGACGACGTCCGCGCCCGCGCGCAGACCCTCGCCGAACAGCACCCCGAGCTCGGCGAACTGCTCGGCAGGATCGCCGAGGGCATCGCGGTGGAGGGCATGGAGTCCCTCGCGCCCGTCCTGGTCGACGACATGGAACTGCTGATCGACGTCCTGCCCAAGGGCGCCATGGCCGTCGTCTGCGACCCGGAGCGGGTACGCACCCGGGCCGCGGACCTCGTCGCCACCAGCCAGGAGTTCCTCCAGGCGTCCTGGGCCGCCACGGCCGGCGGCGGAGAGGCGCCCATCGACGTCGGCGCGGCCTCCCTGTGGTCCATCGCGGACGTCCGCGACAGGGCCCGCGAGCTGGACATGATGTGGTGGTCCGTGTCGCCGTTCGCGGCGGACATCGAGCTGGAGGCCGACACCCTCAAGCTCGGCATGCACGCCCCCGAGACCTACCGCGGCGACACCGCCAAGGCGCTCGCCGACACCAAGGGCTGGCTCGCCGACGGCTGGCGCACCGTCTTCGTCACCGAGGGCCACGGCCCGGCCGCCCGTACCGTCGAGGTGCTCGGCGGCGAGGGCGTCGCCGCCCGCCTCGAGACGGACCTCGGCGAGATCGAGCCGTCGGTCGTGCACGTGGCCTGCGGATCCATCGACTACGGCTTCGTCCACCCCGCGCTGAAGATCGCCGTCCTCACCGAGACCGACCTGTCCGGGCAGAAGGCCGCCGGCAAGGACGGCGCCCGGATGCCCGCGCGGCGCCGCAAGACCATCGACCCGCTCACCCTGGAGCCGGGCGACTACATCGTCCACGAGCAGCACGGCGTGGGCCGCTACATCGAGATGGTCCAGCGCACCGTGCAGGGCGCCACCCGCGAGTACCTCGTCGTCGAGTACGCCCCCGCCAAGCGCGGCCAGCCCGGCGACCGCCTCTACATCCCGACCGACCAGCTGGAGCAGATCACCAAGTACGTCGGCGGCGAGGCCCCCACCCTGCACCGGCTCGGCGGCGCCGACTGGACCAAGACCAAGGCGCGCGCCAAGAAGGCGGTCAAGGAGATCGCCGCCGACCTGATCAAGCTCTACAGCGCCCGGATGGCCGCCCCCGGCCACGCCTTCGCCGGCGACTCGCCCTGGCAGCGCGAACTGGAGGACGCCTTCCCCTACGCGGAGACGCCCGACCAGCTGACCACGATCGCCGAGGTCAAGGAGGACATGGAGAAGTCGGTCCCGATGGACCGTCTGATCTGCGGCGACGTCGGCTACGGCAAGACCGAGATCGCGGTCCGCGCCGCCTTCAAGGCCGTCCAGGACGGCAAGCAGGTCGCCGTGCTGGTGCCGACCACGCTGCTGGTGCAGCAGCACTTCGGCACGTTCAGCGAGCGGTACGCGCAGTTCCCGGTGAGTGTGAAGGCGCTGTCCCGGTTCCAGACGGACAGCGAGGCGAAGGCCGTACTGGAGGGCCTGCGCGAGGGCTCCGTGGACGTCGTTATCGGCACCCACCGGCTGTTCTCCTCCGAGACCAAGTTCAAGGACCTCGGCCTGGTCATCGTCGACGAGGAGCAGCGCTTCGGCGTCGAGCACAAGGAGCAGCTGAAGAAGCTGCGCGCCAACGTCGACGTCCTGACGATGTCCGCGACACCCATCCCGCGCACCCTCGAGATGGCCGTGACCGGCATCCGTGAGATGTCCACGATCACCACGCCGCCGGAGGAACGGCACCCGGTGCTGACCTTCGTCGGGCCGTACGAGGAGAAGCAGATCGGCGCCGCGATCCGCCGCGAACTGCTGCGCGAGGGCCAGGTCTTCTACATCCACAACCGGGTGGAGTCCATCGACCGGGCGGCGGCGAGACTGCGCGAGATCGTCCCCGAGGCGCGGATCGCGACCGCGCACGGCCAGATGTCGGAGTCGGCGCTGGAGCAGGTCGTCGTCGACTTCTGGGAGAAGAAGTTCGACGTGCTCGTCTCCACGACGATCGTCGAGTCAGGCATCGACATCTCCAACGCCAACACCCTGATCGTGGAGCGCGGCGACACTTTCGGCCTCTCCCAGCTGCACCAGCTGCGCGGCCGTGTCGGCCGTGGCCGCGAGCGCGGCTACTCGTACTTCCTCTACCCGCCGGAGAAGCCGCTGACCGAGACCGCCCACGAGCGGCTCGCCACCATCGCCCAGCACACGGAGATGGGCGCGGGCATGTACGTGGCGATGAAGGACCTGGAGATCCGCGGCGCGGGCAACCTCCTCGGCGGCGAACAGTCGGGTCATATCGCGGGCGTCGGCTTCGACCTGTACGTCCGGATGGTCGGCGAGGCCGTCGCGGACTACCGGAGGCAGCTGGAGACGGGGGAGATCGAGGAGGAGCCGCCGCTGGAGGTCAAGATCGAGCTTCCCGTCGATGCGCACGTCCCCCACGACTACGCGCCCGGCGAGCGGCTGCGCCTGCAGGCCTACCGGGCCATCGCCTCCGCCAACTCGGAGGAGGACATCAAGGCGGTCCGCGAGGAACTCGTCGACCGCTACGGCAAGTTGCCCGAGCCGGTGGAGAACCTTCTGCTGGTCGCCGCGCTGCGGATGCTCGCACGGGCCTGCGGGGTCGGCGAGATCGTCCTTCAGGGCACCAACATCCGTTTCGCGCCGGTGGAGTTGCGCGAGTCCCAGGAGCTGCGGCTGAAGCGGCTGTACCCCGGGTCCGTCATCAAGCCGGCCGTGCACCAGGTGCTGGTGCCGCGTCCGAAGACGGCGAAGGTGGGCGGGAAGCCGCTGGTCGGGCGGGAGTTGCTGGGCTGGGTGGGGGAGTTCCTGGCGGCGGTGCTGGGGTCGTAGGCGCGGGGGCGTGCGGGGCGGCGCGCCGGGCGGGTGAGGGCGGTTGCAGGCCGGGCCGCCCGGCCTTCGCCGGTGCCGTCCCTCGGCCCCCGGCGCACCGACCGCCTCGCCGGACTCCTCGGCGACCCGTGGGCCGCGGTGCTGTCGTCCGGGCTGCTGCCGTCGGGGACGACGTCGGGAACCGGCAAGGCGGAGGGCCTGTCGGCAGGCCCGGGGGTCTGTCTGCCAGGCCCTGGTGTGCGCCGGGGGCGCGAGGGGCGGCGTGGCGGCCGGGGGCCGGGCCGTCCGGGCGCCGCCGGACGTGATCCGTGCGGCTCGGCCGGGCTCTGCCCCTACGGCTGCTGCCGCTGGTCGGGCGGGTTGTCGCGGTCCATGCCGAGCCTCTGCTCCATCTGCTGCTGAGCGGAGTCGACCTGGCTCTCGTACTTGTCGCCCGTCCTCTCGTTGGCCTTGCGCTCGGCCATGTCGGACATGTCCTGGGCCTTGTCCTGGGCCGCCTTGTGGTGCTTGAACCTGTCGAAGATGCCCATCCAGAGCTCCTTCCGAGGTTGACTCAGAACCGACGATACGCCCGACTTGCCTGGTATGTGCACTTAGGCCGCATCTGGTCTGGACCTCTCGCCCGCTACCGTGGCGTGCAGGCAAGGGTGTTCCAGGGGAGGGCGCGGAGTGACACGTCCAAGGGGTGGTGTCGTCGGTGCGGCGGTGGTGGCGACGGCCGCCGTGCTGCTCGTCTCGGGGTGCGAGGGCCTCGGAGAGGGCGGGTCCTCCGCCGGATCCGGACCGGCAGCGCCGGACGGACGGGCCGTCACCCCGCTCAGGAACCCGGACGGCACGAAGGCCGGACTCGCGCCCGTGACCACCGGGCAGGACAAGGCCGCCGCCCGCGAGCTCATCGAGGAGCTGAACACCAAGGGGCGGGGACCGAGGACGGGATACGAGCGCGACAGGTTCGGCTACGCCTGGATGGACACCGCGGAAGGGGTGCCACTGGCGAGGAACGGCTGTGACACCCGCAACGACCTGCTGCAACTCCACGGTCGCAACGTCCGGTTCCGGTCCGGCTCCGACTGCGTGGTCGTCTCGATGGACCTGTACGACCCCTACACCGGCAAGGACATCGCCTGGAAGAAGGCGAGGGCCACCGAGGTGCAGATAGACCACGTCGTGCCGCTTTCGTACGCCTGGCAGATGGGCGCGGCCCGCTGGGACGAGGGCAAGCGGGAGCAGTTGGCCAACGACGCCCTGAACCTGCTCCCGGTCTCGGGGCGCACGAACTCCGCCAAGGGCGACTCGGGCCCGGCGTCCTGGCTGCCCCCGAACAAGGCGATCCGCTGCTCCTACGCCGTCCGCTTCGCGCAGGTGGCCCTCAAGTACGACCTCGCGGTGACGGCGGCCGACAGGACCATGATGCTCGAGCAGTGCCGGGCCTGAACCCGTGGACCCGGTAGGTCGACATGGAGGGGCGAGGTCCGGGTGCCGGGCGCGCCGGCCCCCGGTGCGCTGCTCGCCGATGCACGGGCACGCGGTGTACGCCGAGCCGAACGTCCGGATGCGGCGGGTGTTCTGACCCCGGCGCCGGGCCTCAGCCCAGGTTGTCGAGGTCGAGGATCTCGCCCGCGGGCTTCTCGGCCGCGACCGGCTCGTCGTAGTCGCTGAAGAGGAGGCTGCCGGAGTCGTCGGCGGACCGGTTGTCGATCCGCAGGACGTACGGCGTGCCCTCGGTGGCGACGTAGAGGGTGGCGGTCTCCTTGCCGTCCTTCTCCTGGAGGGTCAGGGCCGGGCTGCCGCCGACGGTGGTGGTGGCGCCCCGGGTGGCGGAGGAGGTCCCGCCGGCCGTGCCGGTGTCGTCGCCCAGCAGGGCGTCGAGGTCGCAGAGGTCGCCGATCTCCGAGGCCTCGGAGTCCTCGGCCGTCGTCGTCCAGGTCCCGGCGAGCATGTCCACGGCCGCCTCGACGTCCTCCGCCGGCTCGCCCTTCATCTGGGCGCGCAGGAACGCCTCGTCGTAGCGCATGTAGACCGTGCCGCCGGTCTTGATCAGGTCGGTCTTCCCGCCGTCGGCGCTGAGCGAGCCGACGCAGTCGCCCTTCTTGTCCAGGGCGAGGTCGATGGTGAGCGGGCCGCCGGTGGTGTCGTCCTGCATGTCGCCCTTCACCCGCACCGACCGGGCGGCAGTGGTCGCCTCGAAGGCCTTGTCCACGATCTCGCCCGCGGAGAGCCCGGGGAAAGGCTCCTTCGCGCGGGGCGCGGCCGTGGCGGACGACGCGGCGGCCTTGTCCGACCGGCCGGCCTTGTCCGACCTGCCGGCCTGGTCGGTGTCGTCGCCGGCACAGCCGGTCAGGACGACGGCGGTCGTCGCGGCGAGGCAGAGAGCGGTGAGTGTGGTGCGGCGCATGGCTGTTCCTCGGGGGTGGTGGAGCGGGTGTGGGGAGGGGGCGGAGCGAGGGTGGGGGGTGGGCTTGCGGGGTGGCGCGCGGTCGCGCCGTGCCCTGGGTGAGGGCCGTGTTCACGGCCCGGCCGGGCGGGTCGGGGTCGCTCCCGGACCCGCCCGGCCGGGTCAGGCCTTCTTCCAGTCCTGGCAGCCGGAGGTCTTGAAGTAGGCGTCCGAGGCGCTGATCGTCACGACGGCGCTGCCGGAGACGTTGTCGTTCGCGAGGATCGAGTCGATGGAGTGCTCGGCGTCCTTGGTGCGCTCCCAGTAGCACATGTCGTCCGTGTTGCCGGTGGACTTGTAGGTGCCCGGAGCGATGTCGACGCCGACCTTGAACATGCCGCCGTCGCCGGCCATCGAGGTCGCCGCCCTGCCGCCCTTGGCGTTCGGGTCGACGGCCTCCCAGTCGCCGCAGTCGCTGGACGTGAACAGCTTGTCGGTCGGCTTGACGGTGACATAGCTGGTGCCGCTGACGTTGTCGTTCGCCAGCAGGGAGTCCACCTCGCCGGAGGCGTCCTTGGCGCGCTCCCAGTAGCACATGGCGTCGGTGTTGCCGGTGCTGCGGTAGGTGCCGGGCTTGATGTCGCCGCCGACCTGGTACTCGCCGTCGCCGTCGAGGGAGGGCTTCTTCTGCTCGGCGGCCCCGGCGCCGCCCGGCTTCTCGCCGGCGGAGACGGAGGTGCCCTTGTCGTCGCCCTTGGTGGACGAGCCGCCGGTGCCGCCCCCGTTGTCACCGGCGTTCGCCGAGACCGCGCCGATGACGACGACACCGACCACCGCACCCAGCGCGATCTTGCCCTTCATGCCCATGGCAGTTCCCCTCCCCGTAGCGGTGACTGCCTCTGATCGGCAGCCGCTCGTTCGCTGGGTCAATAAGAGCATGCACTGTGAACCGAGTCAACACGGTTCACAGTGTTGAGTGTGTACACGTGCGTGAATGCAGCACTCTTGCGTATGGCTCGTGAATCGGGGGGTCTTGCCCACGTCGGTATGCTCGACGCCACACACGGGACGAGGAGAGCGCATGCCGGTGCAGGACAACGCGACCGAGGTGACCGCCGCCGGAATCGCACGGCTCGCCGGTGTCGGCCGCGCGGCCGTGAGCAACTGGCGCCGCCGTCACGCCGACTTCCCCAAGCCCGTCGGCGGCACCGAGACCAGCCCGTCCTTCGCCCTCGCCGAGGTCGAGGGCTGGCTGCGCCGCCAGGGCAAACTCGCCGAAGTGCCCCTGCGGGAACGCGTCTGGCAGCAGCTCGCCGGCCACCCCGAGGGCCCGGTCGCCGCACTCGCGCACGCCGGCTGCGTCCTGCTCCTCATCCACGACCGGCCCACCGTCTGGCTTGAGGTGAGCGCCGGCTCCGACGAACGCCTGGCGGCGATGCTGCCGGAGGCGCTGCGGCAGGTCCTGGTGGCGCGGTTCGGGGCGGGAGCGGGCAACGCGGGAGGCGGCAGCGCTGGTGGCGGCGGTGCCGGTGGCGGTGCTGGTGGCGCGGCTGCGAACCCGCCCGGCGGCACGCCCGGAGGAGCGGCAGGCGACGCCGCTGTGAACACCTCACCCTCCCGAGGGAGCGCGACGGGTGTTCACACCGGGGGAACGGCCGCATCGGGCGGCAACGACGCCCCGGCAGTCGGCGTGAACAGCTCACGGCCTGTGAACAGTGGTCGACCCGTCAACACCGCAGGCGCCGTTCACATCCCCACCGGCCCCGAGATCCTCCCTTCCACCCCTCTCCTGCGTGGTGCGGCCGAACTGGCCGCCGAACTGGGCGCCCGGCAGACCTTCGAGTTCCTGCTCGGCCGCCACCTCGACGCCAATCCGCGCCAGTACACCCTCACCCCCGCCGAACTCGCCCGCCTCATGGCCGAGCTGGCCGGCCCCGCCCGCTCCGTCCTCGACCCGGCCTGCGGCACCGGCGCCCTGCTGCGCGCCGTGGCGGACCGCCCGGACCAGGAGCTGTACGCCCAGGACAGCGCACCCGAACTGGCGGCGCTCACCGCCCTGCGGCTCGCCCTGCACACCCACGCCGCCGTGCGCGGCGCCACGGGCGACACCCTGCGCGCCGACGCCTTCGCCGGGCTGCGCGCCGACGCCGTCGTGTGCCACCCGCCGTTCAACGAACGCAACTGGGGCCACGACGAACTCGCCTACGACCCGCGCTGGGAGTACGGCTTCCCCGCCCGCACCGAGTCCGAGCTGGCCTGGGTCCAGCACGCCCTCGCCCGGCTGCGCGAGGGCGGCACCGCCGTGCTGCTGATGCCGCCCGCCGCCGCCTCCCGCCGTTCTGGCCGCCGGATCCGGGCCGACCTGCTGCGGCGCGGCGCGCTGCGCGCGGTCCTCGCCCTGCCCGTCGGCGCCGCGCCGCCCTACAACATCCCCCTGCACCTGTGGGTGCTGCACCGGCCCGGCCGCACGCCCGCGCAGCCCGAGGTGCTGCTCGCGGACGCCGGACAGTTCGCCGGCGAGGGACGGGGCGGCCCCGACTGGCGCGCGGTGCAGGAGGCCGTGCTGGGCGCCTGGCGCGCCTTCGACCGCGACGGCACCGTCGAGGGCCGGCCCGGCGTGGCCCGTTCGGTGCCCGTCATCGAACTCCTCGACGACGACGTCGACCTGGCCCCCGCCCGCCACCTCCCGCCCCCGGCTGCGGCCGACGGCGCCGAGCAGCTCACCGCCGTGCGCGAGCGCCTGGACGAGACCCTGCGCCTGACGGCCGACCTCACCCCCGCGGCGTCGGGTGCCGCGCAGTCCGCGCGCTGGCCGCTGACGACCGTCGGCGAACTCGCGCGCGGCGGCGCCGTCGCCCTGCGCACGGGCGGAAACGGCGGCCACGCG
Source organism: Streptomyces sp. NPDC048600 (assembly GCF_055587025.1). Lineage (NCBI taxonomy): Bacteria > Bacillati > Actinomycetota > Actinomycetes > Kitasatosporales > Streptomycetaceae > Streptomyces > Streptomyces sp. NPDC048600. The sequence goes on along the minus strand of NZ_JBVJGZ010000017.1, from coordinate 78,901 downwards.
CGCGTGCCCGTCCTCACCGACCACGACGTGCTGGCCGGAACCGCGCCCTCCGGCACGCTGCCCGAGAGCGACGAGGAGGCCGTGCTGACCGAGCCCGGTGACGTGGTCGTGCCGGTGCTCGGGGGCGGCTCGGTGGCGCGCGTCGTCGACGAGGCGACCGCGGGCGCCGCCCTCGGGCGCAACCTCGCCCTGCTGCGTCCCGACCCCACGGCACTGGACCCCTGGTTCCTGGCCGGCTTCCTCCGCGGCACCGCCAACAACCGCCAGGCCAGCAGCTACGCCTCCACCGCCACCCGGCTCGACGTACGGCGGCTGCAGCTGCCCCGGCTCCAGCTGGACGAACAGCGGCGTTACGGCGCGCGGTTCCGCGCCCTGGACGAGTTCGAACGGGCGCTGCGGCTCGCCGGCCGACTCGGGGAACAGCTCGTGCGCGGGATGTACGACGGCCTGACGGACGGTTCGGTGACACCGGACTGAGGCGGCCGCGTCCCGGCGGGCTCGGTACGCCCGCGACCGGCCCCGCCACCCGGCCCCCGGCGGCCCCCGCGCGCACCACCCGCCGCACCCCGCCGCCGTACGACGTGATCAGCACGACAACGGTTCGGTACAACCCGGGACCGGTTGTCCTTGTCGGCCTATACGCTCGAAGCGACAATCACCGGACCGGCGTTGCCCGACGCCGGCCGCTTTCCGTAGGCCCGTCCCAGGGCACAGGCAAGGAGCTGTCATGCATGGCCACGGCTACACGCAGCCGTCGAGGCAGCCGCCCCCGACCGGGTGGCTGGTCTTTCTGCGCGTGCTGTTCGTGGCGATCTCGGTCCTCAGTCTCGGGTTCCTCACGTGGACGATGCTGCTGCGGCTGGCGATCGTCACGCGCAAGTCGCTGGACTGGGGCCTGTTCGTGGCCGTGCTGGCCGTCGACGTCCTGGCGGTCGTGCTGCTCGGCACGGAGCCCGGCGAGGAGATCCACACGGCCGGCGGCTGGACCGGACTCGCCCTGCTGCTGGGCACGCTCGTGGTGGTGATCGCGTACTACCTCGCCGCGGACGTACGCCACTTCCACCAGCTGCGTTACGGCACGTACGGCACCCAGCCGTCGTACGGCTACCCGCCCGCGCCGACGGGTTACGCCCCGGGTACGGCCACCACCGTGCAGCACCCGCCCGTCGCTCCGAGGATGCCGGGCCCGCAGCACACGCCGGTACCGAACCAGGGCCCGGTCCCGAACACCCCCGGCGGCCCGCACACCCCGCCCCCGATGCCCGCTGCCCCCGCGCCCCCGGCGCACACCCCGCCGGCCCAGCGCCCCGGCCCGGCCCGTATCGACCAGGTGCGCGCCGAGCTCGACGAGCTCAGCAACTACCTGCGCAACCACGACGGCCAGGACGGCCGGCCCGAGGGCGGAAGGTGAACGTCACGGCAGGGCGAGTCGTCGCCGACCGCTATCAGCTGGCCACGCTCATCGGGCAGGGCGGCATGGGCCAGGTGTGGACGGCGTACGACCAGAGGCTCGACCGGCGCGTGGCGGTGAAGCTGCTGCGCCCCGACAAGGTGGCCGGCCAGGAGGCCGACGAGCTGCGCCGCCGTTTCGTGCGCGAGTGCCGGGTGACCGCCCAGGTCGACCACCCCGGCCTGGTGACGGTGCACGACGCGGGCAGCGAGGGCGAGGAGCTGTTCCTCGTCATGCAGTACGTCGACGGGGCCGACCTCTCCGACCATCTCGCCGAGCACGACCCGTATCCGTGGCAGTGGGCGGTGGCGGTCGCCGCGCAGTTGTGCGCCGTACTGAGCGCCGTGCACGCCGTGCCGATCGTCCACCGCGACCTCAAGCCGCGCAACGTGATGGTGAAGCAGGACGGCACGGTCACCGTCCTCGACCTCGGCGTCGCCTCCGTCATGGACACCGACACCACGCGCCTGACGCACACCGGCTCGCCCATCGGATCGCCCGCCTACATGGCGCCGGAACAGGCGATGGGCGGAGCGGTCGGCCCGTACACGGACCTGTACGCGCTCGGTGTGCTGATGCACGAACTGCTCAGCGGGAACGTTCCGTTCGCCGGCTCCACCGCGCTCGGCGTGCTGCACCGCCACCTCTACGAGCCCCCGCTGCCGGTGCGGCGGCTGCGCCCGGAGGTGCCGGAGGCGCTGGAGTCCCTCGTCCTGCGCCTGCTCGCGAAGGACCCGCAGCACCGCCCCGGCTCCGCGCAGGAGGTGTACGAGGAGCTCTCCTCGCTGCTGCCCCCGCGCGGCATGCCCACGGGCGCGCCCCTCGACCCCACGCGCCCCTTCCTGCGCCCGCACGCCCCCTGGCCGGACCGTGCGCGCACGCCCGCGCCCCAGCCCGCCCCGGTCGCGTCCGTCGAGGAGCGGCCCGACGTCGCCCGCGCGGTCGACGAGGTCAAGCGGCTGCTCGGCGAGGGACGCATCACCCAGGCCGTCGACATCCTCGGCGCGATCCTGCCGGCCGCCGCCGAGCAGCACGGCGAGCACTCCCCGGTCGTCCGCACCCTGCGCAAGCAGTACGCCGCCACGCTGATGGACGACGGCCAGTACCGGCGCGCCCTGCCCGAGCTGCGCCGGCTCGCCGACGAACGCGCCGCCGAGGCCGGCCAGGCCGACCCGCAGTCCCTGCGCTACCGCTACGACGCCGCCCAGTGCCTGGAACAGCTCGGCGAACCGGCCGCCGCGCTCGCCGCCTACCGCGAGCTGCTGCCGTACTACGAGAACCAGTACGTCTCCGGCGACCCCGAGCTCGCCCACGACGTCCGCCGCCGCATCGGCCATCTGCTGCTCGCCCTCGGCGACCGGGGCGCCGCGCACGACACCCTCGTACGGCTGCTGCACGACGTGGAGCGGCTGCGCGGGCCCGGGCATCCGCTGGCCGCGGACGTCCGCCGCACCCTCCAGTGGCTGGGGCAGGTGCGCGGCTGACGCGCACCCTCCGGAGGCCGGGACGGGCACCGGAGGCGCACCTCGCGTCCCTCGGAACACTCGCGTCCCGCACGCGCGCGTGCGGGACGGTGCCCGAAGTCCCGGTGAATCGTTGGTCGAATGGGTTGGCCAGAGCTGTGCCGCTGCCTACCATCGATCATCGCAAGACTTTGTGCACCGTCGCACAATCTCCTCGGGAGGTTCCCTTGCACCGCCGCCGTCGCACCGCGCTCGTCCTCACCGCAGCGATCGCCGCCGCGGCTCCTCTGCTCACCGCCTGCGGAAACGATGCGCACCCCGGCGCGGCCGCCGTCGTCGGAGGCCAGCGGATCACCGTCTCGCAGCTGGAGAACCGGGTCGAGGAGGTCCGTGACGCCCAGCGCGCGGCGGTGCCGGACGACGCGCAGTACGCCCAGGTCGTCGCCAGGACCGGCACGCTCACCCGCGACACCCTCCACGGCATGGTCCTCGACCAGGTCCTGCACCGCGCCGCCGAGGACGCGGGCATCACCATCAGCCGCAAGGAGGTCCAGCAGATGCGGGCCGGCCTCGAGCAGCAGGCCGGTGGCGCCGACGCCCTGCGGACGGCCTGGCTCCAGCAGTACTCCGTCGCACCGGAGCGCCTCGACGAGAACCTCCGGCTCCAGCTGGAGGCCCAGAAGCTCGCCGAGAAGCTCGGTACGGACACCAGCCAGCCCGCCTTCTGGAAGGCCCTCTCCGAGGCCTCCGAGGAACTCGACATCGACCTGAACCCGCGCTACGGCACCTGGGACACCCAGAAGGTGGGCCGCGTCGACGCGAAGACGCCGTGGGTGCGGGACGTCACGACCGGGGCCCAGCAGCCCGCGTGACGGTGCCGGTGTAGGCGTGGGTGTCGAGGTCGATGCCGGTGGGTGTCGGTGGTGGCGGGCCGGAGCGTGGGGCCCGCCGCCTGCCCGTCCGCCGGGCCTCGGGCCCACCCCCGGCGCGATCACCGATCCGCACGGGCAGGCGGATGATGTGATGATCACCCCCACCCTGTGGACAACGCCCGACACCGTCCCGACGGCTTGAGTTACGTTCGGATCGTGAACGCAACCAGCATCGAAGCCACCCCGGACCCCCGGGAGCCGCAGGAGTCCGAGGAGTCCCCGAAGCCCGACGACACCCCCGGCCGCATCGTCCTGCTCACCACCAGCCACCGTGTCGCCCCCGGCCTGCTGTCCTGGCCCGCATGGCAGGCCCTGCACTCCGCCGACGAGGTGCTGTGCGCGGACGGCGCCCATCCGCAGCTGCCGTATCTGCGCGAGGCGGGGATAGCCGTGGCCGAGGCGTCCCCGACCGCCGAGGAACTGGTGGACGCGTGCGTCGGCGGGCACACCGTGGTGGTCGTGGCGACCGGCGAGGGCGAACCGGCCCTCACCGACGGCCTCGCCCGCCTCGCCGGCTCCGGCCGGGTGCGGATGCCCGAGCTGGAACTGCTCCCCGCCTCCTACGACCTGCCCGGCGCACGGCTCCTCGACCTCGTGCAGGTCATGGACCGCATCCGCGCCGAGTGCCCCTGGTCGTCCCGGCAGACCCACGAGGGCCTGACGAAGTACGGCATAGAAGAGGCGTACGAACTGGTCGAGGCGATCGAGGAGGGCGACCGCGACGAACTGCGCGAGGAGCTCGGCGACGTCCTGCTCCAGGTCGTCTTCCACGCACGGATCGCGGAGGAGCACCCCGAGGCCCCGTTCTCCATCGACGACGTGGCCGGCGGCATCGTCGCCAAGCTCATCCACCGCCACCCGCACGTCTTCGGCGACGAGACGGCCAGCACGCCCGAGGAGGTCAAGGAGCACTGGCTGCGCACCAAGGCCGTCGAGAAGCGCCGCACCTCCGTGACCGAGGGCATCCCGCTTCACCAGCCGGGCCTTGCACTCGCCGCGAAGCTGTCCTCCCGGGCCCGCACCGCCGGACTGGACGTCCCCCTGCCCGGCACCGACGCCATCGGTTACGAGCTGCTGGCTCTCGCTGTGCGCGCCGAGTCCGAGGGAGTCGACCCGGAGGCGGCCCTGAGAGCGGCGGCCCGTGCCTACCGCGACGCGATACGCGAGGCGGAGGCGGCCGGCGCACCGGCCGAAGGGGAGGACGGGCTCGAGGGGGAGGGCTGACTACCTGACGGGAGGCCGGGCGTCGTGGGGATGGCTGACGACCCGACGGGTGGGCCGGTCCGAGGGGGAGGACCGACCCGATACCGTCGGTCGGTGACCAACCAGCCCCACCCCACCGGCCCCACACCCACCGGCCCCACCCCCGACGGCACGGCCCCCGCCGCCCCCGAACTCTTCAGCTGGGAGTTCGCGGCCAACCCCTACCCCGCCTACGCCTGGCTCCGCGAGCACGCGCCCGTGCACCGCACGCGGCTGCCCAGCGGGGTGGAGGCCTGGCTGGTCACGCGGTACGCCGATGCCAAGCAGGCGCTGGCGGACGCGCGGCTGTCGAAGAACCCGGAGCATCACGACGAACCGGCGCACGCCAAGGGGAAGACCGGCATCCCCGGCGAGCGCAAGGCCGAGCTGATGACGCATCTGCTCAACATCGACCCGCCGGACCACACCAGGCTCCGGCGGCTGGTGAGCAAGGCGTTCACACCACGCCGGGTCGCGGAGTTCGCGCCGCGGGTGCAGGAACTGACCGACCAGCTGATCGACCGGTTCGCGGCGCGCGGCTCGGCCGACCTCATCCACGAGTTCGCCTTCCCCCTGCCCATCTACGCCATTTGCGACATGCTGGGCGTTCCGCGCGAGGACCAGGACGACTTCCGGGACTGGGCGGGCATGATGATCCGCCACGGCGGCGGGCCGCGCGGCGGGGTCGCACGGTCGGTGAAGAAGATGCGCGGTTATCTCGCCGAGCTCATCCACCGCAAGCGGGAGGCGCTGCCGGAGACCGCGGAGGCGGGGGAGGACCTCATCTCCGGCCTCATCCGCGCCTCCGACCACGGTGAGCACCTCACCGAGAACGAGGCGGCGGCGATGGCGTTCATCCTCCTGTTCGCCGGGTTCGAGACCACGGTCAACCTCATCGGGAACGGGACGTACGCGCTGCTCACCCACCCCGGTGAGCGGGAGCGGCTGCAGCGGTCCCTCGCTGCGGGGGAGAGCGGGCTGCTCGCGACCGGAGTGGAGGAACTGCTGCGCTACGACGGCCCGGTGGAGCTGGCGACCTGGCGGTTCGCCACCCGGCCGCTGACGATCGGCGGGCAGGACATCGCGGCCGGCGACCCGGTGCTGGTGGTGCTGGCGGCGGCGGACCGCGACCCGGAGCGGTTCACCGACCCGGATCTGCTGGACCTCGCGCGCCGCGACAACCAGCACCTGGGATACGGGCACGGCATCCACTACTGCCTCGGCGCCCCGCTCGCCCGGCTGGAGGGGCAGACCGCGCTGGCCACCCTGCTCACCCGGCTGCCGGACCTGCGACTGGCCGCGGATCCGGAGGAGTTGCGCTGGCGCGGCGGCCTCATCATGCGGGGCCTGCGCACACTGCCGGTCGAGTTCACGCCCGTGGACCCGCCGGAACCGGCCGACCAGGTGCGCCAATCCCTATAGACCGGGGCAACCCGACCGTGCCGTCCGCCGTACGGAACTGACGCGGGCAAATGTGACACACCATCAACACTGTGATCTTCACGTGATCTGCGCGGCATGAACTTGTGACAAGTGATCGTCTGCCTATACGTTCACCCATCAGCGCGGCGCCTCGCAGTACCCGCCGTGCAGGTCGTTGCTGTCGCCCGAAAGGTCTCCGCATGCTCTCCGGGAACGGTCGTCACCGTCGCCCCCGTCAGGCTCCGGCTCTTGTCGTCGCGGCAGGAGTGACCGGCTCTGCCATCGCCATCCCGCTGCTGGGCGCCTCCGGCGCGAGCGCGGCGGACGCTTCCACCTGGGACCGGGTCGCGGAGTGCGAGACGGGAGGGGCGTGGAGCGCGAACGACGGGTACGGACAGTACGGCGGGCTGAGGCTGAGCCAGCTCGACTGGGACAGCTACGGCGGGCTGGAGTACGCCCCGGGTCCCGACCAGGCGAGCCGGCGTCAGCAGATAGCCGTCGCCGAGCGCGTTCTCGCGGACCAGGGTGTCGCGGCGTGGCCGACGTGCGGTCCGCTCGTGGGGCTCACGGCCGACTCGGGCCAGGCGGACGCCGACACCGGCGTCGACGGGGATGGTTCGGGACTTTCGGGATTGACCGACACTTCCGATTCGTCGGGTTCGTCGGGTTCGGGCTCGGGCGACGACTCGGACGGTGACTCCGGCTCCTCGGAGACCGGTTCGGGCAATTCGAGCAACTCGACCAAGTCGGACAGTTCCGCCACTTCGGACTCCGACTCCGAGGCCGACGGAACCGGCTCCGCGTCGTCGAGTCCGTCCCGGGAGGCCGACGGCTCCGGGGCGGGTGACTCCGAGGATTCGGACAAGTCCGGCGAGAACGGTGCCTCTTCGGACAGTTCGGCCGGGGACGGTACCGGTCGGCATCGGGGCGCGAGCGCCGAGGAGGGTGCGGGTGCCGACGGCGAGGTGGCCGCCGAGGACGGCCGCAACGGCGACACGGCGGGCCGTCACGCCTCGCGCAGCGGCGCTGCCGCGCGTGACGCCGCCGACGGCGAGTACACCGTCCGGGAGGGCGACAGTCTCTGGGGCATCGCCGACTCCCTTGAGCTCCAGGGCGGATGGTCGGAGCTGTACGCCGGTAACCGCGAGACGATCGGTGTCGATCCGAACCTCATCGTGCCCGGTCAGAAGCTTGCGGTAGGTGTCGAACCGGGCGAAAAGTAGCGGGAGTTCACGTCACGGTTCGATGGCTAATGTCCGTTTTGGTGAAAGTGTGGGATGAGTCTCAGACGCCCTGATCGTCTTTGAAATTCCGCCGATCGCGTGTCTACGGTCGTGACCGCTCGCCAACGTGAGCCCCGGTCGCCGCAACGCCGAATCCTGCCAGCGGCGCCATCCGGGAACAGTCGTCGCGTAAGCGCCGTAGGCAGGAGCGGGGGACCCAAGGTAAGTGCCGGGCCCGGCAGTTGAGGTGACTCGACGCCGGAACCGGCTTGGGGTGAAGCCGCGCACCGAGGAGTGCGCGGCCGGGCAACTCAACCGGCCCGAACCCGACAGCTCACCTCGCAGGCGTCGGTGAGGGGATCCTCCATGCTGTTTTCCGGCAAGGGCAAGCACCGTCGTCCGTCCAAGGCCACTCGCGCCATCGCCATCGCCGGTGTGACCGGCGCCGCGGTCGCCGCCCCGCTGATCGCGGCCGGCGGCGCCTCCGCCGCCACGTCCTCCGAGTGGGACGCCGTCGCCCAGTGCGAGTCCGGTGGCAACTGGTCCATCAACACCGGCAACGGCTACTACGGCGGTCTCCAGTTCTCGGCCTCCACCTGGGCCGCCTACGGCGGCACGCAGTACGCCGCCACCGCCGACCAGGCGAGCAAGTCCCAGCAGATCCAGATCGCCGAGAAGGTCCTCGCGGGCCAGGGCAAGGGTGCCTGGCCGGTCTGCGGCGTCGGCCTGTCGAGCGCCGCGTACGACGGTGGCTCCGCCGCCCCGGCCGCCCCCGCGCAGCCGGAGTCGCAGCCGAGCACCAGCACCGACACCCGCTCGACCGAGCAGCAGAGCGCCTCCCGTTCGCAGGAGCGCCCCGCCGTCAAGAAGTCGGCCGCGAAGAAGACCGTCACCACCCCGACCGGCAAGAAGGTCAAGAAGGGTGACGGCGAGTACAAGGTCGTCAAGGGCGACAGCCTCAGCGCGATCGCCGAGAAGCACAAGGTCAAGGGTGGCTGGCAGAAGCTGTTCAAGCTGAACCAGGACATCGTCGACGACGCGGACTTCATCTACCCGGGTCAGCAGCTGCACCTGAAGTAGTCCGCCGCGCGGCCGCCGCGGCCCGGCCCCCACCGGGCCCCGGCCGCACCCGGCCCCCGGACTGTCCCGGCCCCCACCGGACGGCCCGGACCGCCCCGGACCGCTCTCGATCCCCCAGGGCCGCTCCCATCCCCAGGGCCGCTCAGGCCCCGGGTCCCAGGGCCGCTCAAGCCCCCGGGCCCCCGGGACGTCCTCGGCGTCACGAGGTCACCCCGCCCCCACGGACCCCCGGGTCCGTTGGGTCACCTCCGCCCCGTCTCCCCCCACCGGCCGTCCCGGCCCGCGGGGTCGCCCGTCCCCACAGGCCTCCCGGCCTGACGGTGCCGCCCCCGTCCCCCATATCTCCGCCCCGGCGCGTCTTCCCCCGTACGCGCCGGGGCGGAGTCATGTCCGGACGCCTGTCCCGCCCGCGGCGCGCCCGCCCCGAGCCGCTCGGCGCCACCCGCGACACCTCGCCCGCACAGGCCCACCCCACAGGCCCACCCCGCAGGCCCACCCCGCAGACCCACCCCACCGAGCCGCTCCGCCGCCACCGGCGACGGCCCCCGAGCCACCCCTCGGTCGCCCACCCCCGCCTCCGGCCCCGTTTCCGCCAAGTTCGGAGACGTATCCGGGAAAGCTTTTGTTCCGTTCGGAAACAATTTACTCTCGGTTCCGTCCACGTGATGAGCCATCGGCTGGCCGATCGGCCGGAGCCGGTTAGGCTCGTCTCGCAGAGCCACACCCGCGGCCTGCCCATCGCGTCACATCCATGAAGGAGATGCTCGTGCCGTCCATCGACGTCGTCGTAGCCCGGGAAATCCTGGACTCCCGAGGCAACCCCACGGTCGAGGTCGAGGTCGGCCTCGACGACGGCAGCACGGGTCGTGCCGCCGTTCCGTCCGGTGCCTCCACCGGTGCCTTCGAGGCCATCGAGCTCCGTGACGGCGACCCCAACCGCTACCTCGGCAAGGGTGTCGAGAAGGCCGTCCTCGCCGTGATCGAGCAGATCGGCCCGGAGCTCGTCGGCTACGACGCCACCGAGCAGCGCCTGATCGACCAGGCGATGTTCGACCTGGACGCCACCGACAACAAGGGCTCGCTCGGCGCCAACGCCATCCTCGGCGTCTCCCTCGCCGTCGCCCACGCCGCCTCCGAGGCCAGCGACCTGCCGCTCTTCCGCTACCTGGGCGGCCCGAACGCGCACCTGCTGCCCGTTCCGATGATGAACATCCTGAACGGCGGCTCGCACGCCGACTCCAACGTGGACATCCAGGAGTTCATGATCGCCCCCATCGGCGCGGAGTCCTTCTCCGAGGCCCTGCGCTGGGGCGCCGAGGTCTACCACACCCTCAAGAAGGTGCTGAAGACCAAGGGCCTGTCCACCGGCCTCGGCGACGAGGGCGGCTTCGCCCCGAACCTGGAGTCCAACCGCGCCGCCCTGGACCTCATCCTCGAGGCCATCAAGGAGGCCGGTTACACCCCCGGCGAGCAGATCGCCCTCGCCCTCGACGTGGCCGCGTCCGAGTTCTACAAGGACGGCGTCTACACCTTCGAGGGCAAGGAGCGCTCCGCCGCCGAGATGACCGAGTACTACGCCGAGCTCGTCGAGGCGTACCCGCTCGTCTCCATCGAGGACCCGCTGTTCGAGGACGACTGGGCCGGCTGGAAGATCATCACCGACAAGCTGGGCGACAAGGTCCAGATCGTCGGCGACGACCTCTTCGTCACCAACCCCGAGCGTCTCGCCCGCGGCATCGAGGAGGGCACCGCCAACGCCCTGCTCGTCAAGGTGAACCAGATCGGCTCGCTGACCGAGACCCTGGACGCCGTCGAGATGGCCCAGCGCAACGGCTTCAAGTGCATGATGTCCCACCGCTCCGGCGAGACCGAGGACGTCACCATCGCCGACCTCGCCGTCGCCGTGAACTGCGGTCAGATCAAGACCGGCGCCCCGGCCCGCTCGGACCGCGTCGCCAAGTACAACCAGCTGCTGCGCATCGAGGAGATCCTCGACGACGCCGCGGTGTACGCCGGCCGCAGCGCCTTCCCGCGCTTCAAGGGCTGAGGCCCGCCCGGGCCGGCAGGCTCGACGCACGGCTGAGCCACCGCCTCGTATGAGGCGTCGTACGTACGTCCCCGTACTCGGTCCCGTACCGTGTGCGGGGACGTACGCGCGTGAACGGGAGGCGGGCAAACATGGCCGTGAAGGACCGGGACCGGTTCTCCACCGCGACCCGGCTGCGGCTGCTCGGCGAGCAGACCGCGGCCCGTGTCTACCGCTCCCAGACCCGGCGCCAGGCCCGCCGCTCCCGGCTCACCGGCCGGGCCGCGCTGCTCGCCCTGGTCGTCTGCACCCTGGTGGTGGCGCTCGCCTATCCGATGCGGCAGTACGTCGCCCAGCGCGCCGAGATCGCCGACATGGAGCGGCAGCGGCAGCAGGCCCAGGAGCGGGTCGAGCAGCTGCGCGACCTCAAGGCGCGCTGGCAGGACGACGCGTACGCCGAGCAGCAGATCCGGCAGCGGCTGCACTACGTGATGCCCGGGGAGACCGGATACATCGTGGTCGACCCGGACGCGGCCAGGCAGTCCCGCGCCGACACGGGGGCGGCCGACCGCCCCTGGTACTCCAACGTCTGGGACGGCGTCGACAAGTCCGACGCCTCGGACCGTTGAACCCGATGACGGTCCCCCGCCTCGGACGGTCGAACCGATGACAGTCCCCGCCCCGGCCGTCGAACCGATGACGGTCCGGCGCCAGGACCGATGAACCGATAGTAGAAAGACACCTTCAGGCCTGATGGAAACGCCCCCGCCGACCACCCCCCGCACCGAGCCCACCGACGCGGACGTCGAGGCCTTCAAGCAGCAGCTCGGACGGCCGCCGCGCGGGCTGCGCGCCATCGCCCACCGGTGCCCGTGCGGTCAGCCGGACGTCGTGGAGACCGCCCCGCGGCTGCCCGACGGCACGCCCTTCCCGACGCTCTACTACCTGACGTGCCCCAAGGCCAACTCGGCCATCGGCACGCTGGAGGCGAGCGGTCTGATGAAGGAGATGACCGAGCGGCTCCGGACCGACGAGGAGCTGGCCGCGTCCTACCGTGCCGCGCACGAGGACTACATCCGGCGCCGCGACGAGATCGAGGAGCTGAAGAACTTCCCCAGCGCGGGCGGCATGCCGGACCGGGTCAAGTGCCTGCACGTCCTGGTCGCGCACTCGCTGGCGGCCGGCCCCGGGGTGAACCCGCTCGGCGACGAGGCCCTCGCGCTGCTGCCGGAGTGGTGGAGCAAGGGCGCCTGTGTGACGCTGCCCGGCCCGCCGTGCGGCGAGGGCGCGCCGACGGACGTGACGGCGGACGGCCACTTCACCGCGCGGGCCCTGGACGAGGAGGACGGCAAATGACCCGTGTCGCCGCCATCGACTGCGGTACTAACTCCATCCGCCTGCTGGTCGCCGACGCGGACCCGGCGACCGGGGAACTGGTCGACCTGGACCGCCGGATGACGATCGTGCGGCTCGGCCAGGGCGTCGACCGCACCGGGCGACTGGCGCCCGAGGCGCTGGAGCGAACCTTCGCCGCCTGCCGCGAGTACGCGGCCGTGATCAAGGAGCACGGGGCCGAGCGGCTCCGGTTCGTGGCGACCTCCGCCTCCCGGGACGCGGAGAACCGCGACGACTTCGTGCGCGGGGTCCTGGACATCCTCGGCGTGGAGCCCGAGGTCATCACCGGTGACCAGGAGGCGGAGTTCTCCTTCACCGGGGCGACCAGGGAGCTGACCGGGCGCGCCGACCTGCGCCGGCCGTTCCTGGTGGTGGACATCGGTGGCGGTTCGACCGAGTTCGTCGTGGGCGAGGAGCATGTGCGCGCGGCGCGCTCGGTGGACATCGGCTGTGTGCGGATGACCGAGCGTCATCTGGCGCACGAGGGCCAGGTCACCGACCCGCCCGCCGAGGCGCAGATCACCGCCATGCGGGCCGACATCGAGGCCGCGCTCGACCTGGCGGAGGAGACCGTCCCGCTGCGCGAGGCGCACACGCTGGTGGGCCTGGCCGGGTCGGTGACGACCGTGTCGGCCATCGCCCAGCGGCTGCCCGAGTACGACTCGGCGGCCATCCACCACTCCCGGGTCTCCTACGACACCGTGCGCGAGATCACCGGGCGGCTGCTGGGCTCCACGCACGCCGAGCGGGCGGCGATCCCGTCGCTGCACCCGGGCCGGGTCGACGTGATCGCGGCGGGCGCGCTGGTGCTGCTGTCGGTCATGGAGCGGATCGGTGCCGCGGAGGTCGTGGTCAGCGAGCACGACATCCTCGACGGCATCGCCTGGTCGGTGGCCTGAAAACGGCGCTCACCAGGGCGTTTCTTACCGATCGGTAGTAATCGGCTGAGCATTCCGCGTACCGTATGAGCGCGTCCGGGGCCCCTTCAAGGGGCCCTTCGGGCCACCTCCGCGGAAAAGTTCGTGAAGTTCTTCACAAGGAATTCGACTCCGAGGGCCCCCGAAGGGCCTCCGATAGGCCGTTCCGGGGGGCCGGAGGGCCTTCGAATGCGAGACGGGGTCGTGTTCGGGGGTGATGGTCACCGGGTCGTCACGGGGGCCTCACCACGCTTCCCGAAGCCCGGAGAGCCAGCTCACGCGGCATTGACAACGGGTCGTAGCGGATCATCGTTCCCCGTCCGCAACGTGGCCTGGGTCACGTGGGTCGCGGAGTGTAACACAACCCCCGGAGAAGCTTGTGAAGGGGCGCACGAGCGACGGTCCAGGGGCGGGTGGATACTCGATGGCATGAGCACCACGGAGCGTCCCAGGATCCTCGTAGTAGGCGGTGGGTACGTAGGCCTGTACGCCGCTCGGCGCATCCTGAAGAAGATGCGCTACGGAGAGGCGACCGTCACGGTCGTCGACCCCCGGTCGTACATGACCTACCAGCCCTTCCTCCCCGAAACCGCCGCCGGCAGCATCTCCCCGCGCCACGTCGTCGTCCCGCTGCGACGCGTGCTGCCCAAGGCGGAGGTCCTCACCGGCCGGGTCACCAGCATCGACCAGGACCGCAAGGTCGCCTCGATCGCCCCGCTGGTCGGCGAGGCGTACGAGCTGCCCTTCGACTACCTGGTGATCGCCCTCGGCGCGGTCTCCCGCACCTTCCCGATCCCCGGCCTCGCCGAGCAGGGCATCGGTATGAAGGGCATCGAGGAGGCCATCGGCCTGCGCAACCACGTGCTGGAGCAGCTCGACAAGGCCGACTCCACCACCGACGAGGAGATCCGCCGCAAGGCGCTCACCTTCGTCTTCGTCGGCGGCGGCTTCGCCGGCGCGGAGACCATCGGTGAGGTCGAGGACATGGCCCGCGACGCGGCCAAGTACTACACCAGCGTCTCCCGCGAGGACATGCGCTTCATCCTCGTCGACGCCGCCGACAAGATCCTTCCCGAGGTCGGTCCCAAGCTCGGCCAGTACGGCAAGGAGCACCTGGAGAGCCGCGGTGTGGAGATCTACCTCTCCACCTCGATGGACTCCTGCGTCGACGGCCACGTGGTGCTGAAGAACGGGCTGGAGGTCGACTCCAACACCATCGTGTGGACCGCCGGCGTCAAGCCCAACCCGGCCCTCGCCCGCTTCGGTCTGCCGCTCGGCCCCCGCGGCCACGTCGACACCGGGACGACCCTCCAGGTCCAGGGCACCGATTACATCTGGGCCGCCGGCGACAACGCCCAGGTCCCGGACCTCGTCGGCCGCAAGGCCGGCAACGAGAACGCCTGGTGCCCGCCGAACGCCCAGCACGCGCTGCGCCAGGCCAAGGTCCTCGGCGACAACGTGATCTCCGGTATGCGGGGCTTCCCGCAGAAGGACTACGAGCACGCGAACAAGGGTGCGGTCGCCGGTCTCGGCCTGCACAAGGGCGTCGCGATGATCGTCATGGGCAAGATGAAGATCAAGCTCAAGGGCCGTCTCGCCTGGTACATGCACCGCGGTTACCACGGTATGGCCATGCCGACCTTCAACCGCAAGATCCGGGTCTTCGCGGACTGGACGCTCGCCATGTTCCTCAAGCGCGAGGTCGTCTCCCTCGGCGCCCTGGAGACTCCCCGCGAGGAGTTCTACGAGGCCGCCAAGCCGGCTCCGGCCCCGGCCGCCGTCGCTCCGAAGACCGAGGAGAAGGCCAAGGCCTCCTGACCTCACGGTCGTCCTGAAGGGCCTCCCGCCATCCGTGGTGCGGGAGGCCCTTCGGCATGCCGGGGCACAGGGCGGCGAGAGCGTACAACCCTCGCGCCCGGCCGGGTGTCTTCCTGGTGTTGCGCCGCAGTCGATCATCCTGCGGCCGCCCAGCCAGCAGGAGACACATGCTCACGCGCACCGCCCCCCGCCCGCTCCGCGCCGCCCTCGTGGCGGCCGTCGCCGACCGCTCCGAGAAGGTCGGCACCAAGGTCGCCGCGGGCGCGGTCACCATCATGTGGGGCGCGCGCTCCGGCCTCGGCACGAAGGCCACCCGCCTGAAGGCCACCGCCGTCAGCCACTACGGGTTCGGCAACGAGCTGGAGACCGGCGACTTCAACGGCGACGGCAAGCCCGACCTGGCCGTCGCGGACGGCGTCGACACCATCTCCGTCTACCGCGGCGGCTTCTCCACCACCGGCACCAGCGGCCCCGTCACCAAGCACCGCCCGGACATCAGGGTGACCCTGGAGCCCACCGGGCTCGTCGCCGGACGGGTCAACAAGGACAAGGCCACCGACCTGTACGTCCTCGGCCAGGGCTACCGCAACGACAAGATGACCCAGGACGCCTGGTTCCTCGCCGGCGGCTCCACCATCAAGCGCGGCAAGGTCACCGCGATCAACGGCACGCTCCCCGACTACGACCCGACCGGCGTCATCGCCGACTTCGACAAGAACGGCTACGGCGATCTCGCCGTCTCCGACACTCCCTTCGCCAACGGCGCGGGCTCGGTGATCGTCGTCCGCGGCACCGCCACCGGCCCCGGCACCAAGTACCGCCTCGGCCAGTCCACCGCAGGCGTGGCCACGGCCGCCGCGGCGCACGAGGGCTTCGGCAACGACCTCTCCGCGGGCGACACCAACCGCGACGGCTACCCGGACCTCGCCGTGTCGGTGCCCGAGGAGAAGATCGGCTCGGCCAGGCAGGCCGGCGGACTGCACATCCTGCGCGGCGGCCGGCAGGGCCTGACCGGCGTCGGCTCGCAGTGGATCAGCCGGGCCACCGCGGGTGTGCCGGGCAACCTCACCGCCTACGAGCGGTTCGGGTTCCACGTGCGCCTGCGCGACATCGACCGTGACGGCGACGCCGACCTGTTCGTGGCGCCGGCCGACGCCCCGACGAGCGTGCTGCTGAAGGCGGGCGCCCAGGGCGTCTCGGGCACCGGCGCGCGGGAGCTTCCCGTGGCGGCGACGTTCCCGCAGTAGCGGAAGGGGCCTCCCTGCGGAGGATTTGCCCGGATGTGACGCGCGTGGGGGACTGCGGGCCGGGGGCGCAGGTGTTTACGTGGTGTCAGACATTCCGGGACCGCGCTCCCCGCCTCACCCCTCCGCCGAGCCGGGGACGCCCCGATCGGAGGTGTGCGCCATGGCCGACGCCGCGCCGCGGCTTCAGAGCCTTCTCGAACAGGTGCTGGGAGTCCCCCTCCCGGTCCGTATCCGCGCCTGGGACGGTTCGCAGGCGGGCCCGCCGGACACGCCGGTGCTGGTGGTCCGCAACCGCCGCGCGCTGCGCCGGCTGCTGTGGAAGCCCGGCGAACTCGGCCTGGCCCGCGCCTGGGTGGCCGGCGACCTGGAGGTCGAGGGCGACTTCTACGCCGTCCTCGACCTGGTGGCCGGCCTCGTCTGGGAGCGCGGGGAGAACACCCGCGGCGCCCTGGAGGCCCTGCGCGACCCCGGCGTACGGTCGGCCGTCGCCGGGCTGTTCCGGCTCGGCGGGCCCGGGCTGCCGCCCGCCCCGCCGCGCGAGGAGGTGCGCCGCCCCGGCCATCTGCACACCCGCCGCACCGACCGCCGCGCCATCAGCCACCACTACGACGTCGGCAACGACTTCTACGAGCTCGTCCTCGGCCCCTCGATGGTGTACTCCTGCGCGTACTGGCGGGCCGCCGAAGAAGGGGCCACCCTGGAGGACGCGCAGCGCGACAAGCTCGAACTCGTCAGCCGCAAGCTCGGTCTGAGCCCCGGTCAGCGGCTGCTCGACGTCGGCTGCGGCTGGGGCTCGATGGCGATCCACGCCGCCCGGGAGCACGGTGTGAGCGTCGTCGGGATCACCCTGTCCCAGGAACAGGCCGCCTACGCCCGAAAACGCGTCGCCGACGAGGGCCTCACCGACCGCGTCGAGATCCGGGTGCAGGACTACCGGGACGTCGCCGACGGACCCTACGACGCGATCTCCTCCATCGGCATGGCCGAGCACGTCGGCGCCCAGCAGTACCTGGAGTACGCCCAGGAGCTGCACGCCCTCCTCAAGCCCGGCGGACGCCTGCTCAACCACCAGATCGCCCGCCGCCCGCAGGGCGACGAGACCGCCTACCACGTCGACGCCTTCATCGACGCCTACGTCTTCCCCGACGGCGAGCTCCAGCCCGTCGGCGTCACCGTCACCCAGCTGGAACGGGCCGGGTTCGAGGTCCGCGACGTGGAGTCGCTGCGCGAGCACTACGCCCTCACCCTGCGCCGCTGGGTGACCAACCTGGAGGCCGGCCGGGACCGGGCGGCGCGCCTGGCAGGGCCCGGCCGCGCCCGGGTCTGGCACCTCTACATGGCCGCCTGCGCACTCGCCTTCGAGCACAACCGCATCGGTGTCAACCAGGTGCTCGCGGTACGCACCGCCGCCCCCGGCGACTCCGGCCTGCCCCTGCGCCCCCGCACCTGGCACTGACCTCCGCACACCGAAGGGGACCCGCTCCACGGAACGGGTCCCCTTCCTCACGGCCGCCGCGGCTACTCGGACTTGATGGCCGTCAGCATGTTCAGACGGGCCGCGCGGCGGGCCGGCCACAGCGCGGCCAGCACCCCGACCACCCCGGCCAGCAAAAGGAACAGACCCATCCGGCTCCAGGGCAGGACCAGTTCGTACGTCGCCATCCGGGTGCCCAGCAGCTCACCCGCGGCCCAGCCGAAGAACACGCCCAGACCGATGCCGAGCACGCCGCCGAACAGGGAGATCACCAGCGACTCCAGCCGGACCATCCGCTTCACGGCGCGGCGGTCCAGGCCGATCGCGCGGAGCATGCCGATCTCCTGGGAGCGCTCGAACACGGACATCGCCAGGGTGTTGATGACGCCGAGGACCGCGACGATCACGGCCATGGCCAGCAGGCCGTAGACCATGTTGAGGATCAGCGTGAACATCTTCGCGATCTCGTTGGAGATGTCCTGCTTGTCCTGGACGAGGATCGCCGGGTTGGCGCCGAGGGCCTTCTCCAGGCGGTCCTTGACGGCATCCGAGGTGCCCTGGGACGTCTTCACCATGACCGTCATGTCACGGGGCTCGTCCTGGTGCGGGGCGAGCGCGGCGTTGTCCACCAGGATGCCGCTGATCATGTCGTTGCCCCGGTAGACGCCGGCCACCGTCAGCCGCTGCCGGGCGCCGTCCTCGTAGGCCACGGTGAAGGCCGAACCGGCCCGCCAGCCGTGCGACTTCGCGGTCTCGTCGTCCACCACCGCCTTCGCCCCGGCGACCGTGAAGGAGCCGCTTTCGATGGGGAGGTCGGTGAGCGAGCCGATGGCGGAGCCGGTGACGCCGGTCAGGAACTCCGTCTCCCCGTCGATCCGGGAGGGGGAGTTGCGCATCGGGCTGGTGGCGCTGACGCCCTCGACCTTCCTCAGCCGCTCCTCGACGTCGGGGGCCATGTCGTTGCCGTTGGCCATGGTGACGACGTAGTCGGCCTTCAGGGAGGACGAGGCCATCTTGTCGATCGACTTCTGCAGGCTGCCCGCCATCACGGTCATGCCGGTGATCAGGGTCAGGCCGATCATCAGCGCCGACGCCGTGGCGGCCGTACGGCGCGGGTTGCGCACCGAGTTCTGCCGGGCCAGCTTTCCGGAGACACCGAACACCCTCAGCAGCGGGGCGGCGGCCGCGATCAGCGGGCGCGACAGCAGCGGCGTCAGGATGAACACGCCGATGATCAGCAGCACCGCGCCGAGACCCATGGGCGCCTGGCCGTCGGAGCCGTCCATCGTCGTCGCGGTCAGTACGACCGCCACACCGGCCGCGGAGAACAGCGCGCCGAGGATGTTGCGCAGCACCAGCGACTTGGCGGTCGCCTTGGCGTGCACGCTGCTCATCGCCGCCACCGGCGGGATCTTCGCGGCCCGGCGGCCGGGCAGCCACGCGGCCAGCATGGTGATCACGACACCGACCGCGAGGGCGGTGGCGACCGTGCCGGAGGAGACGACCAGCGGGCCGTCGGGGACGGTCGCGCCGAGGGTGCCCATCAGCGCGCGCAGCCCGGCGCCGATCCCGACGCCCGCGAACAGTCCGGTCACGCCGGCGACCGCGCCGACCACGAACGCCTCGATCAGCACCGACCGCGTGACCTGCCGCCGCGAGGCGCCGACCGCGCGCATCAGCGCCAGTTCCTTGGTGCGCTGGGCGACCAGCATGGTGAAGGTGTTGGCGATGATGAACGTGCCGACGAACAGGGCGATCCCGGCGAAGACCAGCAGGCCCTGCTTCAGCCCGCTCATCGAGGCGGAGATCATCTCCGCCTGCTCGTCGGCGAGCTGCCGCGCGGTCGTGGTCTCCACGAGGTCCTTCGGCAGGGCCTTGTCGAGGGCGGACTTCAGCGCGGCCTGGGAGGTGCCGGCGGCGGCCTTCACCTCGATCTGGTCGTAGGTGCCGGGCTTGCCGAACAGCCGCTGGGCGGTGGCCGTGTCGAACAGGGCGAGGCTGCCGCCCGCGGCGACGTTGCCGTCGTCGGTGGTGAAGACGCCGGTGACCTTCGGCGTGAGCACGGGCCCGTCGACGGAGAGCCGTACGGTGTCGCCGACCCGGTAGCCGGCGCGGTCGGCCGTGCGGGAGTCGAGCAGCACCTCGCCGGCGCCGTGCGGGGCGCGGCCCTCGGTCAGCGGGTAGCGCGCGTCGGGCCTGCCGGAGGCGTCCCAGTAGTTGCTGCCCTGGGACTGGAAGCCGCCGCCGACGAGCTTGCCGTCCTTGTCGGCGATGGCGGTGAAGCCGGTGACCACACCGGTGGCGGAGGCGGCGCCGGGGACCTCGGCACTGGCCCGCAGCAGGTCCTGCGTCAGCCGGGGCGTCTCGCCGACCCGGTCGCCGGAGGCCGCCCGGTGCTCGGGCGCGACGGCCACGTCGACCTGGTCGTACCCCTTGGCGGAGCTGTTCTGGAGGGCGTTGGAGAGGGTGTTGGTGAAGACGAGGGTCCCGGAGACGAAGGCGACGCCGAGCATCACGGCGAGCACGGTCATCAGGAGCCGGGCCTTGTGCGCGAGGACGTTGCGCAGGGCGGTGCGGAACATCAGGAGGTACGGCCCTTCGCGTCGAACTGCTTCATGAAGTCGAGGACCGTGTCGGCGCTCGGGTCGTACATCTCGTCCACGATGCGGCCGTCGGCGAGGAAGACGACGCGGTCGGCGTACCCGGCGGCGACCGGGTCGTGGGTGACCATCACGACCGTCTGGCCCAGCTCGCGCACGGAGTTGCGCAGGAAGCCGAGCACCTCGGCGCCGGAGCGGGAGTCGAGGTTTCCGGTGGGCTCGTCGCCGAAGACGATGTCGGGCCGGGAGGCGAGCGCGCGGGCGACCGCGACCCGCTGCTGCTGGCCGCCGGAGAGCTGCGAGGGCCGGTGGCCGAGCCGTCCGGACAGGCCGACCATCTCGATGACGGTGTCCAGCCACTGCTTGTCCGGCTTGCGGCCCGCGATGTCCATGGGGAGCGTGATGTTCTCCAGGGCGGTCAGCGTGGGCAGCAGGTTGAACGCCTGGAAGATGAAGCCGATCTTGTCCCGGCGCAGTTTGGTGAGCTGCTTGTCCTTCAGGGAACCCAGTTCGGTGTCGCCGACGCGCACCGAGCCGGAGGAGAAGCTGTCGAGGCCGGCCACGCAGTGCATCAGCGTGGACTTGCCGGAGCCGGAGGGGCCCATGATCGCGGTGAACTGGGCCTGGTGGAACTCGACGGAGACCTGGTCCAGGGCGACCACCTGGGTCTCGCCCTGTCCGTAGATCTTCGACAGCTCCGTGGCACGTGCGGCCACCGCGGTGGCGCGGTCGGCGAGAGGGGTCGTGGTCACGGGGAGGCGCTCCTGTCGGGACGGGATGTCGAGGGACGTGTCCATCGTCTCGGCGCGGGGAGCGCGTGTAGTCAGCCGCTGTTCCGGTTCCCGGGGCAGTCTGCGGTCGCACCGGGCGTCCGGCCGTCATACCTGGGGATGACGGTCGACCCCTACTCGAGAGCCGCCGTGGAGGCGGTCGCGGAACCGGCTCGAGATCCACTCGAGGTTCGGTGGAGAACGGCCGGAGGGTGAACGGAGTCCGGAGGGAGTCCCGACGGGGTTCTGACGGGGTCCCGACGGAGTGACGGTCCGGACCTCACGGGCCCCACCGGTCGAGACGGTGAAATTCCGTCATTCCGCATGCACGGCACCCTGCCGCACGCAAGGCTATTGGCAAGTGCGGATGGCCCGTACCGTGGTCTGATGCTCCCTCAGACATCAATAAAATAAGACAACATCGGGCCGTACGCCCGCTGTTCGGGGGACGCGTCCCGATAGGCTCGAACCTCGAAGCGGAGCCCAATGGCCTGCCCGGATGGTGGAATGCAGACACGGCGAGCTTAAACCTCGCTGCCCCTCGCGGGCGTACCGGTTCGAGTCCGGTTCCGGGCACCTCCGATGTTGATCCGCCCCCGTGAACGAACCTTCATTCTATCGCCTCGAACACTCCGGGGCCGGGGGCGCCCACTCCGGGGTCGGGGGTGCGATCCACTCCCGGGCCGGGGGCGTCCCGCCGGCGCGGAGGAGAGGTGTCCCGTCCTGACGGCGGGAGGCGTCCCGTCCTCGCGGCGGGGGCGGTCGTCGGGCCGCCGCGGGTGCTCCTCCCCGCGGCCGGGGAGACGGTCTCCGGCCGGTTCCGGATGTGTACCGGGTTCGTCATGAGCACGCCCCGGCAGTGGCGGGAATCACCGGGCCGCGTAGCGTGTTGCGCAGCATGGCAGGGGAAAGATCCTTCCCAAGCACTAGGGTCTTCCCTTTGCCTTTCCATTACTCTTGAGCCAAGGCCGCGCAGTGCGGCCATGGAGGAGTGAAATGAGGAGCAGCAACCCGGTCTTCTCGCGACGGGGGTTCAGCCGCGACAACGGCTACGCGGGCTTCAACACCGCGCCGCAGGCCGGGGCTGTCGGTACGCAGGGCAACCCGTACGCTCAGCCGGCGGGCGGCAACCCCTACGCGCAGAACCCTTACGCGCAGCAGGACCTTCAGTACGGCACCCCGCCGCAGGCCCCGGCCACCACCGGCCGTATGACGATGGACGACGTCGTCATGCGCACCGGACTCACGCTCGGCACCGTCACGCTCGGCGCCGTCCTCGCGTGGGTCCTGCTGCCGGTGTCGTCGACCAGCTACGGCCTCGCCATCGGCGCCGCGCTCATCGCGTTCGTGCTGGCGATGGTGCAGTCCTTCAAGCGCAAGGCCTCGCCCGCGCTGATCCTGGCGTACGCCGCCTTCGAGGGTGTCTTCCTCGGCGTGATCAGCGAGATGTTCAACAGCCGCTGGTCCGGCGCGCCCTTCCAGGCGGTGCTCGGCACCATGGCCGTCTCGGCCGCGACGCTCATCGTCTACAAGGCCGGCTGGGTCCGCGTCACCGCGCGCTACGCCCGCATCGGCATGGCGATCGCCATGGCCTTCATCCTGGTCATGGCGGTCAACCTCCTGCTGGTCGTCTTCGGTGTCGCCGAGGACGGCGGACTGCGCAGCTTCGGCCCGCTCGGCGCGATCGTCGGCATCCTCGCCATCGTGCTCGGCGCCTTCTTCCTGACGCTCGACTTCAAGCAGATCGAGGACGGCATCGCCTACGGCGCGCCGCGCGAGGAGTCCTGGCTGGCCGCCTTCGGCCTGACCATGACGCTGGTGTGGATCTACGTCGAGATGCTGCGTCTGGTCGCCATCTTCAGCGGTGACGACTGATCAGTGGTGCCGCCGAGCACCTGATCGCCTGACGTGAAAGGGCCCCGGGTTCGTCCCGGGGCCCTTTGGCGTCTTCGTGCCGTCTCGGTGTGGTCCTGTCCGTCCTGCGCGCTCAGAGCAGTTTGCGCGCGGCCCTCCTCAGGTCGTACTCGTGGACGATCGCCTTTGCGTGGCCGTACGCGAGGTTGTACTCGTGGCGCAGCCAGCTGACCTTCTCCTCGAAGCGGAAGAGGGAGGGGCCTTCTTCGACGGTGCGCAGCCAGTCGGAGACCTCACGACCGGTGCAGTGCGGGATGCGGGCGAGCATGTTGCGGTGGGTCTCCTCGGAGAGGACGTGGGACATCGGCGCCTCCGGACGCAGGGGATGTAAGCCGGTCCTTCAGGTCACCGTGCCTGAGCGTTCGCGTGTTGGCAACAGTGCGCCCGCGTATTGGCAACTGTCCTGTCGCGGCGCGTAGTCTCGCGGGGTGGCTGATACAACGGGGCTCATCCAAGCCGTGGATCACTTCGCCGACCGGCTGAGGGCGGCACCGCAGAGCAGGCTGCAACGCAGCGGTGCCGCGGAGGCTCTGCAGTTGGCGAGGTCCCTGGCCCGGTGGGCGCAGGAGCTGGAGGGGCTGGAGCCCCGGGAGATGCCGGACGCGGGGATGTTCGCCGCCGCGGACCAGGTGACGGTGGCCGCGCGTGATCTCGCGGTGGTCCTGCGCACCGACGGCGAGGTCGCCTCAGCCGTCCGCCTGATCGAGGAGGCCCAGACCCGAGCCGGCGTCTGACCCCACTCACCCACCCCTCTCAGGCGCGGGGAACTGCGCGACAGACCCACGACGGCCGGCTCTCTCAGGGGCGCGGGGAACTGCGCGACAGACCCACGACGACCGGCTCTCTCAGGGGCGCGGGGAACTGCGCGACAGACCCACGACGACCGGCTCTCTCAGGGGCGCGGGGAACTGCGCGAACAGCCAACGACGGCCCGCGGCCGAACACGCACCGCCCTCGACAGGGCGCACGTGGTCAACCGCGCCTCAGAGGGACGCTATGACCCGGTCGGCCAGGACGTACACGTTCTCCTCGCCACACACGAACGTGAGTGTGTACGCGCCGGAGATCCCCGAGCCCCCCAGAAGGTGAGGCCTCTGCCCGGCACCCAGGGCGGACGCCAACCGCTCCGCGGTCTCCTTGTGCCCCGGCGTCATGCACAGCGTCGTGCCGTCGGCGAAGACGTAGACGTCGAGCGTGCCGAGCGGCCCCGGCCGGACGTCGGTCAGCTCGGTCTCGGAGGCGGCGAGGTCCTCCAGCGTGGTGAGGGTGCGCTCGTGGTCGTTGACCACGGGCGAGGCCACCGGGACGAAGTCAGGGTGGGAGGGGTGGCGGCGGCGGGCCGCGGCCAGCTCCGGCGACTCCCCGGCGAACTCGTCCGCCTCGACGCCCGGCTCGGTCACCGGCTCCAGCGGCTCCATGCCCACGAAGTCCGACTGACGGGGCAGGAACAGATCGTTGTCGGCCAGTCCCAGCAGCGAGGGCGCGTCGGAGGCGTCACGGGCCTCCTGCGCGGCCCAGAAGGCGCGGGCCTCGGCCAGCTCGCGCTCGCGCTCCTCGGCCAGCGCCTCGGCGACGGCGGCGCGTATCTCGTCGGCGTCGGCGTTGCCACGGGCGGCGGGCACGAGGGCGCGCACGGAGGCGCGGCCCTCAGCGAGCTCGGTGCGCAGGGCGGCGACCTGACGACGCAGCCCCGCGAGGCTGCGCAGGACGGCGACGCCCACGGCGCCGGTGGCGGCCGTGGTGACCAGCAAGGCGATCGGCATGGCGCTCACTGACGTACTCCCGGTTCAAAGTCGACCCCCGACTTCCTACAACAGCTTGAAGGGCGGACTAACCAGCTGTCAGTGCGTAACGTCACGAAACGGACAGGTCTTTGAGCCCGGGGTCTGGTGCGAAACGGCGCTGAGCTGCGGGTATCCCGTTCTGGAGGGAGAAAGGTCACATCCTGAGGGAGATTGGATCACAAAACGGCCCGGAGTCCGAGGGGTTCTCGGAGTCCGGGCCGCCGCGTGACGCTGGGTGCCTTCGCGGTCACCCCAAGTCGGTCAGCTCAGGCGCTCGATGACCATCGCCATGCCCTGGCCGCCGCCGACGCACATGGTCTCCAGACCGAACTGCTTGTCGTGGAACTGGAGGGAGTTGATCAGCGTGCCGGTGATGCGGGCGCCGGTCATGCCGAAGGGGTGGCCGACGGCGATGGCGCCACCGTTGACGTTGACCTTGTCGAGGTCGATGCCGAGGTCGCGGTAGGAGGGGATCACCTGGGCGGCGAACGCCTCGTTGATCTCGACCAGGTCGATGTCGTCGACCGTCAGGCCGGCGCGGGTGAGGGCCTGCTTGGAGGCCTCGACCGGGCCGAGGCCCATGATCTCCGGGGACAGGCCGGAGACGCCGGTGGAGACGATGCGGGCGAGCGGGGTCAGGCCGAGCTCGCGGGCCTTGGTGTCGGACATGATCACCAGGGCGGCGGCGCCGTCGTTCAGCGGGCAGCAGTTGCCAGCGGTGACCAGGCCGTCGGGGCGGAAGACGGGCTTCAGTCCGGAGACGCCCTCCAGGGTGACGCCCGCGCGGGGGCCGTCGTCCTGGGAGACGACCGTGCCGTCGGGGGTGGTCACCGGGGTGATCTCGCGCTCCCAGAAGCCCTTCTTGATGGCTTCCTCGGCGAGGTTCTGCGAGCGGACGCCGAACTCGTCCAGTTCCGCGCGGGTGATGCCCTTGAGGCGGGCGAGGTTCTCCGCGGTCTGGCCCATCGCGATGTAGGCGTCCGGCACGAGGCCGTCCTCGCGCGGGTCGTGCCAGGTGGAACCGGTCGACGCGGCGACGGCCTCGGTGCGGGCCTCGGCCTCGGCGAAGAACGGGTTGTGCGTATCGGGCAGGCTGTCGGAGTTGCCCCTGACGAAGCTGGAGACCACCTCGACACCGGCCGAGATGAAGACGTCGCCCTCGCCGGCCTTGATGGCGTGCAGCGCCATGCGGGAGGTCTGGAGCGAGGAGGAGCAGTAGCGGGTGATCGTGCAGCCCGGCAGGTGGTCCATGCCCATCTGCACCGCGACGATCCGGCCCAGGTTGTTGCCCTGCTCGCCGCCGGGCAGACCGCAGCCGAGCATCAGGTCGTCGATGTCGCGCGGGTCCAGCTCGGGGACCTTGGCGAGGGCGGCCTGGATGATCGTGGCGGTGAGGTCGTCCGGGCGCAGGTCCTTGAGGGAGCCCTTGAAGGCGCGGCCGATGGGGGAGCGGGCGGCAGAGACGATCACGGCTTCGGGCATCACGGCTCCAGACGACGTCGGTAGGGCTTCCCGGGCGAAATTACCGGTACGTAGGCTGTCGGTCATCGGAATCGGTGTGTGATGAGGGCCTCTTTTCCAAGCGCTTGCTTAGGTGAGTGGGGGGTGGCTGTGCGTCGTGGGGTCGGCCGGCTGTGGGCGGGTGCGGGTTTGTGGGGGTGTTCGCGCAGTTCCCCGCGCCCCTTAAAGACTGCGCAGTTCCCCGCGCCCCTAGAAGATTGCGCAGTTCCTCGCGCCCCTGAAGGGGGGCGTAGTTCCTCGCGTCCCTTGGGTGGCTGTGTGTGGGGCGTTATGTCGGGTGGGCCGGGGTCTGTGCCGGGGAGGGTTCCGGTTCCTGGACGCGGCGCCTGCGGCGGCGCTTGAGGAGGGCCCAGGGGCCGCGCGGGCCGGTCGGCATCGCCGCGGCGACCTCCGTGCCCGCCTCCGACGCCGCCTCGGCCGCGGCGCGGGCCACCGGCAGGAAGCCCTCGTTGCGGGACAGGTCCGGGCGCTCGTCCTCGGTCGGCCACAGGGCGAGCGCCGCGCAGACGGTCGGCAGCACCGCCATCGCGGCGGTGGCGTACCCCTCGGCGGACGGGTGGTAGTTGTCGGGGCCGAACAGCTCGCGCGGGTTGGCCGCGAACTCCGGGCCCAGCAGATCACCGAGCGACACCGTACGGCCGCCCTGCTCGACCACGCCGATCGTCTGGGCGGCCGCGAGCTGCCGCGAGGCGCGTTTCGCCAGCCAGCGCAGCGGCTGCTGCACCGGCTCCACCGAGCCCAGGTCGGGGCAGGTGCCGACCACCACCTCCGCGCCGGCCGTGCGCAGCCGCCGTACCGCCGTGGACAGACAGCGCACCGAGCGGGTGGGCGGCATGCGGTGGGTGACGTCGTTCGCGCCGATCATGATCACGCAGACGTCCGGGACCCGGTCCTGGTCGGCCAGCGCGAGCGCCACCTGCCGTTCCAGGTCGTCGGAGCAGGCGCCGGGCAGCGCGACGTTGCGCAGCTGCACCGGCCGTTCGGCGACCGCGGCGAGCCCGGACGCCAGCAGCGCGCCCGGCGTCTGCCCGCCGCGGCGCACGCCCTGGCCCGCGGCCGTCGAGTCGCCCAGCATGGTCAGCCGCAGCGGCGGCTCACCGGGCACCGTGTACGAGGCGCCGTACACGCCCTGCGCCTTCGGCACCTGAGGACTCACGCCGTTGCCCACATGCCGTTTCGCCAGCCGCATCTCCGCCAGCAGCAGCCCCACCACGGCCACGCCCGCCAGCCCCGCCCCGCCACCGCCGTAGGCCGCGCCGGCCGCGATGCGCCGGGCCACCCTCGCCCTCGACATCCTGGTCATGCGTTGCCGCCACCTCCTCGTACCCGTACAACCACTCCTTGCCCCGTACGGACCGTCGGTCAATCTCAACTGCGAGTGAACGACCCCTCGGGGCCGTAGGCTGGCGGAATATCCACGACCACAACTTTTTGCAGCATCCGGAGACAACGGTGCAATTCCACGACTCGATGATCAGCCTCGTCGGCAACACCCCGCTGGTGAGGCTCAACAGCGTGACCAAGGGCATCAAGGCGACCGTCCTTGCCAAGGTGGAGTACTTCAACCCCGGCGGATCCGTGAAGGACCGCATCGCCCTGCGCATGATCGAGGCCGCGGAGGAGAGCGGCGCGCTCAAGCCCGGCGGCACCATCGTCGAGCCGACCAGCGGCAACACCGGGGTCGGGCTCGCCATCGTGGCCCAGCAGAAGGGCTACAAGTGCATCTTCGTGTGCCCCGACAAGGTGAGCACCGACAAGATCAACGTGCTGCGCGCCTACGGGGCGGAGGTGGTCGTGTGCCCGACCGCCGTGGACCCGGAGCACCCGGACTCCTACTACAACGTCTCCGACCGTCTCGTGCGTGAGACGCCCGGCGCGTGGAAGCCCGACCAGTACTCCAACCCCAACAACCCGCTCTCCCACTACCACTCCACCGGCCCCGAGCTGTGGGAGCAGACGGAGGGGAAGATCACCCACTTCGTGGCGGGCGTCGGCACCGGCGGCACCATCTCCGGCACCGGCCGCTATCTGAAGGACGTCAGCGACGGCAAGGTCAAGGTCATCGGCGCCGACCCGGAGGGCTCGGTCTACTCCGGCGGCTCCGGCCGCCCCTACCTCGTCGAGGGCGTCGGCGAGGACTTCTGGCCGACCGCCTACGACCGCACGGTCGCCGACGAGATCGTCCCGGTGTCCGACAAGGACTCCTTCCAGATGACCCGCCGCCTCGCCAAGGAGGAGGGCCTGCTGGTGGGCGGCTCCTGCGGCATGGCCGTGGTGGCCGCGCTGGAGGTCGCCGAGCGGCTCACCGAGGACGACGTGGTCGTCGTACTGCTCCCCGACAGCGGCCGCGGCTACCTCAGCAAGATCTTCAACGACGAGTGGATGGCCGACTACGGCTTCCTGGAGGACGAGGGCCCGAGCGCCCGCGTCGCCGACGTGCTGAACGACAAGGAGCACGGCCACATGCCGTCCCTCGTCCACATGCACCCCGACGAAACGGTCGGCCAGGCCATCGAGGTGCTGCGCGAGTACGGCGTCTCCCAGATGCCCGTCGTCAAGCCCGGCGCCGGCCACCCCGACGTGATGGCCGCCGAGGTCGTCGGCTCCGTCGTCGAACGCGAGCTGCTGGACGCCCTGTTCAACAAGCGCGCCTCCCTCGACGACGCGCTGGAGCAGCACATGTCCTCGCCGCTGCCGCAGGTCGGCTCCGGCGAGCCGGTCGGCGACCTGATGGCGGTGCTCGGCAAGGCCGACGCGGCCATCGTCCTCGTCGAGGGCAAGCCGACCGGAGTGGTCAGCCGGCAGGACCTGCTCGCCTTCCTGGCCCAGACGGGCAAGTGACGGCGAACCTCCGGTGAACCGCCCGTGTCCACGGCGAACTTGCGGTGTCCTGCCGTGGGCACGGCTTCGCGGAAGTGGTACGAGCGTGTCACGTCCGCGCAGCACCCGCTTAACACGCGTCCGGCACATTAGTGGGTGTCGGCAGGGCGGGAGCGGCTCCCCGCCCGGGCCGACGCCGAACGGCGTCAAGGACCTCCGGAGCGGCTCCCGGACCTCCACCGACGCCATGGACGCGTACGCCTGGCCCTGACCCGGCCCGCGTCCCTCGCGGGGACCGCCGTCGTCCCGCCCCCCGGCAACGGGGGTGCGGCGGTCCCCGCGCAACCCCCTTTGCGCCTGAACCGGCGCCGCTTTCGCGGATCTGGTTGCTCGCCGTCGGGGTTGCTCAATTGATGGTTGCGGGTTGTGGGCGCTTTTCTTTTTGACTTGGTGTCAGTCTTCCCAGTGGTCTTTGTCGTCGGACTTGCGGCGGCGTTGGAAGAGGCCCGGGTTCACGCGTACCGCCTGGACCACGTTCACGCCGACGATGCCCGTCCAGGCGATCAGCAGGCCCGACAGGTTGGCGATGCCGCCGCCGATCGCGGACAGCGGGACCGCCAGGACCAGCGAGACGATGCCGAAGCCGTACCGCTCTCCCCAGGAGTCGGTGTCCCCGGACGTCTGGCGGTTCCTCGCCGAGGCCATCTGCTGCTCGGCGAGCTGGCGCCGCACCCGGCGTTCCACCGCGCCGTCGATCCGCTGGTCGACCTTCTCCAGGAACGACTCGACCAGTGCGGAGTCGTACTCCTCGCCCAGCTCCCTGCGCGCGTGCAGGGTCGCGTCGAGTTCCTTCTTCAGGTCGGTGTCCCGCTCGTGCGTTCCGCTCATGCCTCCACGGTAGGAACCGGCAAGGTTCCGCGCAGTGGGGCTAGCCCCCGGGTTGCCCCTCCGGCGGGCCGGGGGTGGGGCAGGGGTGGGACGGCACGGGTGTGCGGGGTCCCGGGGTGAGACGGCACTTGCCCGGCTGCATAGGAGCATGCAGAGTTCTTGGCAGCTGAATAGTCCGGACTCTGGAGGGGGAGCACGTCATGAGCGTGACCGACAGCCCTGCGGCCCGCCTGCAGTCGCTCTTCGAGGGGCACCGGCTCACGCCCACCCAGCGGCGCATCGCGCACAGCATGGTGCGGCGTGCCGCCGACGTGCCGTTCCTGTCCAGCGTGGAGCTGGCCGAGCTGGCCGGGGTCAGCCAGCCCTCCGTCACCCGCTTCGCCGTCGCCCTCGGCTTCGACGGCTACCCGGCGCTGCGGCGCCACCTGCGCGAGGTGGCCCCGGCCGAGCCGCCCACGGACACGGCCGTCGCCAACGGGTACCAGCAGGCCGTCGAGGCCGAGATCGAGAACCTGCGCCATCTCGCCGAGGCGCTCGCCGACCCGGAGCCGGTCGCCCGGGCGGGGCGGGTGCTCGCCGCGTCCCGCCCGCTGCCCGTGCTCGGGCTGCGCGCCGCCGCCGCGCAGGCCTACGGCTTCGCCTACTTCGCCGCCAAGGTGCATCCCGACGTACGGCTCCTCGACGAGGGCGGCACGATGATCCACGACCGGATCGACGGGGCCGTGCGGGCCGGGGCGAGCGCGCTGCTGTGCTTCGCGCTGCCGCGTCATCCGCGGGAGGTCGTCGACACCCTCGCCTATGCCCGTGGGGCCGGGCTGACCGTGGTGAGCGTCGCCGACTCGGCGTTCGCGCCCGTCGCCAAGGTGTCCGATCTGCTGCTGCCGGCCGCGGTGGGTACGGGGCTGGCCTTCGACACGGCGTGTGCGCCGATGTTGTTGGGGCGGATGCTGTTGGAGGCGATGTGTGACGATCTGCCGGAGGCGCAGGCGCGGCTTGAGGAGTTCGATGCGAAGGCTGCTGCGCAGGGGCTGTTCGTGGACTGAGGGTGTGCCTTCCCGGGCGGGCGGGCTTTGTGCGTCGGGCGGCTGCCGGCCGTCTGTGGCTGGTCGCGCAGTTCCCCGCGCCCCTCGGGGGAGGTTGTGGGGGTCTGTGCGTGTCGGCCGGCTGCGGGCCGGTTGTGGCTGGTGGCGCAGTTCCCCGCGCCCCTGGGGCGGTGGTGTGCGGTTTCTCGCGTGCCTAGGGGGGTGGTGTGTGGCCGCGGAACCACCCGCACCCGCCGGGGTGGGGGGTTCCGCGACTTCTTCGTGGAACCCGCTGGCGGCGATGTGCCATGGGTGCGGGTGGACCGGCCGTGCGGGGCCGGGTCAGACCTCCAGGGTCTCCTCGATCCTGCGCAGCTGGTGGCGGGCCATCGCCAGGTTGGCACGCTTGCCGTCCAGCACGAGGTAGAGGAACAGGCCGTTGCCGGCGCGGCCGCTGAGCAGCCGGATCAGGTGGTACTGGTCGGTCAGTGTGATCAGGATGTCCTCGATCTCGGCCTTGAGGCCCAGGTGTTCCATCGTGCGCATCTTGGCGCGGATCACATCGGTGTTGCCGGCGGCGGCGACGTTCAGGTCGAAGCTCTTGTTGCCGCCCATGGTGCCGAGCGCCATTCCGCTGGTGTAGTCGACGAGCGCTACGCCCGTCGCGCCCTCGATGGAGGCGAGGCATTCCTTCAGCGCGGTCTCGGTGTTGGCCATGACGTGGTTCCTCTCAACGGTCCGTTATGTGTGCGGTGTCGGTGGTGGTCGTGGTGCGGGCCGGCGTGGCCCGGGTCGGGAGCCGCGCGGTGGACCTGGTGGTGGTCCGCGAGGCGGGCCGGGCGGGTGGTGCGGCCATGGCGGCGGCCACGAGGTCGCCGATGTGCGCGCCCGACCGGCGGCCCTCAAGATGCAGCCGGCCCACGCTCACCCCGTCCGGGGCGAGCAGGGTCAGTACGGCGGTGTCGCCCGCCGCGTAGGTGGCGATGTAGCCGTAGCGGCCGCGTACGAGCAGCTCGCGCAGGTCGCCCCGGCCGGTGGCGTCGGCGGTGCGTACGGCGACGCCCAGGGCGGCGGCCGTCAGCGCGGCCACGCCCTCCGGCTCCACGCCGGGTGTGTCGTGGGCGAGGACGAGTCCGTCCACACTCGCCGCGAGCGCGCCGGTCAGTTGCGGCATCCGGGCGCGCAGCCGCCGCAGCTCGTCGAGTATTTCGGCCTCGGCCGCCATCAGGTCTCTCCTCTCGCCGAGCGGTCGCTGCCGCTCAAAGGGCCTCCAGCGCATCCCTGAGCCTTTTCAGCAGGGTGATGTCGGGGTCGTCCGTAGGGGGCAGGGTCAGGGCCTGCCGGGGGTCGGGCGGGGGTGGCGGGACGCCCGCCGTGATCAGACCGACCGCGGCGAGCCGGCGTACGTCCACCAGGGTGTGGAAGGTGTGCCGCCCCAGCGCGTGGGCTATCTGCGGGGCGGTGCGCACCCCGTCGACCAGGGCCAGCACCGCGCGCTGCCGTGTGGTGGCCCCGGCCCTGGGCACGGCCGCGTCTGTGCGCAGCAGGGGAGCGCTGTCGGCCCGGGGATCGGGCCACAGGCTCTCCAGCAGCGAGCGGCGGCGCAGCGTCTCGCGTTCCAGTGCCGCCACGGACACCGGCCGTACGGTCCCGAGCCAGTGCCCGGTGCCGTAGCGGAAGCGGCCCGGGGAACGGCTCGGGCAGAGCGCGAAGTACCCGGCGTCGAACAGGCTGCCGGTGTGGCACACCTCCAGCGCGCCCCGGCCCAGCCACCCGGCGTCGAGCAGCAGCCCGGCGGCGCCGTGCTGCTCGTCGGCCCGTTCGACCGCCTCGAGCCAGACCTCGGCCTCCAGCGTGCCGTGGGCCGGGAGCAGCACCCCGAGGCCGGGGGCGTACGGACTCTCGGCGTGCACGACCTGACCGTCGGCGAGGTGCAGACAGCCGTGCTCCCGCTCCAGGGTTCCGGTGGCCCGCTCCTCCGCCAGCCGGGTCAGCATCGGCGACAGTCCGCCGGCCTGCCGCCGGGCCGATCCCTCTCGCACCGGCAGGGGGGCCGGCCGGGCCGCTTCCTTCACCGTCATCCCAGCTCCAGCCGTCCGGCCATCTCGCCCAGCCTGATCCGGGCCAGCGCGAGGTTCCCGTCCGCGCGGCCGAGCCAGACGTGCAGGAACACGCTGCTGTCGAAGGAGGTCCGCAGGAACCGCAGCAGGTGGTAGCTGTCGCGGTTGCTGATGATCAGGTCCTCCACCGGAGGGCCGGCCGTGTCCTCGCCGCCCTGCTCGGTCTCGGGCGCGAACGCCCTCTGCTCGGCGGCCAGCCGGGCGACCTCGGCCGCCTCGGCGGCCGCCGCCTCGTGGTCACCGCCGGGAAACTCCCCGACCGTGCCGAGGGCCAGCCCGCTCGTCCAGTCGACCAGCGAGGCTCCCTTGGCGCCGGGCAGGCGCATGGCCTCCAGCAGACATTCGTCGATTCCGGGCACCCCGGTTCCCCTCCCACCCCGGTCCGGCTGAGTGAGGGAGAGGCTACGCACCGTGTGCGCCGCCGCGGAGGGATCCGGCATTTTCCGGTGGAACATGCGGCGGGGGCACTAGGGTGGGTCAACTGGGCATGTGTTCATACCCGTTGAACACCGTGCGCATGGGCGCGTTCAACGGCGTTCCGATGTGAACCCCGTGGTGAGCGCGTCCGCGTGCGCCCCTCCCGACTCCGCCACGATCTCCGCGAGCGTCTGCGCCTCGCGTACGGTCGCGAAGACCACCGAGCCCGATTCGCCCCGCGCGAAGCCGTGGACGGCGGGCCGGGCCAGGGAGTTGTAGCCGTAGTGGTGGGCGAAGTAGTACGCGCCCGTGTCCAGGGCGGCGGCGAAGTCGCCCTGTTCCAACCGGGGCAGGGCATGGCCGGTGGCCAGCAGGTCGCCCGCGAAACAGGCCGGTCCCGCCACGTCCTGGACCAGCGGAGGGCCCTGCTTCGGGCGGCCCTCGGCGTCGTAGGCGGCGATGCGCAGCGGCCAGGAACCGGGCGCGTAGACCGTGCGGGTCGCCACCTGCACGCCCGCGTGCGTCACGGCGACGGGGCGCCCGCCCGCGGACTTGGTGTACTCCACGCGGGCCAGGATCGTGCCGTGCTCGGCGAGCAGGGAACGCCCGAACTCGGTGACCAGCCCGTAGCGCCCGTCGAACAGTCCGGGCACCGTCTCGCGCAGCAGCCGGGCGTACTGGGCGAAGGTCGGCGTCGTCACGTCGGAGGCGAAGTTCACGGGGAGGCCGCCGCCGAT
Organism: Streptomyces sp. NPDC048600; assembly: GCF_055587025.1. Lineage (NCBI taxonomy): Bacteria > Bacillati > Actinomycetota > Actinomycetes > Kitasatosporales > Streptomycetaceae > Streptomyces > Streptomyces sp. NPDC048600. Next base: position 44,619 of record NZ_JBVJGZ010000017.1, on the reverse strand, counting down.
GTCGACGGTGTCGATCTGGCGCCGGCCCAGCGTCCGGTTGATCTCCTCCGCCAGGGCGTACGTCTCCGCCACACCCCGCGCCATCAGGGGCAGCGGGACGCCCTGCGAGCCGGTGTGCGTGTGCAGCCGGGTCAGCCAGGGCCGGTCCCGGCAGGCGCGGACCAGCCAGTCGCGGGCGCCCTCGTCGCGCAGCGCCACACCGAACTTCGAGGTGGCCGTCGCCGTCGACAGCGCCTCGATCGCCCCCGCGCCGACCTGCGGGTTGACCCGGATGCCGAGCGGGGAGCGGCTGGGCTCGGACCGCAGCAGGGCGTCCACGCGGTCCAGCTCCTGCGGGTTGTCGGCGTTGACCGCGATGCCCAGCGCGAGCGCCTCGCGCAGCTCGGCCGGGGTCTTGGCGGGGGAGTCCAGCACCATCCGCCGGGGCGGGACGCCGGCCGCGCGGGCCAGCGCCAGCTCGCCGGGGCTCGCCACCTCCGCGCCGACGCCCTCGGCGTGCAGCAGCCGCAGCACCGGCACCAGCGGTGTGGCCTTCACCGCGAAGGCGTGCAGCACGGGCGTCCCCGGCGCGACCACCGCGTCGAACGCCGCGCGCAACCCGGCTACGGACTCCCTGATCCCGGCCACGTCCAGCAGCGCCACCAGGGGTGCGCCGGGCCCGAGCAGCCCCTGCTCCACGGCGGCCCGCACGGCCCGGTCCCGCCTGCCCGCCCGCCGCACGTCCGGGGCGGCGTCCGCGCCGGGGCCCGAGGGCCGCTCACGGCCCGTGTCATCGCCCATGGTCACCTCGCCCACGTGCCGTCGCTGTCTCCGTCGCCCCGCATCTCCGCCCCCGCGCGGTCGGGGTCCATGCATCCAGCCAAACATCCGTGGGACGGCGATGCCGTCGGCCAGGCGTATTGACTAGTTCTATTCAGAGGTTCAGGATGTGAATATCGGCAGAAACATTCCGCTGGGAGCAAGCCCAAGGAGGCAGACCATGTCAGGACCCCGCCCCGTCCGAGCACCGCGCGGCACGGAACTGAGCGCCCTGGGATGGCAGCAGGAGGCCGCCCTGCGCATGCTCCAGAACAACCTGGACCCCGAGGTCGCCGAGCACCCCGACAAGCTCGTCGTCTACGGCGGTACCGGCAAGGCCGCCCGCGACTGGCGCTCCTTCGACGCCATGGTCCGCACCCTGCGCACCCTCAAGCAGGACGAGACCATGCTGGTCCAGTCCGGCCGCCCGGTCGGCGTCATGCAGACCCACGAGTGGGCCCCGCGCGTCCTCATCGCCAACTCCAACCTCGTCGGCGACTGGGCCAACTGGGAGGAGTTCCGCCGCCTCGAGGCCCTCGGCCTGACCATGTACGGCCAGATGACCGCCGGCTCGTGGATCTACATCGGCACCCAGGGCATCCTCCAGGGCACCTACGAGACCTTCGCCGCCGTCGCCGCGAAGAAGTTCGGCGGCACCCTCGCCGGGACCATCACCCTCACCGCCGGCCTCGGCGGCATGGGCGGCGCCCAGCCCCTCGCCGTCACCATGAACGACGGCGTCGCCATCTGCATCGACGTCGACCCGCGCGCCATCGAGCGCCGCATCGAGCACCGCTACCTGGACGTGAAGGCGGACAGCCTCGCCCACGCGCTCCAGCTCGCCACCGAGGCCCGCGACCAGCGCAGGCCGCTGTCCATCGGCCTCCTGGGCAACGCCGCCGAGCTGCTCCCGCAGATGCTCGCCGAGGGCGCCCCGATCGACATCGTCACCGACCAGACCTCGGCCCACGACCCGCTGGCCTATCTGCCGATCGGCGTCGCCTTCGAGGACATGGCCGACGCCGTGGCGAAGGACCCGGCCGGCTTCACCCAGCGGGCCCGCGAGTCCATGGCCAGGCACGTCGAGTCCATGGTCGGCTTCATGGACGCGGGCGCCGAGGTCTTCGACTACGGCAACTCCATCCGCGGCGAGGCCCAGCTGGCCGGCTACGACCGCGCCTTCGCTTTCCCCGGCTTCGTCCCCGCCTACATCCGCCCCCTGTTCTGCGAGGGCAAGGGCCCCTTCCGCTGGGCCGCCCTGTCCGGCGAGGCCTCCGACATCGCCAAGACCGACAAGGCGATCCTGGAGCTCTTCCCCGAGAACGAGTCCCTGCACCGCTGGATCAAGATGGCCGGCGAGCGCGTCCACTTCCAGGGCCTGCCCGCCCGCATCTGCTGGCTCGGCTACGGCGAGCGCGACAAGGCCGGCGAGCGCTTCAACGACATGGTCGCCTCCGGCGAGCTGGCCGCCCCGCTGGCCATCGGCCGCGACCACCTCGACTGCGGCTCCGTCGCCTCCCCCTACCGCGAGACCGAGGCCATGCTCGACGGCTCCGACGCGATCGCCGACTGGCCGCTGCTGAACGCCATGGTCAACGTCGCCTCGGGTGCCTCCTGGGTGTCCCTCCACCACGGCGGCGGCGTCGGCATGGGCCGGTCCATCCACGCCGGGCAGGTGTCCGTGGCCGACGGCACGAAGCTGGCCGGCGAGAAGATCCGCCGCGTGCTCACCAACGACCCCGGCATGGGTGTCATCCGGCACGTGGACGCGGGCTACGACATCGCCGAGTCCGTCGCCGACGACAAGGGCGTGCGCGTGCCGATGCGTGAGGGTGACCAGGCGTGACGGTCCACGAAGGCGGGCACGGCAACTCTCCGGTGGGGGCGGATGTCTCGTCGCCGTCCGCGGGTTCGGCTGTGCCCACCCGCCCCCAGTCCCGAGTTCGCTCGACCGGGGGGACCCCCACCGCCCTGCGGAACGACTGCCCACAGCCTGTGCCGGGTGCAGGCTCCTTCCACGACATGTGGGCCGACCTGCACCCCATCGGCCGCCACGCCGAATCCGGCGGTTACCGGCGCCACGCCTGGACCGGTGCCGACGCCGACTGCCGGGCCTGGTTCGAGGAGCAGGCCCGCGCCCGGGGGCTGGCCTACGAGGTCGACCGCAACGGCAACCAGTGGGCCTGGCTCGGCGACCCCACGGCCGGGGACGCCGTCGTCACGGGCTCGCACCTGGACTCCGTACCGGACGGCGGGGCCTTCGACGGCCCCCTCGGCGTGGTCTCCTCCTTCGCCGCGCTCGACGAACTGCGCGGCCGGGGAGCGGAGTTCACCAGACCCCTCGCCATCACCAACTTCGGGGACGAGGAGGGTGCCCGCTTCGGCCTGGCCTGCGTCGGGTCCCGGCTCACCGCGGGAGAGCTGACCCCGGAGCAGGCCCACCGGCTCACCGACGGGGACGGGATCACCCTTCCCCGGGCCATGGAGGCCGCGGGCTACGACCCCGACGCCATCGGACCCGATCCCGAACGGCTCGCCCGCATCGGCGCGTTCGTCGAACTGCACGTGGAACAGGGCCGGGCGCTTGACCTCAGCGGGGACGCCGTCGGCATCGCCAGCGCCATCTGGCCGCACGGACGCTGGCGGTTCGACTTCCGGGGCGAGGCCAACCATGCCGGCACCACCCGGCTGGCGGACCGCCGGGACCCGATGCTGTCGTACGCCGAGACCGTGCTCGCCGCCCGCCGCGAGGCCGAACTCGCCGGAGCCGTCGCCACCTTCGGCAAGATCTCCGTCGAGCCCAACGGCGTCAACGCCGTCCCCTCCCTGGTGCGAGGCTGGCTGGACAGCCGGGCCGCCGACCAGGAGAGCCTCGACACCGTGGTGGACGGCATCCGGAACGCCGCCCGGGAGTACGCCGACCGGCACGGCGTCGACCTCGCCGTGGTCCGGGAGTCCTTCACCCCCGTCGTCGAGTTCGACCACGCCCTGCGCGACGAACTGGGCCGCATCCTCGGCCAGGACACCGGCCTGACCGTCCCCGTCCTGGGCACGGGCGCGGGACACGACGCCGGAATCCTCTCCGGGCGCGTCCCGACCGCCATGCTGTTCGTGCGCAACCCCACGGGCGTCTCGCACTCCCCGGCCGAGCACGCGGCCGAGGCCGACTGCCTGGCCGGGGTGACCGCCCTCGCAGACGTACTGGAAGGACTGGCCTGCCGGTGACCAAGGGGACCTACTGGTTGGAGCACGCCTGGCTGGGCACCCATGTGGAGCCCGGCGTCGTCGTCGAGGTCGCGGGCGGCAGGATCGCCGCCGTCCGCACCGGCGCCGAAGCCCCGCCGCCCGGCGCGGAGATCCTGCGGGGCCTGACCCTGCCGGGCCTGGCGAACGCCCACTCGCACGCTTTCCACCGGGCCCTGCGCGGCACCGTCCAGGTCGGCTCCGGGACCTTCTGGACCTGGCGCGAGGTCATGTACTCCGTGGCCGACCGGCTCACCCCGGACAGCTACCGCGACCTCGCCCGCGCGGTGTACGCCGAGATGGCCCTGGCCGGCATCACCTCCGTCGGCGAGTTCCACTACGTCCACCACGCCCCCGGCGGCACCCCCTACGCCGATCCCAACGCCATGGGCGAGGCGCTGATCGCGGCCGCGGCCGAGGCGGGCATCCGGATCACCCTCCTCGACACCTGCTACCTCTCCGCCGGCTTCGGCGAGGCGCCGAACAGCCATCAGCGGCGCTTCTCCGACGGCAGCGCCGAGGCCTGGGCCGAACGCTCTTCACTTCTCAAGGAACGCGATCACGCACGGATCGGGGCGGCCGTCCACTCCGTACGGGCCGTGCCCGCAGGGCAGTTGGCGACCGTGGCGCGCTGGGCACAGGAGCGCCGGGCCCCGCTGCATGTGCACCTGTCCGAGCAGACCGCCGAGAACGACGCCTGCCAGGACGCGCACGGCTGCACCCCCACCCAGCTCCTCGCCGAACACGGGGTGCTCGGGCCGCGCACCACCGGCGTCCACAACACGCACCTCACCGACGAGGACATCGCCCTGCTCGGCGGCACCGGCACCGGAACCTGCATGTGCCCGACCACCGAACGCGACCTCGCCGACGGCATCGGCCCCGCCGTCGCCCTCCAGCGGCAGGGCTCCCCGCTCTCCCTCGGCTCCGACAGCCACGCCGTCATCGACCTGCTCGAAGAGGCACGCGCGATGGAGCTCAACGAGCGGCTGCGCACCCGCACCCGGGGCCACTGGACGGCCGCCGCCCTGCTGCGCGCCGCCACCGAGGACGGTCACGCCGCCCTCGGCTGGGACGAGGCCGGACGCATCGAGCAGGGCGCGCTCGCCGACCTCACCACCCTCGCGCTCGACACGGTCAGGACAGCGGGACCGCTGCCCAGGCTCGGCGCCGAGACGGCCGTATTCGCGGCGACCGCGGCCGACGTACGGCACACGGTCGTGGGCGGACGGCACGTCGTCCGGGACGGGGCGCACACGCTCGTGCCCGATGTGCCGCAGGCGCTGGCCGCGGCCGTCGCGGCGCTGCGCGACTGATCACCGCACCCGAAGCACACGCCCCCGCCCACGCACCTGCCCACGAGGACACGACGATGAGCAGCACTGTCATCACCAACATCGCCACGCTGGTCACCAACGACCCCTCCCTCGGTGACAACTCCCCGCTCGGCCTGATCCGCGACGCGGCCCTGGTCGTCGACGGCGACCGCGTCGCCTGGGCCGGTGAATCAAGCAAAGCACCCGCCACTGACAATCGGGTCGACGCGGGCGGGCGGGCCGTGATCCCCGGCTTCGTCGACTCCCACTCGCACCTGGTGTTCGCGGGCGACCGCACCGAGGAGTTCAACGCCCGTATGTCCGGGCGGCCGTACAGCGCGGGCGGCATCCGCACCACCGTCGCCGCCACCCGCGCCGCGACCGACGCCGAGCTGGAGGCGGGCCTCACCCGGCACCTCGCCGAGGCACTGCGCCAGGGCACGACCACCTTCGAGACCAAGTCCGGCTACGGTCTCACCGTCGAGGACGAGGCCCGCGCCCTGCGCATCGCCGCCGCGCACACCGACGAGGTCACCTACCTCGGCGCCCACATCGTCTCCCCGGACTACGCCGACGACCCGGCCGGCTATGTCGCCCTGGTCACCGGCGAGATGCTGGACGCCTGCGCCCCGCACGCGCGCTGGATCGACGTGTTCTGCGAGAAGGGCGCCTTCGACGGCGACCAGGCCCGCGCGATCCTCACCGCCGGCAAGGCCCGCGGCCTGCACCCGCGTGTGCACGCCAACCAGCTCTCCCACGGCCCCGGCGTGCAGCTCGCCGTCGAGCTCGACGCGGCCAGCGCCGACCACTGCACCCACCTCACCGACGCGGACGTGGACGCCCTGGCCAACAGCCGTACGGTCGCGACTCTGCTGCCCGGCGCCGAGTTCTCCACCCGCGCGCAGTGGCCCGACGCCCGGCGCCTGCTCGACGCCGGGGTCACGGTCGCCCTGTCCACCGACTGCAACCCGGGCTCGTCGTACACCTCGTCCGTGCCGTTCTGCATCGCGCTCGCCGTACGGGACATGGGCATGACCCCCGACGAGGCGGTCTGGTCGGCCACCGCGGGCGGCGCCGCGGCCCTGCGCCGCGAGGACATCGGCCGTCTCGCCCCGGGCGCCCGCGCCGACCTGGCGTTCCTGGACGCGCCCAGCCATGTCCACCTGGCCTACCGGCCGGGCGTGCCGCTGGTCGACGAGGTGTGGCGCGGCGGCACCAGGGCCGTCTGACCCGGCCTCCTGGAGGCAAGGCGCCGGGCCGGGAACCCCCAGCCGGACCGGGACCTCAGCCGGGCTGACCCTCGGCCGGGCCGGAACCTCAGCGGGCCCGCCCCGCCTGCCAGCGCTGCGCGGGGCTCCCATCGTCTCCCCCGGTCCAGTCGAACCACAGACCGTCGTCGTAGCCGTACGCCGTCAGCGCCGTGTAGGGCGCGACGTACGGGCGGATCACGCCGTCGGAGGTCACCTCGAACATCAGGTTGCGGCCGTTGCTGCCGTAGACCGAGTCGCAGGTCCAGATGCCGGCGCCCCGGTCGTCCGAGCCGCGGCTGTCCAGGCAGAAGTCGTCGTCGGCGTACGCCTGGAGGACCTGGCGTTCCGCGTCGTACCGCCACAGCTGTGTGTCGGAGCCGGAACAGGGCGCCGCGATCACGTCGTTGCCCTTGTCGAACCAGCCGTCCGCGATGTCCAGGCATCGTCCGGTGTCCTCGTTGACCACCTCGGCGTAGACGCCGTTCGGCGCGTGCGGGGCCGGTGGCGGCGGGGGCGGCTTCGGCGCCGCGGTGGTCGGCCGGGGACGCGCGGAGGTGGGCGACGGGGTCGGCGTCGGCTTCGGCGACGGTGACGTGCGGGTCTTCGAGGGGGAGGGCGAGGGCGACGGCGAGGGGGTCACCGACACGGTCGCGGTCACCGTCACGGCGGGCACGGGCGGCGGTGTGTACCGGGTGTGCGCGGCGGCGTTCTGCGCGGGCGGGTCGCCGGGCGTGAGCAGGAACAGCAGCAGCGGCGTGAGCGCCACTCCCAGCGCCGCCGAGGCGAGCGCGAACCGCCGCGAGGCCGGCCAGGCCCGCGCCGCCTCCTCCACCGACCCGCGGCCCGCGGGACCCTCCCCGGCGGGCCTGGAAGCGGCCGGCCTGGAACCGGCGGGCCCGGACCCGGCCGGGCGCACCCCGGCCCCCGGTCCGGGGACGGCCGCCGCGCCCCGGCCGGCGCCCGACGCGGCGCCGGAGGCCGTACGGGAGTGCGCGGCGGAGGACTGCCCCGGCCCGTTCCAGCCGCCGGAGCCGGAGCCGCCGTGGACGGCGAGGGCGCCCGTCCCCGACGTGGCCCTTCGACCCGTGGTGTGCGTGCCGGTGTCCCGGCCGTCCCCGCCCGCGGAGGTCGCGGCCGCGGCGGCCGCGCCGGAGGCCCGGCCGCCGACCGGGGCCTCGCCCGCGTACGCCGCGCCCGACCAGGGCAGCAGTCCCTCGGCCAGCGCCGCCCGCGGGGAGTCGCGCAGGGCGCACTGCTCCTCGTAGGCCATCGTGCAGTGCGGGCACTGCGTCATGTGCGTGGCGAGGTCGAGGCTGTGGCGGGGGGAGTCCGGGCGTACGGACTCCTCGATCAGGCGGCGGAAGTCCTGGCAGTGGGGGTCGTCGGAGTCGGCCAGGCGGGTGCGCAGGGCGGCTCCGGCCAGGGCGGGGAGGGTGCGTTCGACGCCCCAGGCCACGTCGGCACGGCTCATCCCGAGCAGCAGGGCGGTGCGCTCCTCGGTCTCCCGCTCGACGAGGCCGTACCAGATCAGGCCCTGGGTGCGCGGCGGCAGCGAGTGGAACGCCCTGAGCAGGGGCGGTACGGGCCCGTCCGGCCCGGCCGCGCCGAGCACCTGCCGCAGGGCGGGGTCGAGCCCGACCGCGCGCTCCTCGGCCGCCCACTGCCCGGCGACCTGCGCGGCGAGCAGCAGCAGCCGGTGGCGTACGGGTGTGCCGGAGTCGGTGCCCTGCGCTGTCTCGCGGGCCGCCGAGGTGAAGGCGTGGGCGGCGAGCTGGCGGGCGACGGCGTCGCTGACGGTGCTGAGGCGGGCGTAGGCGAGCACGGACTCGCGGTGGCGGGCCCGCAGTTCGCGCAGGGCCGGGTACGCGGTCGTGCTGCCGGTGCGCAGCAGTTCCGTCAGCCGGGCGTCCGCGGCGCCCGAGTACTCGCTCTCGCTGTCAACGGCCCCGGCCTCATTGCCGGTTCCCTCGGCCCGCGCCATCACCAAGCCTCCTCGCGTCCCCGTCCCTGGTGTACACCCCGTCCATAACTGACTTACTGGCCAGTCGGTTTGGGGGTGCCCATAGTGGTGGACCCGATCGGGCGGGAAAAGAGGTTTCCCCGGGTAACCAGGGAGAACAAGGATGCGGTCCGGTAACGGCCACGAGGGCGGTCCGACCGATCGAACCGCCCCCGAGCATCCGTACAACACGAGGCTTCGGAGATCCGTGACCCACGACGTCTCCGCGGTGCTGTCGCGCGAGCCCCGACACGGCGGGCCGGGACACGCGAGGCCCGACACGGGCGGGCCCGGCGCGTGAGGCCCGGCGCGGCAGCCGCGGACGTGTGAGGTCCGGGCGAGGGGCGCCCTCCGGCCGGAGGGGTCAGTCCTCGACCGTCAGGCCCTTGCGCAGCCGCCCCAGGGTCCGGGACAGCAGCCGGGACACATGCATCTGCGAGATGCCCAGTTCCTCGCCGATCTCCGACTGCGTCATGCCCGCCACGAACCGCAGGGACAGGATCTTCCGGTCGCGCGGCGGCAGTTCGGCGATCAGCGGCTTCAACGACTCGACGTACTCGATGCCTTCGAGCCCGTGGTCCTCGTAGCCGATGCGGTCGGCGAGCGCGCCCTCGGAGTCGTCCTCCTCGGGCTGGGCGTCCAGCGAGCTGGCGGTGTAGGCGTTGGAGGCGGCCATGCCCTCGACGACCTCGTCGTGGCTCAGCCCCAGGTGCTCGGCGAGTTCGGGCACCGTCGGCGCGCGGTCCAGCCGCTGGGCCAGTTCGTCACCGGCCTTGGCCAGGTCCAGCCGCAGTTCCTGGAGGCGGCGCGGGACGCGCACGGACCACGAGGTGTCGCGGAAGAAGCGCTTGATCTCGCCGATGATGGTCGGCATCGCGAAAGTGGGGAACTCGACGCCCCGGGTGAGCTCGAAGCGGTCGATCGCCTTGATCAGGCCGATCGTGCCGACCTGGACGATGTCCTCCATCGGCTCGCTGCGCGAACGGAAGCGGGAGGCGGCGAACTTGACCAGCGCGAGGTTCAGCTCGACCAGCGTGTTGCGGACGTACGCGTGTTCGTGCGTGCCTTCCTCGAGGGACTCCAGCCGCTCGAAGAGGGTCTTGGACAACGCCCGCGCGTCCACGGGTCCCACCTCGTCGTACGGGGGGATCTCCGGAAGACCGGCGAGCGCGTCCTCGCCCGCGTCGGTCGTGGGGGTGATGGGTTCCAGCTGTTCCGGAGCGGGTGTCGACGTCGCCGTGTCCGTAGCGGGGCGCGATGCGTCGAGCCGGGGTGACATGGTGTCCTCCATCGTTCTCGGCATAAGGCTGCCGAAGCCATTGGGTGCACTGCGGTGTGCGGCGCCTCCAAAGCCGGCCGTGTCGGTTGCGTGTCTCTACTAGCCCTACCCGCTTTCCGACAGCCACCGCAAGTGTGTTACGTGCGGGTATGTCCGCTTCGTTGCGGTTGTTCAGGTGTCAGAGAGTGTGAGGAAGGCGTAGTGTTCGAGGGCGTCAATCGGCAGCGACGACCTCGGGAGAGAGACGGCATGGACCACGGGACGGTCGGCAGTGCGCAGTCGGGCCGGCTTCTGGTGGAGGTGCGGCAGGAGGGCTCCAGTGCGGTCGTGACACCGGCGGGTGAGCTCGATCACCACACCGCCGACCTGTTGCGCGTACCTCTGGAGGAGTGCCTCGAGCGGGGCCTGAGCCGGCTGGTCGTGGACTGCTCCCGGCTGGAGTTCTGCGACTCCACGGGGCTGAACGTCCTGCTCGGCGCCCGGCTGAAGGCCGAGGCCGCCGGAGGCGGTGTCCATCTCGCCGGAATGCTGCCTGTGGTCGCACGGGTGTTCGAGATCACCGGCGCGGACGCGGTCTTCACTGTCCATGACACGCTCGACGCGGCTCTGGCCGACGAGTCCGGCTGAGCCGGGGGGTGCGGCTGGGCCGGAATATCCGGTCGGGCCGGAAAGATACGGGTGTTCCGCCGCGCCGCCCGGGCAGGAGACCCCTTGAACATGACGGCGGCAACCGCCCAGCTGCGGATTTCCTGTAGAGACTTCTGAATCGTGAACTGGTGAATCGGTGAGGTGAAGCGCTGATGAGCACCACCCGGCCGTACTCGCCGGGCTCCGAAGAGCCCAGCGGCGCTTCCGGCGCGCCCGCGGTGTCCGGTGAGCCCGGGGGCGTCGAGGACCGGCAGGTGCGCCGGCTGGCCTTCGAGGGGCAGGCCGGCGTCGTGCCGCTGGCCCGTGACTTCGCCCGTCAGGCGCTGTACGCGTGGGGCTGGCTGCCCGCCGCGTCCGCGGACCGGCGGGCCGTCGCGGAGGACGTGCTGCTCGTCGTGTCCGAGCTGGTCACCAACGCGTGTCTGCACGCGGAGGGGCCGGACACGATGTGGATCGCCTGCGACGGCAAGGTGATCCGTGTCGAGGTGTCCGACAAGGGCACCGGCCAGCCCGCGCCCCGCACGCCCCATCGCGCCGGGCGGCCCGGCGGGCACGGCATGTTCATCGTCCAGCGCCTCTGTCTGGACTGGGGTGTCGTGCGCACGCCCGGGGTGACGGGGAAGACGGTGTGGGCGGAGCTGGGGGCTCCGCTCTGACGGCCCCGGCGTAACCGCCCTGGGCGCGGTCCTGTCGGCCGCACGGCGTCCGTGTGTGGGCGGTTCGGCGCCCTCCGCCTGTTCCTTCCGTGTGGCGCGATCCCGATCCCCGCCTGCCTCTGACGTGCGCGCGGACGGGCGGTCCGGCGCCGCCTCACGTCCCCGAGTGCGCTTCTCTTCCCTCTTGTTGCCCGTGGGCGTACCTTGACGGCCGATCTGATGCTCCGTCAGGAATGGGGGTACGCCCATGTCGTACCGGAAGGGAATCGTCGCGGTCCTGGCCGGATCGGCGGTGCTGGTGGGCGCTCCCGGGGCCCGGGCCGAGGTCGTCGACGTCAACTACCAGTGCAAGACGCCGATCGGGGACAAGAGCGCGGTGTCGCCCATCGACATCAAGGGCGTGCGGAGCGGCGACGGCTACAGGATCACCATGTCCTGGCAGAAGGGCGTCTCGTCCAGCCCCGTCGAGCTGGGCAAGGGGGCGATGAACCCCAGCGCGACCGTCGAGATCGGCGGCGCCGACGGCGGGAGCCTCACCGTGACCGGCCCGGCCAACCAGGCGGCGATCCCCGCCGACACCCCGATCAAGATCAACGACCTGAGCGGCACGTACACCCCGCGCAAGTCCGGCAAGGTCACCTTCACCGCGGGCGTCCTCACCATCAAGGCCCTCGGTACGACGACCACCTGCACACCCACCAACAGCCCCGGCCCCTCCCTGAGCCTCGACGTGAAGGCGGCGGGCGCGGGCGGCCCGGACACCGGGGGCGACCCGCCGGCCGGCGGCGATCCGGGGGCCGGACTCCCGCAGACGGGCCCGGCGGACTCGGCCGTCGCCCTCGGCATCCTCGGCGGCACGGTCCTGCTCACCGGTGCGGCGGGCACCCTGTGGCTGACCCGGCGGCGCGGGACGGCACGCGCCGGCCGCTGAAGGCACGCGTCGGCGGACAAAGGCATGCGCCGACCGTCGACGGCCGGGCAGGCCACCCTCCCGGGGCCTGCCCGGCCCCCACTCCGTGACGAGGCTCCCCGGCGTCCGCCGCCGGGGGCACCCCATCGCGCCGCACCTCCCCGACGGAGCCGCCGATGCCGTACGCCGTACGCCTCCTGTCCCTGGCCCTGTCGCTGCTCGCCCTCGGCGCGACACCCGTCTCGGCCGCCGACGGCTGGTCCGTCACGCCCTCCGGCGGCGGCCGCCCCACCCTGTACGCCGAGGGCGGGCCCGGCGCGGTCCTGACGGACTCCGTCTCCGTGACCAACCGGGGGAGCCGGGCGGTGACGGTACGGCTCACCGGCGGCGGGGCCCCGGTCGCCTTCGCCGGCCGAGAGGTCCGGGTGCCCGCCCGCACCCGCGCCGACATCCCCGTGACCCTGACGGTCCCGGCGGACGCGGCCCCGGGCGACCGGCCCGGCACGATCACCGCCCGGGACGGCGACGGCCGTACGGCCACGGTCCCGCTGCTGCTGCGGATCGGCGGGCCGCGCCTGTCCGCGCTGACCGTCGAGCACGTCGCCGTACGCGACGGACGGATCGTCTACGAGCTGGTCAACCGCGGTACGACCACCCTCGTGCCGCGGCTCGCGGTGCGCGCGCAGGGGCTGCTCGGCCCGGTGCTGGACCGCGCGCCGCGCATGCTGGACGTCGAACTCCCGCCCGGCCGCCGGCTGAGGCTGACCGAGCCCTGGCCGGGGCGCCCCACCCTGGACGCGGTCGAGGTACGGCTGACGGTCACCGCGGCGGGCGGCGCCCGCGACAGCGCGAGCGCGCGGGCCAGGTTCGTGCCGTGGCCGGCCGCGTCGGCGGGGGCCGGGGGAGCGGCCGCCGCCGGGGCCCTGATCGTCCTACGGCGACGCAGGCGGCGCAGGCCCGGGGAGGTGGCGAGGTGAGGGCGAAGGCCCTGGTGCTGGCGCTGGTCGCCGCCCTGCTGGTGCCGGCCGGGCTCGCCCGGGCGGACGGGGAACCCGCCGTGCGGCTGTCCACGGCCCAGGCGGGCACGGGCGGTTCGGTCACCGTGCACGGCAGCGGCTGGCGGCCGCGCGCCCTGCTGATGATCCTGATCTGCGGGCAGTCCGTGCCCTCCCGGGGCGTGCCCGGGGGCACCAACTCCTGTGCCAACGCCGACGGCAGGGCCGTCACCACGGACGCCGACGGGCGGTTCAGGCGCGAACTGCCCGTCGCCGAACCGCCCGTGCCCTGCCCGTGCGTGGTGCACGTGGCGACGGCGACGGGCGCGAGGGCACAGGCCGACGCGGTCCTCCAGGTCGCCGGGCACGCCGTCGAGCCGCTGCCCGCGCAGCCCGGCGGGGCCCGGCCGGCGGCCCTCACGGACGCCCGGCTCGACGGCTCCGACGGGCTGCTGACCTGGTTCGGGGCGCCGCCCACCCGCACCCTGGTGCTCACCGTCGGCAACGTCGGCACCTCGGCCCTGCGGGACCCGGTCTTCCAGGTCGGCACCGCGCACGGTGTGTTCGCGCCGCAGTGGGAGGAGCGGCAGTGGCGCGGCACGATCCCGCCCGGCGGCCGCGCGAGGGTCGAGCTTCCTGTCGAACTGGCCGCCGGGGCGCACGGCGACTACACCGTCTCTCTGAAGTACGGCGGCAGGGTGATGGCCGAGCAGCCCTGGGCGGTGGGCCGCCCGTGGGGCGTGACCCTGTTCTGGATCCTGGTCTGCCTGGTGGTGCCGGCCGCGGTGTTCCGCGCCGGAATGGCCCTGGTGGACCGTCTGCGGCCGCGCGGGGCCGCGCCTCGGCGCCTGCGTCTGCCGGCCGTGGCCCTGCGGCTGCCCCGTACGAGGACACCCGGCGGCCGGGGGTCCCCGGCGCCCCCGACCCTGCCCTGGTTCACCCCGGACGCCGATCCGGGCGCACCCTCCGCGCCGCGCGACGACCAGTTCCCCAGCAGAGAGGCAGGCACGTGAAGGAGCGAAGGAGAGTCACACCGGCCGGCCGGGCTCTCGCCCTGATGACCGGGGCGGGCGTACTGCTCGCCCTGTCCGCCGTGCCCGCGCGGGCCGCCGCGGTCTCGTACGCCACCGAGTGCGTGCCCCCGGCGATCTCGGGTCTGCCGCCGGTCCACGGCACCACCGAGGTGGAGATCACCGCCCCGGCCACGGCCGCGGTGGGCGAGGAGGTCGAGGTGGTGTGGACGTTCGTCCGGGCCGCCTCGAAGAACCCCGACCTCGTCGACCTGCCCGCCGACTCGGTCCAGCCGAGCGGCACGCTCAAGGCCGGCGGCGCGCAGAGCGGCGACATCGCGATGCGGGGGCCGCGCGAGAACCCGCCCATACCCAAGGGCGGCGCGATGGTGCTGTCCGCGATGAAAGGCAAGGTCAGGCTCACGACACCCGGCGAGGTCACGCTGACGCCGGACGCGTACGTCATCAACGCCATGTCCACGGACACCAGGTGCACGCCGGAGCAGCCGGTGCCGCCCGCCGCGACCATCAAGGTGACCTCGGGCGACGGCACCCCGACGCCGACCCCCACCCCGACCCCCACCCCGACCCCGACACCAACGCCCACGCCCACCCCCACCCCGACTCCCGAGCCCACCCCCACCCCTACACCCAGCGCGCCCGCCTCGGAGTTCAAGGGCAAGGAGGTCCAGGTCCCCTACGCCTGCAAGACCCCGATCGGCGACCGGAACGCGATCTCGCGCGTGCAGATCGACGCGCGGCGCGACGGCGGGAACTTCGAACTCACCGTCGGCTTCAAGAAGTCGGTGATGGACAGCCCCGCCGAGATCCCCGCGAACTCGGTCGAGCCGTCCATGGACGTCGTCCTCGGCGGCGACGACCGGGGCACGGTCCATGTCACCGGCCCGGCCAACTCCGAGGCGGTCAAGGCGGGTGAGCCGATCGAGATCCCCGACCTGACGGGCACCTACAAGCCGGGCGCCGACGGCGAGTCGACCCTCGCGCCGGGCGTCCTGGTCATCAAGGCCCTCGGTACGACGACGACCTGCACTCCCCAGAAGACCGAGGTCTCCCTCACCCTGGACACCACGGCCCAGCCCGGCGGAGCGTCAGGAGGCGGTTCCTCGGCGGGTGGTACGACCACCACCACCGGCGGCGGCCTGGCGGACACAGGCTCAGAATCCCACGGCCCCCTGAAGGCCCTGGCCCTGGCAGCAGCCACAACCCTCCTCCTGGGCACAGCAATCTTCACAGCCCTACCAACCCGCAAACGCCCCTAGAGCCGCGGAGAACGGCCGGGCAACCGCCCCTCAGGGGCGCGGGGAACTGCGCGACAAGCCACGACGGACCCGCAGCCGCCCACGCACGGCACGCGCACGGCGACAAGGCTGCCCCGCCCGCACGGCGACACCCGCAGAAAACCGCCCCTCAGGGGCGCGGGGAACTGCGCGAGAAACCACGACGGACCCGCAGCCGCCCACAGTCCGCCGCGCAAAGCGGCGAAAGGGCCGCCGTATCCCCCTCGGATACGGCGGCCCTTTCGCGCAAGCGAGCCCGGACTAGCGAACGCTGCCCATGAGCTCCTTGACCTTGTTGCGGTACATCCACACCGCGACACCGGCGACCACGGCCAGAGTCGCCTCCAGCGCGACGATGCCCGTCTTGTTGAGATCGACCCCGGCGATGGACAGCAGACCGGTCGTGGCGTCACCCGCGGTGACGGCCAGGAACCAGACACCCATCATCTGCGAGGCGTACTTCGCGGGCGCCATCTTCGTCGTGACCGACAGGCCGACCGGCGAGAGCAGCAGCTCACCCACGGTCTGCACGAAGTAGATCGCCACCAGCCACATCGCGGCCGCCTTGTGACCGCCCTCGGCGATCGACAGCGGGGCGAGGAAGAGGAAGAAGGACGCGCCGACCAGGACCAGACCCGAGGCGAACTTCACGATCGTGCTCGGCTCCTTGCCGCGCCGGTTCAGCGCCAGCCAGAACCAGGCGAAGACCGGGGCCAGCGCCATGATCAGGACCGGGTTGACCGACTGGTACCAGGAGACCGGGAACTCCCAGCCGAACACGGTGTTCTCGGCGGAGGAGTCGGCGAAGATCGACAGGGTCGAGCCGCCCTGGTCGTAGATCATCCAGAAGACGGCGGCGGCGACGAAGAACCAGATGTACGCCGACATCGACTTCTGCTCGGTGCGGTCGAGGTCCTTGTCGCGCTTGATGTTGACCAGCACCAGCACCGGGATGATCACGCCGAGCAGGGTCAGCGGGACCAGGATCCAGTTCAGGGTGTAGGAGCCGGAGAAGCCGACGATCGCGTAGAAGACCACGGCGATACCGGCCCAGACGGCGGCCTTGCGCAGCGTGGACGCCTTCTCCTGAGCGGACAGCGGCTTCGGCACGACGCTGGAGCGCTCGGCCAGGTTGCGGCTGCCCAGCAGGAACTGGCCGAGGCCCAGGGCCATGCCGAGCGCGGCGAGGGCGAAGCCCAGGTGCCAGTTGACGTTCTCACCGATGGTGCCGATGACCAGCGGGGCGGCGAAGGCGCCGAGGTTGATGCCCATGTAGAAGACCGTGAAGCCACCGTCGCGGCGCGGGTCGTCCGGGCCGTCGTAGAGGTGGCCGACCATCGTGGAGATGTTGGCCTTCAGCAGACCCGAGCCGACGGCGACCAGGCCGAGACCGGCGTAGAAGGTGCCGGAGGCGGGGAGGGCCAGGGTGAGGTGGCCGAGCATGATGACCGCGCCGGCGACGGCGACGGTCTTGCGCGGGCCCCAGACCCGGTCGCCGAACCAGCCGCCGGGCATCGCCAGCAGGTAGACCAGCGAGACGTAAACGGAGTAGATCGCCGTGGCCGTGGCCGCGTCGAGGTGCAGGCCGCCCGGGGCGACGAGGTACAGCGGGAGCAGTGCCCTCATGCCGTAGTAGGAGAACCGCTCCCACATCTCGGTCATGAAGAGAGTGGCCAGGCCGCGGGGGTGGCCGAGGAAGGTCTTCTCGGAACCGGGGGTGCCCGGACGGACCGAGTCCTTCGTCAGGCTGGACGCCATGGGTCGTTCCTTGCTGGTTCGGGACGCGCGGGGTGGAGCGTTGCGCGCCCGGTGGGGCGGCCGGCACCGGCGTGATCGGCCCGTCCGCCCCTACGCCCAGGGGGAGTCCGCCCCGGGTCACGGGACGGTGGACGGCGACCACCGGGATCCACGCCTCTCGCGCGTTGTCGCGTGGTGAGGCCCGGCCACAGGTCATTCCTTTCAGGGCCGGCGCGAGCCGGCCCGCACACAAAAGAGACCCTCGGCGTCAAATGCGGAGCCAAAGGTCCCTGCGGTGCTACAGGCGTTGAATCACCATACGGCAGTTCAGTGCCTGAAATGAAAGGACTTGAGATATGGATCACAGGTGATCAAGGAACCGTGGAGCCTAATTCGAATGCGATCAGACGGATCCGAGCCTCAATCATAGGTTCGTACCAAGGTTGGGAAAGGTGTGAATCCGTCATTTCGGTACAGATCCAAAGGTAAGAATCCGCCGTGGCGATCTCACCTCTGGGCCGCCACCAGGCGGACTACCATCAGGTCATGACCCGTGTACTGCTCGCCGAGGACGACGCGTCCATCTCGGAGCCCCTGGCCCGCGCGCTGCGCCGGGAGGGGTACGAGGTCGAGGTGCGTGAGGACGGCCCCACCGCGCTGGACGCGGGTATCCAGGGCGGTATCGACCTGGTCGTCCTGGACCTCGGGCTGCCCGGCATGGACGGCCTGGAGGTCGCCCGCCGGCTGCGCGCCGAGGGGCAGACCGTGCCGATCCTGATCCTCACCGCGCGGGCCGACGAGGTGGACACGGTCGTCGGGCTGGACGCGGGGGCGGACGACTACGTCACCAAGCCGTTCCGGCTCGCCGAGCTGCTCGCCCGGGTCCGGGCGCTGCTGCGGCGCGGTTCCGCGGAGCCGCAGCAGCCGCCGGCGACGCACGGCGTGCGGATCGACGTGGAGTCGCACCGGGCGTGGATGGGCGAGGAGGAACTCCAGCTCACGGCGAAGGAGTTCGATCTGCTGCGGGTGCTCGTGCGGGACGCGGGGCGGGTGGTCACGCGGGATCAGCTGATGCGTGAGGTGTGGGACACGACGTGGTGGTCGTCGACCAAGACGCTCGACATGCATATCTCGTGGCTGCGCAAGAAGCTGGGTGACGATGCGGCCAATCCTCGGTACATCGCGACTGTGCGGGGGGTCGGGTTCCGCTTCGAGAAGAGCTGAGTGCCGCCGGCGGTTGAACCCCACCCACCCCCGGGGCCGCTGCCGCCCCCTGCCCGAGCCCCCTACAGCCTCTTGCGCCGTTCCCCGCGCCCCTGATGGTGCTACTTGCAGTCGTTCGGCTGTGGGCCGTGGTGGGCTGTTCGCGCAGTTCCCCGCGCCCCTGATCGGGTGGCTGTCTGCTGCGGCTTGTCGCGCCCGCGCGGCGGTAGCCGCAATTCGGTACAGTCCCGCGCCCCTGATGTGGTTGCCGTCGGTTGTCGGCTGCGGCTTGTCGGGTCCGCGTGGCGGTAGCCGGAGATCGGTACAGTCCCGCGACCCCGATGGGCTGCCCGACGCGCCAGCAGCCCAACCCCCTAGGGGCGCGGGGAACTGCGCGACCGGCCGACCGCGACCCGCACCCGATCGACGACCGCACCCCCTAGGGGCGCGAGGAACTGCGCGACCAGCCCACGAGGACCCGCGGTCGAACGGCGGCGGCAAGCACTGAAGGGGCGCGGGGAACTGCGCGATCTGCCACGAGCGGGCCGCACTCGATCGACGGCCCTGCCCCGGAGGGGGGAGCGGCGCTCAAGGGGACCGTGTTGGCAGACTGGGAGTCGTGAAGCCGCTCCCGGAGGACCCGTGCGCCGTCGTCTGATCCAGTCCACCCTCGCCGTCGTACTCGTCGTCATCGCCGTCTTCGGCGTATCCCTGGTGATCGTCGAGACACGGACGATCACCACCACCGCCCAGGAGCGGGTGAACTCCGAGGCCGTACGCCTCGCCGGCATCGTCGACGGCCGCATCCTCGGCGACGAGCAGATCTCCGCGGAGATCCTGCAGGACCAGGTCGGCGACGACCGCTTCGCGGCGATCCGCATCCCCGGCCGCGAGGTCATCGAGATCGGCGACGAGCCCGACGGCGACGTCATCGAGCACACCGCGCGCGGCGAGGAGGGCGAGACGGTCACCGTCCAGGAGCCCCGCTCACGGATCACCCGCGAGGTCGGCCGCACCCTGCTGATCATCGGCGCGGTGGCCCTGCTGGCCGTCATCGCCGCGGTCCTGCTCGCCCTGCGCCAGGCGGGCCGCCTCGCCTCCCCGCTCACCGACCTCGCGGAGACCGCCGAACGCCTCGGCTCCGGCGACCCGCGCCCCCGTCACAAGCGCTACGGCGTCCCCGAACTGGACCGCGTAGCCGACGTACTGGATGCCTCGGCCGAGCGCATCGGCCGCATGCTCACCGCCGAGCGGCGGCTGGCCGCCGACGCCTCCCACCAGCTGCGCACCCCGCTCACCGCGCTGTCGATGCGGCTGGAGGAGATCACCCTCACGGACGACCCGGAGACGGTGAAGGAGGAGGCGACCATCGCGCTGACCCAGGTGGAGCGCCTCACGGACGTCGTGGAGCGGCTGCTGACCAACGCCCGCGACCCCCGCACCGGCTCCGCCGTCACCTTCGACCTCGACGAGGTCATCCAGCAGCAGCTCGCCGAGTGGCGCCCCGCGTACCGGGGTGTGGGCCGGGCCATCGTCAGCTCCGGAAAACGGCACCTCCAGGCGGTCGGCACCCCGGGCGCGGTCGCGCAGGTGCTGGCCGCGCTGATCGAGAACTCCCTGATGCACGGCGGCGGCACCGTCGCCCTGCGCACCCGGGTCACCGGCAACCAGGCCGTGATCGAGGTCACCGACGAGGGCCCGGGCGTCCCGGCCGACCTCGGCGCGCGCATCTTCGAGCGGGCCATCAGCGGCCGCAACTCCACCGGTATCGGCCTCGCCGTGGCCCGGGACCTCGCCGAGGCCGACGGGGGCCGCCTGGAGATGCTCCAGGCCCAGCCGCCGGTCTTCGGCCTGTTCCTGTCCCGCACGGCCCCGCCGAAGAGCGAGGAGAAGGCCCCCACAGTGCGCTGAGCGCGGGCGGTCCGGAGCCGGAACAGCCCCCGCGCCCCTCAGACCCGCTGCTTGACCCGCTGCCGTCCCGACCGCGTCCCGTCGGCGGAGCGGTGCCCGGCCCTGCCCGATCGGGCCCGCGGGGTGCCGCGCGACCCGGCGGCGGTGACCTGCTGCGGCGCGGCCGTCTCCTGCGGCAGGGCCTTGAAGACCCAGCTGCGGTAGGACCAGAAGCGGAACAGGGTGGCGACGCCGATGCCGAGGAACTTGAAGATGTTGCTCTGCAGCGGACTGTCCCAGCCGAACCCGTACGTCGCCGCGTACAGCACACCGTTCTCGATGACCAGGCCGATCGCGCTGAACACGATGAAGAGGGTCATCTCACGGGTGCGGCCGCTCTTGTCGCGGTCACGGTAGGTGAAGTACCGGAACCCGATGTAGTTGAAGGCGATCGCCACGACCGTGGCGATGACGCTGGCGCGCACCACCTGGAGGTCGGTGACGCTGCGCACCAGGTTGAAGACGGCGAGGTTGACGAGCAGCCCCGCACCGCCGACCGCGCCGAACTTCGCGACCTCCCGGAGCAGGTGGTCGAAGCGCAGCCGCAACGCGCCGGGCGGCGCCGAGTGAAGCCCTGAGGAACCACGTCCCATGGCGTTGTAGGCCCCGTCCGTCGGAAATCGTCAACGCAATCATGCTAACCACCCCCCTTTCGTGATCGCTCGCGACCGAGCACACAGGTCGGTCACAGGACCCGCGCGAGGAGCGGTCACAGGACGCGCGAGGAGCGGTAACGGGACCCGCGCGAGGAGCGGAATCCGGCCGTCCTCGCGCGCCGGATACTCTGGGGGCGTGACGTTCCCGGTAGTCGGCATGGTCGGCGGGGGCCAGCTCGCTCGTATGACACACGAAGCAGGCATCCCGCTCGGCATCAGGTTCAAGCTCCTCAGTGACACCCCTCAGGATTCCGCGGCGCAGGTCGTCAGCGATGTCGTCGTCGGCGACTATCGCGACCTCGACACGCTGCGTGACTTCGCGCGCGGGTGCGATGTGATCACCTTCGATCACGAACACGTTCCCACCGAGCATCTGCGGGCCCTGGAGGCGGACGGCATTCCCGTGCGCCCCGGCCCCGACGCGCTGGTGCACGCCCAGGACAAGGGGGTGATGCGCGCGAAGCTCGACGCGATCGGTGTGCCCTGTCCACGGCACAGGATCGTCGCCGATCCGCGGGACGTGGCCGCGTTCGCGGCGGAGGGCGACGGCTTCCCGGTGGTCCTGAAGACCGTCCGCGGCGGCTACGACGGCAAGGGCGTGTGGGTGGTGGACTCCGCCGAGGAGGCCGCCGAGCCCTTCAAGGCGGGCGTCCCGGTCCTCGCCGAGGAGAAGGTCGACTACCTCCGTGAGCTGGCCGCCAACGTGGTCCGCTCGCCGCACGGCCAGGCCGTCGCCTACCCGGTCGTGGAGTCCCGCCAGGTCGACGGCGTCTGCGACACGGTCATCGCGCCCGCCCCGGACCTGGACGAGGCGCTCGCGCTGAAGGCCGAGGAGATGGCGCTCAGCATCGCCAAGGAACTGGGAGTCGTCGGCCACCTCGCCGTCGAGCTGTTCCAGACCCGCGACGGCCGCATCCTCGTCAACGAGCTGGCGATGCGCCCCCACAACTCCGGTCACTGGACCCAGGACGGCGCGGTCACCAGCCAGTTCGCCAACCACGTCCGCGCGGTCCTGGACCTCCCGCTGGGCGACCCGCGCCCCCGGGCGCGCTGGACGGTCATGGCGAACGTCCTCGGCGGCGACTTCCCCGACATGTACTCCGCGTACCTGCACTGCATGGCCCGCGACCCCAAGCTCAAGATCCACATGTACGGCAAGGACGTGAAGCCCGGCCGCAAGGTCGGTCACGTCAACACCTACGGCGACGAGCTGGACGACGTGCTGGAGCGCGCGCGTCACGCTGCCGACTACCTGAGAGGCACCATCACCGAATGAGCCCTGTTGTTGGCATCGTCATGGGGTCGGACAGCGACTGGCCGGTCATGGAGGCCGCGGCCCAGGCCCTCGACGAGTTCGAGATCGACTACGAGGTCGACGTCGTCTCCGCCCACCGCATGCCGCGCGAGATGATCGCGTACGGCGAGAACGCCGCGGACCGGGGCCTGAAGGCGATCATCGCCGGGGCGGGCGGCGCCGCGCACCTGCCGGGCATGCTCGCCTCCGTGACCCCGCTGCCGGTCATCGGTGTGCCGGTGCCGCTGAAGTACCTGGACGGCATGGACTCGCTGCTGTCGATCGTGCAGATGCCGGCGGGTGTGCCGGTGGCGACCGTGTCGGTGGCCGGCGCCCGCAACGCCGGTCTGCTGGCCGCCCGCATGCTCGCCGCGCACGACGAGGACCTGCTGGCGAGGATGCGCGAGTTCCAGCAGGACCTGAACGACCAGGCCACCGAGAAGGGCAAGCGCCTGCGCGCCAAGGCCGAGGGGTCCGGCGGCGGCTTCGGCTTCGGGAAGTGACCGCGATGACCGCCCTGGAGGCAGTCCGGGAACTCCTCGCCGAGTTCCCGGTCGTCGACGGCCACAACGACCTGCCGTGGGCCCTGCGCGAACAGGTCCGCTACGACCTCTCCGCCCGGGACATCGCCGTACGGCAGGACGCCCATCTGCACACCGACCTGCCCCGGCTGCGCGAGGGCGGGGTCGGCGCGCAGTACTGGTCCGTGTACGTCCGCACGGACCTGCCCGACCCGGTCACGGCCACGCTGGAGCAGATCGACTGCGTACGGCAGCTGATCGACCGTCATCCGATGGAACTGCGGGCCGCGTTCACGGCCGCGGACATGGAGTCGGCGCGCCGCGAGGGCCGGATCGCCTCGCTGATGGGGGCCGAGGGCGGGCACTCCATCGACAACTCGCTGGGCACACTGCGGGGTCTGTACGCGCTGGGCGTGCGGTACCTGACGCTCACCCACAACGACAACGTGGCCTGGGCGGACTCCGCGACGGACGTGCCGAGCGTCGGCGGGCTGTCCGCGTTCGGGCGTGAGGTCGTGCGGGAGATGAACCGTCTCGGCATGCTGGTGGACCTCTCCCATGTGGCCGCGACGACCATGCGGGACGCGCTGGACACCTCCACGGCCCCGGTGATCTTCTCCCACTCCTCCGCGCGGGCCGTGTGCGACCATCCGCGCAACGTCCCCGACGACGTCCTGGAGCGGCTGCCCGGCAACGGCGGCATGGCGATGGTGACGTTCGTGCCGAAGTTCGTGCTCCAGGCCGCGGTCGACTGGACGGCCGCCGCCGACGACAACATGCGCGCCCACGGCTTCCACCACCTCGACACCACCCCGGAGGCCATGAAGGTCCACGCGGCCTTCGAGGAGCGGCGGCCGCGCCCGGTCGCCACGGTGTCGACGGTCGCCGACCATCTCGACCACATGCGCGAGGTCGCCGGCGTCGACCATCTCGGCATCGGCGGCGACTACGACGGCACGGCCTTCACCCCCGAGGGCCTCGGTGACGTGTCGAGTTACCCGCGTCTTCTCGTCGAGCTCCACGACCGCGGATGGTCCAACTCCGATCTCGCCAAGCTGACCTGGCAGAACGCGGTCCGGGTGCTGGACGCCGCGGAGGACGTGGCCCGCCATCTCCGGGCCACCTGCTCCCCGTCCAACGCGACGATCGAGTCGCTCGACGGCTGACCGCCGTCCCCGGGCGGAGCGGCCGGTGTCCCCGGTCGCCCCGCCCCGCGGCGGTCCTGAAGCGCGGCGGCGGGCGTACCCCCGAACGCCCCGCCCACCAGGAAGGCCCCGGACGTCCGTGCGACGGTGACGGTACGGCGGGTCACGCCGTGATCCCGACGTACGGAGACCGCCATGGCCGACCTCCAGGACGAACTGCACCCCGGCACCGGGATCGCCGCGCTGCCCCTCGCGGAGCCGTTCGACGAGCTGGTCGAAGAGCCGTCCGTCAGCGTCCCCGAGGGAGCGCAGCCGCTGGAACAGGCGCACGCCCTGCTGGCCTCGCACCCCGTCGCCGACGGCTACAGCGGCCTGCCCTGGGCGCTGCGCCACCTGCCCTGGTACGACCTCCAGCTCGGGGAGAGCGCGGTCGACACGGATGTGCCGCGGTTGCGGGAGGGCCGGGTCGGGGCGTTGTTCTGGTCGCTGCAACTGCCCGAGGGGCTGGCGGCCGACCGGGCCGTGGGCGCCACGCTGGAGCAGCTCGACCTGGTGCGCTCGGTCATCGGGGCGCACCCCGAGGGCCTGCGCCTGGCCCGCAGCGCCGGGCAGTTCATCGACGCCCGCCACTGCGGCCGGGTCGCCGTCCTGCTCGGTCCGGCCACGGCCGCCGCGCTGGACGACTCCCTGGCCATCCTGCGCGTCCTGCACCGGCTCGGGGTGCGCGTGCTCACTCTCAGCGGCACCTCCTGGGCCAGTGAGGCCGGGCTGACCCGGTTCGGCGAGGAGGTCGTGCGGGAGATGAACCGGCTCGGGGTCCTCGCCGACCTCTCCGGCGCCTCCGAGGCCACCGTCGCCCGGACGATCGCCCTGTCCAGGACGCCGGTGCTGTGCACCCGCTCCGCCGCCCGCGCGCTGCGCCCCCACCCCGCCAACCTGCCCGACGACCTGCTCGCCGAGCTGGGGGCGGCGAAGGGCCTGTGCATGGTGCCGCTGACCGCCGAGCAGACCGGGCCGACCGTGCGGGACGTCGCCGACCATCTCGACCACGTCCGTGAGATCGCCGGGCCCGAGTGCGTGGGCCTGTCCGGCACCTACGACTCCGGCGCCGCCCACCCCCAGGACCTCGGCGACCCCTCCGGGTACCCGCGGCTCGTCGCCGAGCTGTTCCAGCGCGGCTGGCCCGCGGCCGACATCGCGCTGCTGACCTGGGGCAACGTCCAGCGCGTGCTGCGCACCACCGACTCCACCGCCCGCGCCGCACAGCATCGCCGCGAGCCGTCGACGGCCAGGATCGCCGAGCTGGACGGCTGACCGCGGGCGCCCGCGCGGCCGGGCGACCGGACGGTTCAGCTCGCGCAGAGACAGAACGGGTGGCCCCCCGGGTCGGCGTACACCCGCCAGCCGCGCGTCCGGTCCTCCGTGTCCAGCGGGCGGGCGCCCAGGGCGAGCACCTCCCGCTCGGCCGCGTCCAGGTCGGGCACGTTCAGATCCAGGTGGAACTGCTGCGAGTGATCGGCGGCGGGCCACCTCGGCGGCACGAACCCCGGTGCCGCCTGGAACGCCAGCGACTGGCCGCCCGGCACCTTCACGTCCACCCATTCGCCCTCGCCCTCGACGCTGCCGCCCAGGACGGCGGCGTAGAACGCGGCGAGCCCGGCGGGATCCGGGCAGTCCAGGACGACGACACCCAGTTCGGCGACAGCCATGACTCCTCCTCGGGAATACGGGGTTACCGCTAGGAGCTGGTAACCGGTAACCGTTACCTCATGGTCCCTCATGAGAGGTAACGTCGCAAGGGAGATCGGGGAGGTAGCGTGCAGCCATGAGCGAGAGATCACCCGCGCCCGGAGGCCTCGCCCTGATCGAGTCCCTGGTCAACACGCTGGACATCGAGTCGGGCGCCGACGCCCTCGACTCGGCGGACGGCCGGGCGCGGCTCGGGCTCACCGAGGAGGAACTGCCCCGCGCGCGCGACCTGCGTGAATCGCTGCGGGCGACCCTCCTCGCCCATGCCGGTCACCCGCCGCACGGCACGGTGACCCCGCTCGGCACGCTGCTCGCGGGCGCCCCGCTCCTGCTGGCTGTCGACTCCGGGGACGGCTCGGCCCGGCTCGCCCCGGCCGACGAAGGCCCCCTGCTCTCACGGGTCGCCGCGGCGGTCGCCGAGGCCCTGGTCGCCGGCACCTGGACCCGCCTCAAGGCGTGCGAATCGGACACCTGTCACTGGGCGTACTACGACCGCAGCCCGGCCGGCCGCGGCCGCTGGTGCTCGATGCAGGTGTGCGGAGCACGCGCGAAGATGCGGCGATACCGGGCTAAATAACCTCTGAACGCAAAGGATGCGTGAGCCGCGTAACGTTCACCGGCCGCGGCGGGGGTGCGTGGGGCAGAATGCGGGAAGACGCCGGTTCGGCCGACTGAGCCTCGGCCGAACCGGCGTCGCCACCGCCGTGCGCGGAACTCAGGCCGTGGGGCGTCCCATCGCCCGGTACGTCCACCCGGCCCGCCGCCACAGCTCCGGGTCCAGGGCGTTGCGCCCGTCGAGGATCACCCGCTGCTTCGCCGCCTCGCCCAGCGCGGCCGGGTCCAGCTCGCGGAACTCCCGCCACTCGGTCAGATGCAGCACGACGTCCGCCCCGCGCACCGCCTCCAGCGCCGTGTCGGCGTAGCCCAGGGTCGGGAACAGCCGCCGGGCGTTGGCCATGCCCTTGGGGTCGTAGACGGTCACCTGGCCGCCCTGGAGGTGTATCTGCCCGGCGACGTTGAGCGCGGGCGAGTCCCGTACGTCGTCGGAGTCCGGCTTGAAGCTGGCGCCGAGCACCGCCACGCGCCGGCCCAGGAACGAGCCGCCGCCGAGCGCCTCGCGGGCCATCTCCACCATCTGGCCGCGCCGACGCATGTTGATCGAGTCGATCTCGCGCAGGAAGGTCAGCGCCTGGTCGGCGCCCAGCTCGCCCGCGCGGGCCATGAACGCCCGGATGTCCTTCGGCAGACAGCCGCCGCCGAAGCCGATCCCGGCGCGCAGGAACTTCTTCCCGATGCGGTCGTCGTAGCCGATGGCCTCGGCCAGCTGGACGACGTCGCCGCCCGCGGCCTCGCACACCTCGGCCATGGCGTTGATGAAGGAGATCTTGGTGGCGAGGAAGGAGTTCGCGGAGGTCTTCACCAGCTCGGCGGTGGGGAAGTCGGTCACCACGAACGGGGTGCCCTCGCCGACCGGCGTCGCGTACACCTCGCGCAGCAGCTTCTCGGCGCGCTCGCTGCGCACGCCGACCACGATCCGGTCCGGGTGCAGGGTGTCCTGCACCGCGAAGCCCTCGCGCAGGAACTCCGGGTTCCATGCGACCTCGGCGTCCGCCCCGGCCGGGGCGTGCTCGGCCACGTAGGCGGCCAGGCGCTCGGCGGAGCCCACCGGCACGGTCGACTTGCCGACCACCAGCGAAGGGCCGGTCAGATGCGGGGCCAGCGAGGCGAAGGCGGAGTCGACGTAGGACATGTCACAGGCGTAGTCGCCGTGCCGCTGCGGAGTGTTCACACAGACGAAGTGCACATCGCCGAACGCGGCCGCCTCGGCGTAGTCGGTGGTGAAGCGCAGCCGCCCGGACGAGCCCTCGATCCCGGCCACGTGCTTGCGGAGAAGCTCCCCGAGGCCCGGCTCGTACATCGGCACCTCGCCCTGCCGCAGCAGGTCGATCTTCTCCTCGACGACGTCGAGACCCAGCACCTCGAAGCCCAGCTCGGCCATGGCCGCGGCGTGGGTGGCGCCGAGATAGCCGGTGCCGATCACGGTGATCTTCAGGGCCATGGACGCTCCAGGAGTACGGCGAACGGTGATGCGGTGCCCGAGCATAGCCGGGGCTCGGGAACCCCATTCAGCGGGCACTTTTCCCGTTGTCGTCTACCTCACGTATCCGCCTCGCGAGGGGACGCACTAAAATTGAGTTACTTAACGGTAGTTAGCGTCAGTAGCGTCATTGGAGCGTGAGAGACCTTGGCCGGATCGGCTGACTTCGACCTGTACCGCCCGTCCGAGGAGCACGACATGCTCCGCGACGCCGTCCGCTCCCTGGCCGAGGCGAAGATCGCCCCGTTCGCCGCCGCGGTGGACGAGGAGGCCCGCTTCCCGCAGGAGGCCCACGACGCGCTGGTCGCGAACGACCTGCACGCGGTCCACGTGCCCGAGTCCTACGGCGGCGCGGGCGCCGACGCGCTCGCCACGGTCATCGTGATCGAGGAGGTGGCGCGCGTGTGCTGCTCGTCCTCCCTGATCCCGGCCGTGAACAAGCTGGGCTCCCTGCCGGTGATCCTGTCCGGCTCCGAGGACCTGAAGAAGAAGTACATGACCCCGCTCGCCAAGGGCGACGGCATGTTCTCCTACTGCCTGTCCGAGCCCGAGGCGGGCTCCGACGCGGCCGGCATGAAGACCCGCGCGGTCCGCGACGGCGACCACTGGATCCTGAACGGCGTCAAGCGCTGGATCACCAACGCCGGCGTCTCCGAGTACTACACCGTGATGGCGGTCACCGACCCGGAGAAGCGCTCGAAGGGCATCTCCGCGTTCGTCGTGGAGAAGGGCGACGAGGGCGTCTCCTTCGGCGCGCCGGAGAAGAAGCTCGGCATCAAGGGCTCCCCGACCCGCGAGGTCTACTTCGACAACGTCCGCATCCCCGCCGACCGCATGATCGGCGAGGAGGGCACCGGCTTCGCCACCGCGATGAAGACGCTGGACCACACCCGCATCACCATCGCCGCGCAGGCCCTCGGCGTCGCCCAGGGCGCCCTCGACTACGCCAAGGGCTACGTCAAGGAGCGCAAGCAGTTCGGCAAGGCGATCGCCGACTTCCAGGGCATCCAGTTCATGCTCGCGGACATGGCCATGAAGATCTCGGCCGCCCGCGCGCTGACCTACCAGGCCGCCGCCGCCTCCGAGCGCGGCGACGCCGACCTGACCTACCTCGGCGCGGCCGCCAAGTGCTTCGCCTCCGACGTCGCGATGGAGGTCACCACCGACGCCGTCCAGCTCCTCGGCGGCTACGGCTACACCCGCGACTACCCGGTCGAGCGCATGATGCGCGACGCCAAGATCACCCAGATCTACGAGGGCACCAACCAGGTCCAGCGCATCGTCATGGCCCGCAACCTGCCGTAACCCGCGAGCACCTGCCGAGCCCCCGCCCGGAGCCCCCGGCCGGGGGCTGTCGCATGCCCGTCGGCGCTCCCGAGCCCCCGTCCGGGCACGGGCCAGGATCGGCCAAGTGGCCGACGGCGGAGGCTGATTGTGTCTAGGTTGAGGGCGCGATCGGATCGTTCCCGACCAAGGAGACCCACCTCATGTCCGACCCCCTCCCCTCCCACGACGAAGGCGTCGGCCGGGTGAACCGCCTGCGTACGGACGTCTCCCACTCGGCGCGGATCTGGAACTACTGGCTGGGCGGCAAGGACAACTACCCGGTGGACCAGGAGGTCGGTGACCAGATCCTGTCGTTCGTGCCGGAGCTGCCGCGCTCGGCCGTCGCCGACCGGGCGTTCCTCGCCCGCGCGGTGCGGCATCTGGCCGGCGAGGTGGGCGTGCGGCAGTTCCTGGACATCGGCACCGGGCTGCCGACCGCCGAGAACACCCACGAGGTCGCCCAGCGCGTCGACCCCTCCTGCCGGATCGTCTACGTCGACAACGACCCGCTCGTGCTGAACCACGCCCACGCGCTGCTCACCAGCACCCGCGAGGGAGCCACCGACTACATCGAGGCAGACGTCAACGACCCCGAGACGATCCTGCGCGGGGCGGCCGCGACACTCGACCTCCAGCGCCCGGTGGCGGTCACCATGCTGGGCATCCTCAACTTCGTCATGGACACCGGCGAGGCCGCAGGTATCGTCCACCGGCTGCTGGACGCCCTGCCCTCCGGCAGCCACCTCGCGATATCGCACCCCACGACCGAGGTCGACGGCGAGGCCATGACCCAGGCCGTCGAGTACTGGAACAGCCAGGGCTCCGCGCCGATGACCCTGCGCACCCGCGAGGACCTCGCCCGCTTCTTCGACCGCGTCGAACTGCTGGAGCCCGGCATCGTCAGCTGCTCCCGCTGGCGGCCCGAACCGGGCCCCGAGCCCGTCCGGGTCACCCACTTCGCGGGCGTGGGTCGCAAGCCGTGAGCCCGGCCGTCCACCCGACCGCCACCGCGTTCGACACCGCGGAGCGGCGGATGTGGGCCGGGCGCGCCGAGGCCTACGGCTCGACCTTCGCCCGGCTGTGCGCGCACCCGGTGCCGGAGCTGCTGGACGCGGCGGGCGTCGGCGCCGGGACGTACGTCCTGGACGTCGGCACCGGCACGGGCACGGCGGCCCTGGCCGCCCGGCAACGCGGCGCCCGGGTGAGGGCGGTGGACGCCGAGCCCGCAATGGCGGCGGCGGCCCGCGCCCGGGGCATCCCCGCCGAGGTCGCCGAACTGCCCGAACTACCCTTCGCGGACGGCGAGTTCGACGCCGTCGTCGGCAACTTCGTGCTCAACCACGTCGGCCGCCCGCGCGCCGCCCTCGCCGAACTGCGCCGCGTGCTCAGGCCCGGCGGGCGCCTCGCCGTCACTCTGTGGAGCACCGGCCGCCAGGCCGGCATGGAGCTGTACGGCCGCGCGCTGGAGGCCGCCGGCGTGGTCCCGCCGCCCGGTCTGCCGCGTCTGGAGGCCGCGGAGGACTTCACGCGCACCCCGGACGGAGTCGCCGCCCTGCTCAGGGAGGCGGGCTTCACCGGCGCCGCCTGCGCCGAGACCCGCTTCGAGCACCGCGCGGGCGTCGAGGAGTGGTGGACCGCCGCGGCCTCGGGCCTCGCCACGATCGGCCTGATCGTCACCGCCCAGGACACCGAGACCGTCGCCCGTGTCCGCGCGGAGTACGGCCGGATCGCCGCGGCCGGATACACGGACGCCCGCGGCGAGCTGTCCCTGGAACACGGGGCGCTGCTCGCGCGGGCGACGGCTTAGGGACGGTCATCTGCCGGACCGGTCATCGGTCCGGCAGGGCGTCGCCGGGTCAGTCGCCCGACACCGTGACCGTCTCGTCGTTCTTCAGCTGGCTCACCAGCGTCTTGACCTTGTCCTTGTCCCACAGCAGGTTGCCGCCCGTGGAGCCCGCCAGCGGAATGTTCATGGACTTGCCGTCGCCGCCGCTGACGCCCTTCATCGCCCAGAACATGTCGGCCAGGTCGAACAGCCCCATGTCCTCGTCGACGATGAGGGAGTCCAGGCCCGCGCCCATGGTCGGGTAGAGCTTGAAGGGGTTGAGGACGGTGCTCGGCGTCGCGACCTGACTGGCCAGGGCAGACAGGAACTTCTGCTGGTTCTTGGTGCGGTCCAGGTCGGAGCGGGCGAACGCGTAGCGGGTGCGGACGAAGGCGAGCGACTCCTCGCCGTTCAGGGTCTGCTTGCCCGCCTGGAAGTCCGCGCCGGAGTTCTTGTCCTTGAAGGCCTTCGGGATGTCGATCTCGACGCCGCCGACCGCGTCCACGATGTTCGCGAACCCGGCGAAGCCGATCTCGACGTAGTGGTCGATGTGCAGGCCGGTGTTGAACTCGACCGTGCGCACCAGCAGTTCGGGACCGTCCTCGGCGTACGCGGCGTTCAGCTTCACGTGCCGGCCGGTGCCCGGGTAGGTCTTGCCGGACTCCGAGCCCTGGAAGCTGGGGATCTCCACGTCCGAGTCGCGGGGCAGGGAGATCAGCGTCGGGGCGCCGTCGCCGGTGTGCAGGATCATCATCGAGTCCGTGCGCTTGCCCTCGGAGGACCCGGTGTGCAGCTTCTTCTTCTGCTCGGCGGTCATGCCCGCGCGGCTGTCGGAGCCGACGATGAGGTAGTTCGTGCCCTCGCCCGCCTCCGGCCGCTCGATGACCTTGGACAGGTCGACCTCGCGGTTGAGCTTGGAGTCGGCCCAGAAGTAGGTGCCGACCGCCGTGACGAACAACACCGTGGTGACGGTGATCGCGGTCCACTTGATCCGGCGCCGCCAGTCGGGCCGCGGCCGGCCGCCGTCGGAGTAGCCGTCCCCGCCTCCGCCGGGACCGCCGCCGTACACCTGGCCGGTGTTGTAGCCGCTGTCGTAGCCGTCACCGCCGTCCACGTACGACGGCTGCTGCGGAACCCCTCCGTGCTGCGGCGGTGCCTGGTAACCGCCCCCGCCGGGGCCGCGCCGGACCTGTCGCATCACACGGGCGCCCTCGGGCTGCGCACCGGCGCTGCCGCGACCGTAGGCGGGGCCGCGGCTGCCGCGGTTGTCGTCGGACCATCCCTCGGGCCAATCGTTCATGCGCCCCAGTGTGCCGGTCGAAGGCGTGTGCTTTACAAGGGTGAGCGGAAAACAGGGGCAGTGCTGTTGCCAATCTGACACAAAGCCCCCACCTGCCTGTTCGGCATAAGGTGGAGGCCATGACAGACCAGGCCAGCAACGCCGACATGGACGATCCGGGCATTCCCGGCAAGCCGACCTCGGCCTCCCGTACGACGCTCAGCCACATCATGACCCACAACGACACGAACCTGCTGGGCACGGTGCACGGCGGCGTGATCATGAAGCTGGTCGACGACGCGGCGGGTGCGGTGGCCGGACGGCACAGCGGCGGACCCGCCGTCACCGCGTCGATGGACGAGATGGTCTTCCTGGAGCCGGTCCGCGTCGGCGACCTCGTGCATGTGAAGGCCCAGGTCAACTGGACCGGCCGGACCTCCATGGAGGTCGGCGTACGCGTCCTGGCCGAGCGCTGGAACGAGTCCACGCCCGCCACCCAGGTCGGCTCCGCCTATCTGGTCTTCGCCGCGGTCGACGCCGACGGCAAGCCGCGCTCGGTACCGCAGGTGCTCCCCGAGACCGAGCGCGACAAGCGCCGCTACCAGGAGGCCCAGATCCGCCGCACCCACCGGCTCTCCCGTCGGCGCGCGATCAGGGAACTGCGCGAGAAGCGCGCGGCCGAAGGCTACGAGGACTGACCCCGGGCCGCACGCGACTGCCCTAGGGGCACCCCACCTCGTCGCCCCGCACCACCCCGAACTCGCCCTGCCGGGCGTTCTCCGCGCGGACCTTGCGCACCTTCTCGAAGTCCGCGCCGACGACCACCTTCAGCGTCGCCCCCTGCCCCTTCACCGCGCGCAGCTCGCTGCCGGGCAGGGCCGCGGCGAGGGACTTGGCCGAGCGGTCCCAGCGGGGGTCGTGGACGACGACGGTACGGCGGTTCGTGGGCCGGGCCGCGTTGGTGGGCTGCCGGGTCGTGCGGAAGCCGGTCGCGGCGAGGGCGGCGTCGACGCGGCGGCCCAGACCGGCGGTGCGGGTGCCGTTCTCCACCTGCACCCGGATCTGCTGCGGGGCCACGGGCACCCGGACCGCGGTGTCGCGCGGGCGGTGGGCCGCAAGCGGCCGGTCCTCGCGCAGCGCCCGGAACAGCCTGGCCGACTTCACCGGGTCCCATTTCAGGGTGGAGCCGATGCCCTTGACCACATGGCCCATCTTCCCGATGGGGACCGTGGCGAACTCCGAGGAGGAGGGGGAGAAGTTGCGCATCGCCCGCCCCAGGTCCAGGAGTTCGTCGGTGCCGAACCCCTTGTCCGCGCGGACCGAGCCGAGCACGGCCCGGGTCACGTCCCGGAACTTCAGCGGGTTCAGCAGGACGCCCGAGGAGGTCGCCCGCTCCACCAGCGCCGCGAGGAACCGCTGCTGGCGCTGCATCCGGCCGAGGTCGGAGGCGCCGTCGACATGGCGGGCGCGGACGTACTGGAGGGCCTGGCCGCCCTTGAGGTCGTGCGGGCCCGCGGGCAGGTCCAGGCCGGTGTAGGAGTCCTTCAGCCGGTCCGTGGTGCAGATGCGGACGCCGCCGAGGACGTCGACGGTCTTCATGAAGCTGGTGAAGTCGACCTCCAGATAGTGGTCGATCTTCACATGCGTCATGTGCTCGACCGTCCGCACGGTCAGCTGGGGCCCGCCCTCGGCGTAGGCGGCGTTCAGTTTGATGGGGTGCGCGTGATGCCGCTCACCCGTGGTCCGGTCGACGTGCGCGGGCAGCTCGGCGTAGGAGTCGCGGGGGAGGGAGACCACACTCGCCCGCTCCCGGTCCTCCGAGATGTGCACGATCATGACCGTGTCGGTGCAGCGGCAGGGCGCCCCGCCGAGGCGGTACTTCTGGCGCTCGGCCTTCGAGATCCGGTCGCGGCCGTCGGTGCCTACCAGCAGCACGTTCATGCCGTGCCCGGCCTGCGGCCGGTTCTTCATGTCCTTGAACGGGTCCACACGCGCGATGTCCGCGTCGAGACTGGTGACGACGGCGTGCCCGATACCGGCGGAGGCCAGCACCACCACCGACAGGCTGGTCACCACCCGCATGGCCCAGCGGGGCCGTCTGGGCCGCGGCGCGGGCCGTGGGACGCGGCGGGACGGCCGCGGTCGGGGCTGGGGCCGGCCGGGGGACCTGGGCGGCGTGGGCAAGGGAACACCTCCGGGCGAGGCCGTACGCGGGAGCCGTGAGCACCGTAGGCCGATACGATCTCCACCCCGGCGCAGCGCCACGGCCGGGGCACCCGGTGTCCCCCGTTCGCGGTAACGTGAGCACCGATGAACGCCAAGCCCGACGTGCAGCTCCCCGCCGTTTCCGTGATCATGCCCGTCCTCAACGAGGAACGGCATCTGCGCGGCTCCGTCCAGGCGATCCTCGCGCAGGAGTACGCCGGTGAGATGGAGGTCGTGATCGCCCTCGGTCCGTCCACGGACCGTACGGACGAGATCGCGGCCGAACTGGTGCGCGAGGACCCGCGCGTGCACACCGTGCCCAACCCCACCGGACGCACGCCCGCCGCCCTGAACGCCGCGATCAAGGCCTCCCGGCACCCGGTCGTGGTCCGCGTCGACGGGCACGGCATGCTCTCGCCGAACTACATCGCGACCGCCGTACGGCTCCTGGAGGAGACCGGCGCGCAGAACGTCGGCGGCATCATGCACGCCGAGGGCGAGAACGACTGGGAGCACGCGGTCGCGGCCGCGATGACCTCGAAGATCGGCGTGGGCAACGCCGCCTTCCACACCGGCGGCCAGGCCGGGCCCGCCGAGACGGTCTACCTCGGCGTCTTCCGCCGGGAGGCCCTGGAGCGGCAGGGCGGCTACAACGAGGAGTTCATCCGCGCCCAGGACTGGGAGCTGAACTTCCGCATCCGTGAGGCGGGCGGCCTGATCTGGTTCTCGCCGGAGCTGCGGGTGTCCTACCGGCCGCGCCCGAGCGTGAAGGCGCTGGCCAAGCAGTACAAGGACTACGGCCGCTGGCGCCATGTCGTGGCCCGCTACCACTCGGGCTCCATCAACCTGCGCTACCTCGCCCCGCCGACGGCGGTCTGCGCCATCGCGGCCGGCCTGGTCGTGGGCGTGGCCCTCACCCCCTGGGGCCTGGTGATCCCGGGCGGCTACCTCGCCGCGATCACCGCGGGCTCGCTCCCCGCGGGCGGCGGCCTGCCGCTCAAGGCCCGCCTCCAGATCCCGCTCGCCCTCGCCACCATGCACATGTCCTGGGGCTGGGGCTTCCTGACCAGCCCGAAGGCACTGGCCCGCAAGGTGATCGCCTCACGGCGGCCGGCGGTGCTCGCCGAGCGCTGAACGCGAACGAGCGAACCGGACCTCGGACGGATCCGGTTCGCTCGTCGTTCTCTCCCCCGGACCGGCCGTCCCGGGAACGGCGCGGCCCAGTCTCCCGCGCCGGCCGTCGTCACCAGGTGAACGCCGGGTTCACATGCATACAGGCCCCGTCGTCCGCGCCGTTGAGGGCCTCGGCGGTGTCGGGCAGCTTGTCGCTGCGGGCCGGTGCCTTGTACACGGTGCCCTCGCGCCAGTCGGCGCCCACGATCAGGGTGACCCCGCTGACGTCCGTCGAGCGCCGCACCGAGCTCAGCGGGATCTTCAGGGCACGCGCCACCGCCTGGGCGTCGCCCTCCAGGTCGGCGCTCGGGAACCGCACCACCGTGACCTTCTCGGCCGGGGGCGTCTGCGGATCGGGCACCGCGCCGGTGAAGCCCGCCTCGGTGAGCAGTCCCGCCACCTCCGTGGCCCGCCTGTTGGCCGGGCCCAGCACATCGGTGCGCGTGCCGTTCTGGACCTGGACGGCGATCTCGGCGTCCGGCGCGGCCGGGTCGCCGGAGACCGGCTCCGTCCTCTTTTTCTTCTTCTGGCCCTTGCCGTCCAGCGCGATGTCCTCGCGCACCAGCCGGAACAGCTGCTCGGCGTCCTCGGTCGGCTCCACGCGCGCGCCGACATAGCGGTTGGGCATCGTGGTCATCGTGACCCGCTCCGGCGCCACCGCCCGCAGTTCGTTGCTGAGGTCGTAGAGCTTCTTGACGCTGTTCAGGCCGGGGTCGACGGTGAGTGCCCGGGTGGCTTCCTCGGCGAGCTTGCGCAGTTTGTTCGGGCTGCCCAGGGTCGCGTTCGTGCGCAGTTCGCGGACCAGGGAGTTCATGTACATGTGCTGGGCCTTGGCGCGCTCGAGGTCGCTGCCGTCGCCGAAGCCGTAGCGGGTGCGCAGCCACTGGAGGGCCTGCTCGCCCTTGACCGGGTGGGTGCCCTCCTCCAGTTTCAGGCCGGAGCCGTGGCCCTGGCTGTCCCGGGAGCGGATGTTGGCGTCCACACACACCGGGACGCCGCCTATCGCGTCGGCCATCGACACCACACCGGCGAAGTCGACCATGACGAAGTGGTCGATATGGATGCCGGTGAGCTCCTGCCAGGTGGCCACCGTGCAGCCCGGACCGCCGTTGCTGAGGCTCAGGTTGGTCATGTCGCGGCCGTTGCTCGCCTCGTAGACCTGACCGTCGTCGGGGTCGGTGCACTTGGGTATCTGCACGAGCGTGTCGCGCGGCATGCTGATGACCGACATGTTCGAGCGGTCGGCGGACAGATGCAGCAGCATCTGCACGTCCGCGCGCGGCGGGCTGCCGAACGTCTCCTTGGCGCCGCCGAGTTTCTGGTTCTCCTCGGTGTCGCGCGCGTCGGAGCCTATGAGCAGGATGTTCAGCGGCGTCTGCCCGGCGGCGTTCGGCGTGGGCGCGGCGACGTCGCTGTCACCGAGGTTGAGGTGGTCCTCTTTGATGTTGTCGTTCAGGTGCCGGTAGTACAGATACCCGGCGCCGGCCGTGCCCACGATGAGCAGGGCCACGGCGCCCGCCGTCCAGCGCAGGACACGGCCGCCGAGCCGCGGGGCGCGCCGGGCGCGTCGCCCGCCGTGCAGGGCATCGGCCCGTGTGCCGGGCTCCGGCTCCCCTTCCGTGCCCGGCGAGTTCCCCTGTGCGGTTCCGGCCGTGGTCCGGCCGGCGTGGGCACTGTCCTCGTCAGCGTGCCGGACCCGTTGAAGAGTCCCCTCCCCTTGCACACTGCTCTGCGTCATTTCCCGTCCTCCCCACCCTTGCGGCCATCGAACGGGCCTGTCATGCGTCGGGTAAGACGCGTGACAGGCCCGTCTGGTCGCCTGCGGCGCTCAACTTCTCGGCCGTGGCCGTCTCAGCTGGCGCACTGAACCTTGTCCGCCGTGGTCTTGTCTTTCACGTCGATCTTCGCCTGGCCGGTCAGCGGGATCCCCGCCCCCTTGAAGTCCTTGCCCAGGGTCAGGGTCATCGTCGGCAGGCCCTGGGAGTTGGTCACGCTCTCGCCCGGCTTCATCGCCGCGCCGGACAGCCCCATGATCGCGGCGAGCGCGCGGGCCTGGTCGGCCTGGTCGGGGGCGTACTCCAGCGTGGTCCTCGCCAGGTCGGCGGGCGCGTTGCCGCCGTTCTCCGACTTGGTGACGCTCTCCTCCAACTGGAGCCAGTTGAGCGTCTTCTGCGCGGAACCGTCGGCCGCACCGCCGTTGAGCACCTGCACCCGCACCTCGGAGGCGGGCGCCCTGGTGCCCTTCAGCCGGGCCGCGATGGCCGCGCTCTCCTGCTTCTTCTTCTGCTTGACCTCGGTCAGGGAGACGTCGTTCTTGATCGCGTCGAAGATCGGCGGTGCCAGGGTCTCGTTGAGGACGACCGTCACCTTCACCGTCTCCTCGGGGTTGTCGACCACCGGTACCGTCGTGAAGGAGAGGTTCTTCATCGGCACCTTCTTCATCTCCAGGGCGATGTCCTTGAGAGTGCCGACGTCGCCGATGGCCTTGTCGACGGTCAGTGCCTCGGTGGCCGCCTCCGCCAGCTTCACCAGCTTCGTCGGGCTGGTCAGCGTGTCGCCGGAGGACATCTTGCGCATCAGGGACGCCAGGAACTGCTGCTGCACCTTGATGCGGTCCAGGTCGCCCTCGTTCCCCCAGGCGTGCCGGGTGCGGACGAACGCCAGCGCCTGCTCGCCCTCGATGGTCGAGGGACCGGCGGGGAGCTTCAGATGCGACTTGGGGTCGTCGACGGCTTTCTCGACGCACACGTCGACGCCGTCCACGGCTGTGGTCAGGGTCTTGATGGCGTTGAAGTCGGCCATCATGAAGTGGTCCGGCTTGACGCCGGTCAGCTGCTCGACCGTGCGCATGGTGCAGCCTGCGTCGCGCCCGCCGACACCCAGGCTGTAGCCGAAGCGGTCGTGGATGCCCGGGATCGTCTCGAAGGAGCCGTCCTCCTGCTTCGTCTCGCAGTCCGGGATGTCCACCTTCATGTCGCGCGGGATGCTCAGCACCGTCGCGTTCGTCCGGTCCTTGGCGACGTGCAGCAGCAGCGTGGTGTCGGCGTGGCCCGTCGAGTTGTCCTTGTCGCCGTAGCCCTCGTTGCCCTCGCCGGTGCGCTTGTCGGTACCGATCAGCAGGATGTTGAAGGCCTCGTCCTTGCTGAAGTTGCTCGCGGCCGCGTCACCGACGTCCTGCGTGTTGACGTTGCCCTCGAGGTGCTTGAGGTAGAGGTATCCCGCGGTGCCGACGGCGACCAGGACCAGCGCCATGGAGCCGCCCGTCCACATCAGGATCTTCTTGCCCCTGGGCTTCTTGGCCGGCCGTCGCCCGCGCCGCCCCGGCGGCTCCTCGGGCGGCGTACGGCGCCTGCGCGGCGGCGGGACCTCACGGCCCGGCGCACCCTCGCGGCCCGGTGTCTCGGGCGCGGTGCGGCTGCCCGGCGCGGCTGTCCGGGAACGGGCGGCGCCCTGTGCGGCACGGCGCGCGGCCGCCCGCGGTCCGGGCACTCCCGACTGCGCTGCGGAATTGGCCAGTCGCAGTTCGTATTCG
Source organism: Streptomyces sp. NPDC048600 (assembly GCF_055587025.1). NCBI lineage: Bacteria > Bacillati > Actinomycetota > Actinomycetes > Kitasatosporales > Streptomycetaceae > Streptomyces > Streptomyces sp. NPDC048600. The sequence continues at coordinate 5,524 of NZ_JBVJGZ010000017.1, read as the reverse complement.
CCGGTGTTCGGATTGAGCACCCACTGGTCTGCGGGATCGATGTTGTCCGCCCGCCCACGGCCTTGCGCGTCCACGGTTGTCCGAATCCTCCGTCGGGGCCACGCGGCGTCTTCCCCCTCAAAGACGCTCGGCTCTCGTACAAACAGTGCGCGACCCCGGGCCACGACCGGTCGGGTCGCAGGGCCGGGGGCACCGGAGCGCTCACACTATCCGCCCAGTTCAGCGTGGAGCCACGGCGGTGACGAATTCCACGCCCATACAACCGGGCAATCCACCCCAATTCTTTGAACGCGCGTTCGTCCGGGCCGGACTACTTGGGGATGGCTTTACTCGCAGTCGTCCTCGGCGGCGGTGTTTCCGCGGAACGTCGGGGCGGGAGAGCTGCTGTCCTCCTTGTACTCAGGGTGATCGTACGACTGCGAATCCGAATCGCCCTTTGCCGCGGAATCCCCCGGAACTTCCCTGGAGACGTTGATCGGCGCGTCCGTACGCAGCCGGGCGAAGAGTTTCTCCGCGGCCGGCTCCACGAGCTGGTCGCGATTGGCGTTGTAGACGTACGACTCCCGCGGAACGGTCAGGAACTGCACGCGTTCCATGGGGATGTGGCGCACACCGCGTACGAGTTCGTACAAACCGCGCAAACTCGCCAGAGAGGGGTCCGTCGTCAACGAGGACGTGGCCGCGTCCAGCACCGGATAGAGCTTGACCGGATTCAGCAGTACGTCGTTGCTGCGCACCTTGTTGACGAGCGCGCCGAGGAAGCGCTGCTGGCGGTCCATGCGGTCGGTGTCGCTGCCGTTGCCGAGGGACTTGCGGGCCCGGACGTAGCCGAGAGCCTGCTCCCCGTTCAGCCGCACGCGCCCCGCGGGCAGCCGCAGCTTGGCCGCCTTGTCCCGGATGGGCTCCGCCAGGCAGATCTCGACGCCGTCGACGGCGTCGACCATCTTCTTGAAGCCGCTGAAGTCCACCACGATGTGGTGGTCGATCCGGATCCCGGTCAGCTTCTCGACCGTGCGGATCGTGCAGGCCGAGCCGCCCGTCTCGAAGGCGTAGTTGAACATCGCGAACATCGGCTCGGTGCGGGTTCCGTCCGGCTTGCGGCAGCTCGGCACGTCCACCATCAGGTCCCTCGGCAGCGACACCGCGGTCGCGCTGCGCCGGTCCGCCGACAGATGCAGCAGGATCGTGGTGTCCGAGCGCTCGGTGCCCGAGTCCCGCCCGTATCTGCGGTTCCCGCTCCCGGAACGCGAGTCCGACCCGATCAGCAGCAGGTTCTGCGCACCCTCGACCAGTGCGGTGGGGCGCTCCTTCTCGTAGCGCGCGAGCTCGGCCGCGGCGGCCTCGTCGGGCGTGATGTTCCCGTCGAGCTTCGCGTACACGACCGCTCCCACGACCGCGGCCCCCACGAGGACGACCGTCACGCCGATCGCGGTGCCCCGCACCCAGCGCCTGCGCCGCCGGCGCGCGAGCCCCCGCCCCGACGCCGCCGCTCCGGCGCCGACCGCCCCCTGCCTCCCGGAACCCCAACCCGTGCTCTCGCTCACGTCTGAGTCCCCCTCGCGGCGTCCGGGCGTCTCGTCCTGCGCTTACGACGATGCCGTGGATGGCGGTGGGGTGGGGGGTGGGGGTGGGCCGAACGGGGGACGGGGGCGGGTCTGACCTGCGGGTTCGCGCGGCGGGGCGGGGCAGGGCGGGTGCGGGCTGCCCGGCCTGGGCCGGGCCGGGTTTGCCGGGTGGGGGGCGGGGGCGGGTGCGGGCCAGGGGCCCGGCCGGGTGTGGGGCCGGGCCCGGGTTTTCCTACCGTGCCGTCGCCGTGACCCGCTCGCTCTCGATGCGCTTGGTCAGGGTCTCCTCCGAGGCCTGGTCCAGATGCCGGCACAGCACGACCGAGCCGCCGGAGGCCAGCGGCCCGTACAGCCCCGCGCTCAGCCCCTCCCAGGTGTCGTACGGCAGCGCCGACAGGAGCCGGGAGCCGGGGCCGGTCAGGCCGAGCGGTGCCGCCTCGGCGCGGGCCCGCTCCACGACCTCGGCGCCGGTCAGCTCCGCCCCGGCCACGACCAGCGCGGGCTCCTCGGGATCCACGGGCGCGTACGCGGCGAAGCGGTCGCCGAAGGTCGGCACCTCGACGGCGTAGTCCTCGTAGCCCGCCGGAGGTCCGCCGGTGAAACGCCGGCCCAGCGGCGCCAGCGACAGCGCGTAGCGCTCCCCGGAGCAGGCGAGGCCCTCGTCGAAACGGTCCGGACCCGCCACGACGTGGTCCGCTCGCGCCGGATCCCCGCCGACGTCCGCGACCACACCCACCGAGGAACAGGCCAGCAGCCACACCGCCGTCTGCCAGTGCGCGGGCAGCAGGAGCGCCACTCTCTCTCCCGGCTGCGCGGACATCCCGTCCTGGAGAAGGTTCGAGGTCTTGGCCACCCAATTGGCGAACGTGGCCACGGACAGTTCGACGCGTTCGCCGGTCGCATCGTCGTAGAAGGTCACCAGCGGTCGCGCGGGGTCCTCGGCGAGCGCGGAACGCAGCAGGTCGGCAGGGGTGCGGTCGGTCGCATTCACCCGCGCAAGCGTACGCGTGCCGACGCGCCCGCGCCGGAGCGCCATGCCACCGGTTCGGCCCAGCGCATGCCACCGGTTCGGCCCAGCGGCTGCCGACGGTCCGTCAACTCATCGATGGACAGATTTGTATGGCTATGTCCAGGATCAGGGGCATGCGTGGATTCCTAGCCTCTTCGATCGGTGTCACCTGTGCGGCCGCTCTGGCCCTGCCGCTGACCCTGCCCGCCGCCACGGCGTCGGCCCGCCCTGCACCGGCCGCGGAGCAGGCCGCCGACGCCTCCGCCGCGGTTCCCGGACAGACCCAGTCCCTGCCCCTGGTCCCGCTCGCCGTCGACCGTGCCCTCGGCTCCACCGCCGTACAGGGCCTGACCCGCCGCGACGTACGCCACTTCTCCCTCGTCGGCGTCGTCTGGGACGACCCCGACGCCGAACTGCACGGCCGCGTCCAGGTCCGCACCCGCGGCTCCACCACGGGGAAGTGGTCCGGCTGGCAGGACATCGAGACCCACAACCATGAACACGCCGCCGACCCCGACACCGCCGAGCGCGCCGCCGGCCGGGTCCGCGGTGCCACCGCCCCGCTGTGGGTGGGCGATTCCGACGGCGTGGAGGTCCGGGTCCGGGCCGTCGCCGAATCGCGCGTCGAGGAGACCGGCCGCGGTGCCCGCACCGCCACCGCGGAGGCCGTGCTGCCGTCGGGTCTGCGTCTCGAACTCGTCGATCCGGGACGGGCCGAGGACGCGCCTGCCGCCTCGGCCGCCCGGCCCGCGCTCGGCGCCCGCCCCGCCTCGGGCTCCGTCCCCGGCACGGGGGCCGCCCCCGCCGGCGCCGTCTCCGTGGACGCGCCGCGTACCGGCTCGCTCGGGGCCGGCACCGTCGCCGCCTCCGCCGCCAACTCCGCCCTCGCGCCGCTCGGCGCCATGGAACTGCCCGCGCTCGGCCGTGCCGCGACACTGCGCGAACTCGCCCTGCTGCGCCAGGGGCGGACACCGGCCCAGCCCAAGATCGGGCCGCGGCCGCGTATCGTCACCCGGCGCGGCTGGGGCGCGGACGAGTCACTGCGCGAGAGGAAGTTCGTCTACACCAAGTCGGTCAAGGCGGCCTTCGTGCATCACACGGCGTCCGGCAACAAGTACCTGTGCTCCCAGGTGCCGTCCGTCATCCGCAGTATCTACCGCTACCACGTCAAGAGCATGGGCTGGCGGGACATCGGCTACAACTTCCTCGTCGACAAGTGCGGAAACATCTACGAGGGCCGTGCCGGTGGGGTGGCCAAGGCCGTCCTCGGCGCCCACACTCTCGGTTTCAACACCAACAGCATGGGGATCGCCGTGCTCGGCACGTTCAACACCTCCAAGCCGTCGGCCTCCGCGGTGACCGCCATCGCGAAACTGACGGCCTGGAAGCTCGGCATCTACGGGATGGACCCGCGCGCCAAGACCTCTCTCAAGTCGGGCGGTGGGAATCTCTACAAAAAAGGCAAGAATGTGCGACTGAACGTGATCTCCGGTCATCGGGACGGCTTCGCCACACAGTGCCCCGGCGGGCTGCTGTACGGCAGGCTCGGCACCGCCCGGACGGACGCGGCCCGCCTCCAGGGCCGCTGACCGCCCCGGGCGGGGAGTGAGTCGTCCGCCGGGAGCACGTTCGGGGGCTTCGTCACCGCCGTCGGGGGGAAGGGACGCGACACCGCCGGCAGTCGAGAGCGCCAGACGACGGGCTGCACACACTGGCCGGCCGAACGAGAGTTCGGCCGGTCCCGGCAGGAAGCGGAGACGACACGTGACAGAAGCGATCCTCCTGGTCGGCGGCAAGGGCACGCGGCTGCGTCCACTCACGGTGTACACACCGAAGCCGATGGTCAGGGCGGCGGGGGTGCCGTTCCTCACGCACCAGTTGGCGCGGGCGAGGGCGGCAGGGGTCGAGCACATCGTGCTCGCGACGTCCTATCTGTCGGACGTCTTCCAGCCGTACTTCGGAGACGGCTCGGCGCTCGGTCTGCACATCGAGTACGTCACCGAGGACGAACCCCTCGGGACGGGCGGGGCCATCCGGAACGTGGCCTCCCGGCTGCACTCCGGGCCCGACGATCCGGTGCTCGTCTTCAACGGCGACATCCTGACCGGGCTCGACATCCGGGCGCTGGTCTCCACCCACGCCCGCTCCGGCGCGGACGTCTCCCTGCACCTGACGCAGGTGACCGACCCCCGCGCGTACGGGCTCGTCCCCACCGACGAGACCGGGCGGGTCCTCGCCTTCCTGGAGAAGCCGCAGACGCCCGAGGAGATCGTCACCGACCAGATCAACGCGGGGGCGTACGTCTTCCGCCGCTCCGTCATCGACTCGATCCCCTCCGGGCGGCCGGTGTCGGTGGAGCGGGAGACGTTCCCGGATCTGCTGGCGGCCGGGGCGCATCTCCAGGGCATGGTCGACAGTACCTACTGGCTGGATCTGGGGACCCCGGCCGCGTTCGTCCGTGGGTCCGCCGACCTGGTCCTGGGGCGGGCGCCGTCCCCGGCCGTGCCCGGCCGGTGCGGTGACCGGCTGGTCCTGCCCACGGCGACGGTGGCGCCCGACGCGAAGCTGGCCGGGGGGACGGTGGTGGGCGAGGGGGCGTTCGTCGCGGAGGGGGCGCGGGTGTTCGGCTCGACGATCCTTCCCGGGGCGGTCATCGAGCCCGGCGCGGTCATCACGGACTCCCTCATCGGCAACCGCGCCCGCGTGGGCACACGGTCCGTCCTCTCCGGCACGGTCATCGGCGACGGGGCGGTGATCGGCGCCGACAACGAACTGCGCGAGGGGGCGCGGGTGTGGTGCGACGCCCGAATCCCAGCGGCATCGCTCCGCTTCTCGTCGGATCAGTAGCGCGTTGTGTTGGTGGGTGGTGCGGGGGGGGGGGGGGGGGGGGGGGGGGGGGGGGGGGGGGGGGGGGGGGGGGGGGGGGGGGGGGGGGGGGGGGGGGGGGGGG
>NZ_JBVJGZ010000016.1:0-198242 GCF_055587025.1 Streptomyces sp. NPDC048600 | reverse complement strand
TACGTGGCGTCGCCCCGGTAGCGGTCGTCGAGGCGTGACCAGGCCGTTCGCACGCCGTCACGCGTCTCCGTGACCTTGGCGCGGTCGCAGAGGGTCAGCACGGTCCGCAGCCGGTCCGCCGCGCCGACCGTGGTCGTGCCGTCCATCGTGTACGTCCGGTGCGTACGGGTGGGGGTGGGGAACCTTTTTCGATTGGGGGGGGGGGGGGGGGGGGGGGGGGGGGGGGGGGCCCCCCCCCGGGGGGGGGGGGGGGGGGGGGACCCCCCCCCCCCGGCACGTCACTCCCCGTCCGGGAACTCCCCCGAGAACGCGGCGGCCATCCGCAGCCACGGCTCCGCCTCCTGCCGGCGGCCCTGGCGTTCCAGGGTGCGGCCCAGCATGAGGTGGGCGTAGTGCTCCACCGGGTCGCGCTCGACGATCAGCCGCAACTGTTCCTCGGCGCGCCCCAGTTGGGCGGAGTGGTAGTAGGCGCGGGCCAGCAGCAGCCGGGGGCCGGTCTGCTCCGGGGCCTCCTCCACGACCGCCGTCAGCAGACGCGCGGCACCGGCGTAGTTTTTGGCCTCGAACAACAGCCTGGCCCGCTCCCACCGCTCGGCGGTGCTCTCCTCGCGGGGGACGCCCGCGCCGTTGTCGAACAGGTGCAGGGCGCTGGCCCAGCGGTCCGGCGCGACACCGTCGTCCGGGGCGTAGCCGTTGAAGCTGCCGGTCATGTTTCCTCCGTCCGGGGTCTCGGGGCTGCGGCCGGCCGGTGGGCACCGGTCCCCGAAGCGCCGTCCCGCCCGTGTGATCGGCGTTGACCACAGCCGCGCCAACGCGCACCCGGACGCGCCTATTCCCCGCCCCGGCGTCCGGACCGTCGCCGCTCGCACCTCGCCCGCCGGGCCGGCGCCCTTCCGCCGGACGCCACGGAGATCCGTCAGAAGGGCCCTGGACGGTTCGCCCCCGCGACGGTCGCGGCGTGCTTGGCCCGCACCCGCTCACGGCGCTTGGGGTCCTTGAACTTCCAGGTGTACGAGCCCGGCTTGCGCGCCTCGTCCCTCAGATGCCGGAGCAGGCCCGGGAAGCTGGTCCGCTTGACCTTCCAGCCGAGGAATCCGCCGACGGAGAAGCTGTTGGCCCGGTCGTCCTTGGAGGCGAGCTGCACGGTGGCGGCCTGCCCCACGCTGACGCACATGCCGAAGAACCCCACGTCGATCAGCCCGGGCTGCTTCCCGTCGAGCCGGCTGAGCACGGTGTCGGCGGCGTGCGCGCCCAGCGGGTTCGCGGCCTGGCAGCTCATCCGCAGCGGCAGGTCGGAGGGGGCCACCGCGTCCCCGGCGGCGACGATGCGTGTGTCGTCCATGCTGGTCAGCGTCTCGTCGGTGAGCAGGCGGCCGTGCGTGTCGGTGCTCAGTCCGCTGCGCGCGGCGAGGTCCGGCACACCGAACCCGGCGGCCCATACGGTCACCTCGCTCGCCGGCTCCCTGCCGTCGGCGAGGCGCACGGCGTCACGGGACACGGACGTCACCCTGGCCTCGGCGCCCTCCAGGACCCGCACACCGAGCGCGGCCAGCCGCCTGGCGAACGTACGCCGGACCCGTGGATGCAGATACGGGCCGAGCACTTTGCCGCACACCAGGGTCACCCTGCGGCCCGCCTCCGCCAGCTCGCCCGCGATCTCGATGCCGGCCGGCCCCGCCCCGACCACGGTCACGGGGGCGGTCGCGGGCGTGGATTCGAGGACCGAGCACAGCCGCTGCGCCTCCTCGAGGGTGGCGGCCGGCCAGGCGAACTCGGCCGCGCCGGGCACGGCCGGGGCGCGACTGCCGCTGCCCACCGCGTAGATCAGGTAGTCGTAGCCGGCCGGGCCGCCCTCCGCCAGGACCACCCGTCGCTCGGCGGCGTCGATCCGCGTCGCCGTGTCGACCACCCGGTGGACGCGGTCGGACAGGACCTCACCGTAGTCGACGACCGCCCCGGGGGAACCCGCCGCGACCTGATGCAGCCGGATGCGGTGGACGAAGCTCGGCCGCGGGTTGATCAGTGTCACCCTCAGGTCTTCGCGCTGTGTGAGGCGGTTGGCCGCCATCACCCCGGCGTATCCGCCGCCGAGCACGAGGACGTGGGCGTTCTGGCTCATGGTGTCTCCTCCGTCTCCCGGAGCCCGGCTTCCGGACACCGCGGGATCGAGTCCTCTGACACCCTATGAGGCACTTCGAGCAGAAGAATCCGCTTTGCCCCGTATGGAGTAGCGCACGCCGGACGCCACCCCGAGGCACCCGGCTACTGGCGGACGGCGCGCAGGAGATGGTCGCGGACGCGGACCACGTCCGGGTTGTCGGGGACGCCCGGCCGCTGCACCAGAAAGCTGGTGTTGATCGGCGGGTCCTCGGGCTCGTGCAGGAGAACGAGGGCGCCGGAGGCCAGTTCGCCGGCGCAGAGATAGGCGGGCAGCACGGAGAAGCCCGCGCCCGCCACGACCGCGGCCTTCACCCCGCGCAGGTCGGGCACCGTGAGCGCGGCGGCGCAGGAGAGCCTGCGGCCGAAGACATGCCGCCAGTAGCGGCGGGCGATGGGCAGATCCTCGGCGTACGTCACCAGCGGGACCGGATGCAGCACCGAAGGGCCCTCGACGGCGAGGGGCTCCTTCAGCCGCTCGGCCCAGGAGGGTGCCGCGACCAGGACGAACTCCTCGTCCACCAGGGGAACCGCGGACAGGGTCCGGCCGCGGGGACGCAGCGTGGAGATCACCAGATCGTGGCGTCCGGCCCGCAGTTCGTCGAGCAGCGGCTCGGTCAGCCCGGTCGCCACCCGCAGCCGCGCCCCGTCGGCGACGAGCGGGGCAAGGGTCGGCAGCACCCAGGTGCTGAGGAATTCGGCCGGGCCGGCCAGGTGCACGGGTTCGGCCGCCCGCTCCGCCGACGGGTCCGGACCGGCCACCGCCGCGAGCAGGTCGAGGCCCGGCGCCACGCGCGCCGCGAGTTCACCGGCCACGGCCGTCGGCGCGACCCCGCGCGGCAGCCGCTCGAACAGTTCCCGCCCCGTCTGCCGCTCCAGCGTGCGCATCTGCGTGGTCACCGTGGGCTGCGAGAGCCCCAGCAACTGCGCGGCCCCGGTGAACGAGCCGGACCGGTACACGGCCAGGAAGGTGCGCAGCAGGTTCAGGTCGAGAGGGTGCGGGCTCGCAGCCTGTTGCGGCGCCGGGCTCCTGCCATGGGAATCGCTATCGCTCACAAGGAGAATCTACGGCTTTCCCTATGGCTGCCGTTCACGACCGCGAGCCGGCCCGAGCCCCCGGTCAGGCCCTTACCGCGCCCCCGCCCGGAAGGCATGGGGGCCGGGCGCACACCATCGCCTCGAACTATGGTGTCCCACCACATACGACGGTGACCTGCGTGTCTCTACGGTGTGCCAGCACGTACCCGTCCCCACCGCACACGAGGAAGTGGCGCACATGGCCTCCGCAGCAACCGCTCCACCGACGCCCGGCAACCTGAAGCGCATCGTCGCCGCCAGCCTCATCGGCACGACCATCGAGTGGTACGACTTCTTCCTGTACGGCTCCGCCGCCGCGCTCGTCTTCAACAAGCTGTTCTTCCCGGACTCCGACCCGCTCGTCGGCACGCTGCTGTCCTTCCTGACGTACGCCGTCGGCTTCGCGGCACGACCGCTGGGCGCGCTGGTGTTCGGGCACTACGGCGACCGGCTCGGCCGCAAGAAGCTGCTGGTGCTCAGCCTGCTGCTGATGGGCGGGGCGACCTTCGCGATCGGCCTGCTGCCGACGCACGCGACGATCGGCTCGGCCGCGCCCGTGCTGCTGACCGTGCTCCGGCTGGTCCAGGGCTTCGCGCTGGGCGGCGAGTGGGGCGGCGCGGTGCTGCTGGTGTCAGAGCACGGGGACGCCCGGCGGCGCGGGTTCTGGGCCTCGTGGCCGCAGACCGGGGCGCCCGCGGGCCAGCTGCTCGCGACCGGTGTGCTGTCCCTGCTGACCGCCGTCCTGTCCGACGCGGCGTTCACCTCCTGGGGCTGGCGGATACCGTTCCTGCTCTCCGGTGTCCTGGTGATCGTCGGTCTGTGGATCCGTCTGTCCGTCGACGAGTCGCCCGTCTTCCGGGAGGCCCTGGCCCAGGCCGAGGCCCGCAAGGCCGACACAGGCGCCGCCGCCGAGAAGACCCCGCTGGTCTCCGTGCTGCGCCACCACTGGCGTGACGTGCTGATCGCGATGGGCGCCCGGATGGCGGAGAACATCAGCTACTACGTGATCACGGCGTTCATCCTCGTCTACGCCACCACCTCGGCTGGTGTCTCCAAGCAGACCGCCCTGAACGCGGTGCTCATAGGCTCCGCCGTGCACTTCGCGGTGATCCCGCTGTGGGGAGCGCTGTCGGACCGGATCGGCCGGCGTCCCGTCTATCTGCTGGGCGCGGCCGGTGTGGGCCTGTGGATGTTCCCGTTCTTCGCGCTCGTCGACCGCTCCTCGTTCGGCAGCCTGGTCCTCGCCGTCACCGTGGGTCTGGTGCTGCACGGCGCGATGTACGCCCCGCAGGCGGCCTTCTTCTCGGAGATGTTCGCGACCCGGATGCGCTACTCGGGCGCGTCGATCGGCGCCCAGTTCGCCTCGGTCGCGGCCGGTGCCCCCGCCCCGCTGATCGCCACCGCGCTGCTCGCCGACTACGGCAGCTCGACGCCGATCGCGCTGTACGTGATCGCCGCGGCCGTGCTGACGCTCATCGCGGTCGGCGTGGCGAAGGAGACCCGTCACCGCGACCTGGCCGAGGTCGCGTCCCCCGCCGACGCCGTGGACGCGGCGGTGACCCGCCGGGCCGACGCGCACACCGTCTGACCCTCCCCCGGTCCACCGGCCCCCGTACGCCCCACTCGTACGGGGGTCAGTGCTGTGCGGGCGACGCCAGCCGGTGCAGCCGCAGGGCGAGCTGGATCTCCAGGGAACGGGCCGGGCTCTGCCAGTCCTCGCCGAGCAGCCGGCCGACGCGGTCCAGCCGCTGGGCGACGGTGTTCACATGGACGTGCAGGTCGTCCTTGGTGCGCGCCGGGCTCATCCCGCAGGCGAAGTAGGCGTCGAGCGTACGCACCAGGTCGGTGCCGCGGCGTTCGTCGTAGTCGACGACCTGACCGATCGTGCGCTCGACGAAACCGGCTATGTCCCGGTCCCCGGCGAGCAGCAGGCCGAGGAAGCCGAAGTCCTCGGCGGCGGCCCCGTCGCCGGCGCGGCCGAGCAGACGCAGCGCGTCGAGGCAGCGGCGGCCCTCGGCGTAGGCGGCGGCGACGGCGTCGGGGTGCGCGGTGAGGCGCTCGACGGGGGCGGAGGCGCCGACCGTGACGGCCTCGTGGACCGCGGTGCCGAGCTGGCGCGCGGTGCGGCGGGCGAGGCCGGTGGCGGTGTCGCCGACGGTGAGCGGCAGCAGCAGGACGGTGCCGCCGTCGCGGGCGGCGGCCAGGCCCTGGCGGGTGGCGGCGAGGTGGGAGGCGGCCGACCACAGGCGTCTGCGGGCGGCGGCCTCGTGCTCGGCGTCGGCGGCGGGTCCGTCGAGGCGGGCGGCCAGCACGACATGGGTGGCGTCCAGGTCGGCGTGCAGCCGGGAGGCGCGTTCGCGCAGCAGGCGCGGGTCGCGGTCGCGGGCGTCGAGGAGGTCGTCCAGCAGTTCGCCGCGCACCCGGTGCTCGGCCTCGGCGGCTGAGCGGCGGGCGAGGAGCAGCAGGGAGGTGACCATCGCGGCCCGCTCCAGGGTGCGCTGGTCGACGGGGTCGAGGCCGGGGTGCCCGCGCAGGACGAGCGCGCCGAGCAGTTCACCGCCCGCGGAGACGGCGGCGATCCAGTCCTCGTCGTGCCGCACGGCGTGGCCCTCGGCGCGGGAGGCCTCCAGGGCCTTCGCGGGGGCCGCGTCGGCCTCGGTGAACTCGACGGTGCCCTCGAGGACCTCGGAGACGGCGGCGGCCACGTCGTGCACCCCGCCGCCGCGCAGCACCAGTTCGGCGAGGCGGTCGTGGACGTCCGAGGCGCGTTCGATGACGCCGCTGCGGTCGCGGATGATCTCGTTGGCGCGCTCCAGTCCGGCGAGGGCGGAGCGGGTCTCGGTCAGGAGGTTGGCGGTGTCGATGGCGGCCGCGGCGAGCGCGGCGAAGGAGCCGAGCAGCGCGATCTGCTCCCGCTCGAAGACCCGGGCCCGGCGGTCGGCCGCGTAGAGCACGCCGATCACGGTGTGCCCGAGCATCAGCGGCACACCGAGGATGGCCACCAGGCCCTCGTCGTGCACGCCGGTGTCGATGGTGCTGGTGTGCTGGAAGCGCTCGTCCTCGAAGTAGTCGTCGGTGACGTACGGGCGGGCGGTCTGGGCGACCAGTCCGCCGAGGCCCTCGCCCATGCCGAGGCGCAGCTGCTGGAAGCGGGCGGCGACCGAGCCCTCGGTGACGCGCATATAGGTGTCGCCGCGCACCGGGTCGTTCAGGCTGAGGTAGGCCACGTCGGTGCCGAGCAGCGAGCGGGCGCGCTGGACGATCGCCTGGAGCACGGCGTCGAGGTCTCTGAGGCCCGCGAGGTCGTGCGCGGTCTCGAACAGGGCCGACAGCTCCGCCTCGCGGCGGCGGCGTCCCTCCAGCTCGGAGCGGACCCGCAGGGCGAGCAGCTTGGCGCGGTCGAGCGCCGCGATCCGGGCGGCGGGCCGGCCCTGGGCGCGGGCGGCCAGCACCGGCTGCTCGTAGGCGTCGGCGGAGGCGCCCCGGGCGAGCAGCTCCAGGAAGGGCGCCTCGGGGCCGGTGGCGGGCTCGGCGGGCGAGGGCCCGGCCTCTCCGCCGGGGGCTGCGGCCGCGCCGGACGGGCCGGCCGGGCCGAGGGGCTCGGCGGCGGTCGGTTCGGCGGACTGCACGTGATCGCGGGACATGGTCACAGGATTCCCCATGACCGGGGCGCACCGGCAGCCCTGTGGAAAACTCCGGGCGCCCCGGTCGTGGCCGTGGTCAGTGCGCGGTCCAGCCGCCGTCGAGGGCCAGGGAGGTGCCGGTGACGAAGGAGGCCGCGGGGCCGCAGAGGTAGGCCACGGCCTCGGCGACCTCCTCGGGTTCGATCAGGCGTTTGACCGCGCTGTCCTGGAGGAGCACCTCGGCGAGGACGCGCTCCTCGGGGATGCCGTGCGCCCGCGCCTGGTCGACGAGCTGCTTCTCGACCAGGGGCGTGCGGACGTAGCCGGGGTTCACGCAGTTGGAGGTGACGCCGTGGGAGGCGCCTTCCAGCGCGGCGGTCTTCGACAGCCCCTCCAGTCCGTGCTTGGCGGCGACGTAGGCCGACTTGAAGGGCGAGGCGCGCAGGCCGTGCACGGAGGAGATGTTCACGATGCGGCCCCAGCCCTGTCCGTACATGTGCGGCAGGGCGCCGCGGATGAGGCGGAACGGGGCCTCCAGCATCACGGTGAGCACGGTGTGGAAGACGTCCGGCGGGAACTCCTCCAGGGGCCGGACGAGCTGGAGTCCCGCGTTGTTGACCAGGACGTCGGTGCCCGCGGCGCAGAGTTCGGCCGCGTCCAGGTCGGTGAGGTCCAGCAGTCGGGGTTCGACGGTGCCGGCCAGGCCCGTGGCGTCCTCGGCCAGGGTCCGCAGGCCCGCGTCGTCGCGGTCGACCGCTCTGACCTTGGCCCCGGCGGCCGCGAGGCGCAGGGCGCAGGCGCGGCCGATGCCGCCGGCGGCGCCGGTGACGAGGGCGGTGCGACCGCCGAGGTCGAGTGCGGAGGCGGGAGTGCCCGGAAGGGCTGAGGGCGGGGTCATGGTCCGACCCTAGGCAGGGCCCGGACCCCGCCCCATGTGGTCAGACCCCACACTTCATTCGGAAGTCATAGGCTCGAACCATGTGGGTTCGTCCGACAGCGCCTGCTTGATCTTGAACTGCTGGGAGGCGGTCATCGGCGGCAGCGCGTCCACCTCGAACCAGCCCACGGCCAGTGACTCGTCGTCGCCCACGACGGCCTCGCCGCCGACGGCCCGGCAGCGCACGGTGACGTCCATGAACTGGCAGCGGTCGCCGTTGGGGTACGCGACCTCCTTGCTGGACCTGACGGCCACGATCCGTTCGACGACGCAGCGCACGCCGGTCTCCTCGTACACCTCGCGCACCGCGCACTCGGCGGGCTGTTCCCCGGGGTCGGGGATGCCGGAGATCACGCACCACCGGTGGTTGTCGGCGCGCTGGCCGAGCAGCACCCGGCCCGCGTCGTCGAGGACGACCGCGCTGACACCGGGGAGCCAGAGCAGCTGACGGCCCGCGGAGGCCCTGAGCGTGCGGATGAAGTCAGGGGTAGGCATACCCCGACCCTAACCGAGGGGATCTTGGGGCCCGGCGGGTCCGGCGCAGGCCGCTACTCGCCGGCGGTCCGCCGTGCGCGCACTCCCGCGGCGACCGCCCAGCCCAGCCCGCCGGCCGCGATCAGCACCAGGGCGATCTCCGGCAGGATGCCCAGCCGGGTGGCGGGCGTCTCGGAGGACCGCAGGGGCACCTCCTGGACCAGGGAGTCTGCGACGAACATGCCGGTGCGCTGGGTGATGGTGCCGTCGGGCAGGATGACCGCGCTGACACCGCTGGTCACCGGGACGGTGACGGTACGGCTGTGCTCGACGGCCCGGATCCTGGACATGGCGAGCTGCTGGTAGGTCATCTCGCTGTGCCCGAAGGTGGCGTTGTTGCTGGGTACGGAGATCAGCTGGGCGCCGCCGGTGACGGTGTCGCGCACCGCCCAGTCGAAGGCGGCCTCGTAGCAGGTGGCCAGGCCGATCCGGGCGCCTGCGACGGTGAACACCCCGGGCTCGTCGCCCCGGCTGAAGTCCTGGCGGACCATCCCCGTCCAGCTGTCGTTGATCGCGCCGACGAGCGGGCGCAGCGGGAGGTACTCGCCGAAGGGCTGGACCTGCCGCTTGTCGTAGGTGTCCACGGGGCCCTTGGCCGGGTCCCAGAGGATCTGCTCGTTCAGGAGCTTTCCGTCGCGCTCGACCACACCGCCGACCGAGATCGGCGCGCCGATCGCCCTGGCGGCCCCGTCGATCACCTCGCGGGCGTCGTCGTTGGCGAAGGGGTCGATGTCGGAGGAGTTCTCCGGCCACAGCACCACGTCGGGGCGGGCCACCCGGCCCGCGTCGACGTCGGCGGCCAGCCGCAGCGTTTCCCGCGCGTGGTAGTCGAGCACGGCCCGGCGCTGGGCGTTGAAGTCGAGTCCCGCACGCGGGACGTTGCCCTGGACGACCGCGACGGTGAGCGTGCCGTCCTCGGCCTTGTCGCTGACCAGGGTGCGGGCGGACAGCGCCCCGGCCACCGGCGCGGCCACGCTCAGCAGGGCCACGGCCGCCGCACCGCGCCGCCACACGCGCGTGCGCCGCCGTTCCAGGACCAGGCGTACGACGTCGTAGAGCCCGAAACCGCACAGGACCACCGCGAAACCGAGCACGGGGGTGCCGCCGACGGCGGCCAGCGGCAGGAAGACGCCGTCGGCCTGGCCGAAGGCGACCTTGCCCCAGGGGAAGCCGCTGAAGGGCGCACGCGCGCGTGCCGCCTCACCGGCGGTCCAGACGGCGGCGGCCCACAGCGGCCAGCCGGGCAGCTTCGACACCGCGGCGACGCCCGCGCCGACCAGCGCGACGAAGACCGCCTCGATCACCACCAGGGCGAGCCAGGGCCCCGGGCCCACCTCGACGCCCGTCCACACCAGCAGCGGCAGCAGGAAGCCCAGGCCGAAGAGGTAGCCGAGGCCGAGAGCCGCCTTGAACCCACGGCCGCGCAGCACCCAGCCGAAGACGGCGAAGGCCGGCAGGGCCAGCCACCACAGGGTGCGCGGCGGGAAGCTGACGTAGAGCAGCACTCCGGAGAGCGCCGCGGCGACGGCCGGCACCAGGCGCAGCAGCCGCGCGCCGCGCGGGGCGGGCTGCGTCTGCGACGGGGTCCGGTCCGACTCGCCCACGGGGGTTGCGGTGACGGTCACTCCCGGAGTGTACGGCGGCCGACGTGGGGGCCGACAAGCCCGGTCCACGGAGGCGGGGCGGCTCCGAGCAGGCCGGGAGGCGCTCGCGGCGGCACGGGAGGGTCGTGGCCGGCGCCCGCTCCGAGCAGGCCGGGAGGCAGTCCCGGCGGCACGGGACGGTTGTGGCCGGCACCCGCTCGACGACGCCCTCCGGCCCCTCCGGGCCACGGTTCCGCCGCAACGTTTCTGCACAACTCGCCCCCGATCGTCCCCGTTCCGCCGCCCAGCGACTACGGTGAGCCGGAGCCGCGCGGACCAGCGCGTACGACGCCCGGGGGCCGAGTTCTCGCGCGACCGGACGACGTCGGGGCAGTACGGGGCAAGCGGGGTGGGACAGGACAGACGGGGTCCGAATCCACCGCACGGCGCTACGGTGTGCCCGAGCCGTACGACCGGTCGGTGGGGGTCCGGGGTGTGCGGGACGGTCGGGGGGCCGGGGTACGGGGGGTCAGGTGAGCTGGACGGGAATGGCGTCCGCGACGGGGGCGGAGGCCCACGGCGACGGACGCCGGAGTTCCGATGCCGCGGGTGTGATCGTGCTGGGGGCCTGTGCCGCCTGGGCGGTGATCTCGGCGTCTGCGCACGGCGGCCGTCCCGAGGGGATGCTGCTCGCGGTGCTGGCCGTGGCCGCCGGACACTCCGCCGGGCGGATCTCCGGCGCGCTGCTGCCGGTCGCCGCGCCCTGTGCCGCCGCGCTGGCCGGTCTGGGCCTCGCGATCGCCACGCCCTATCTGACACCGGGGGCCCAGTCCGGGGTGCCGCTGGGCGACGCGGGCGCGACCGCCGCGCTGCTCGCCCTGAGCACGGGCGCCGCCTGCTGTGCCGCGTGGGCGGCCTCGGCGCCCTCGCTGCGGCTGCTGCTGCGGCTGCTGGCGTGCGGGATCGCGACGGCCGCCGTCGCGCTGGGGTCCACGGCCGGGGCCGTACTGTGCGCGATCGTGCTGCTGTGCTCGCTGGCCGCCGGGGGCATGCGCAGCCGGGGGCTCGGTGTCGCGGGCCTCGCGACGGCGGCGGCGCTGGTCACGGTGACCCTCTGGGCCGTCGCCGAGCACGCCCTGCCTGACGGCCTCGCCGTCTCCCTGGAGAGCAGACTGACCGCCAAGCGCGTCGAACTGTGGCAGGACGCGGTGCGCCTGGCGCACGACGATCTCCTGCTGGGCGTGGGTCCTGGCCGCTTCGGGGAGTTGAGCCCGGCGGCGGCCGGGGCGCCCTTCCCCGACGGGAAGCCGCACTCGGCGCCCCTCCAGATGCTCGCGGAGCAGGGAGTGGTCGGTCTGGTGCTGCTGGGCGCCGCGTTCGTGTGGGTGCTGCACACACTGTGGCGCAACGCCCGCACCACCCCGGTCGCCCTGACCGCGGGGGCGGCCCTCACCGCCGTCGCGGCCGCCTCGGCGGTGGGCAACGCACTCAGCTTCACCACGGTGTCGGTCGGCGCCGGCCTGCTGGCGGGCCTGGCCACGGCCAGACCGCTGGCCGAGCAGCCCTACGACGCGGGAGCCCGGTCCGGGGCCTGAGGCCGGGCGGAGACGTAGAGCGAGGCCCGAGGCCCGCGTGTCGTGCCCGGTGCGCACGCGAGGTCAGTGCGCGGCGCCGGGGGTGCTCGCGCGCAGCCGGTCCCTGATGACCCGGACGGCCGCCTCCGCGTCGTCCACGGTGATCGTGAAGGTGTGGCCGTCCCACAGGCGCAGCACGACGCCCTCGCCGCGGCGCACCACGACCGCGGTGCCCTTCTCCGGCCGCCAGCGGTAGCCCCAGCCACCCCAGTGACGCGGCGTGACATGCGGGTCGAAGTCGGCCCCGGCCACGTGCGACAGGGGGATGCGGCGGCGCGGCACACCGATGTGGCCGCAGCGCACCTCCAGGCACTCGTCGTCGACCCGCAGCGCCACGTGCACGAAGGCCAGCGTGCCGAACAGGACCAGGAGGCCGCCCGCGATGCAGCCGACGACGGCCATCACCAGGGGGGCGGTACCGGAGGTCCACGGGGAGGCCACGGCCAGTTCGATGCCGAGCGCGACACAGGCGGCGCCGACCAGCGCCAGCAGCCACTGGACCCGGTTGGTCGCCCGGCCGGTCCAGACATCGGGGTGCGACGAGTCGTCGCCGTGGGCGTGCTGCCTCATACCTCCGAGATTACTCAGGTTTCGCTCCGCCGGTACCGGGTCGCGGAGAGTGACTGGTCCGGACGGGCGTGCGCCTGCTTCCCGGGAGAAAGCCGGGTACCGGGCTACCTGAGATCCGCCGCCGGGCTGACCGCGGGAAGCAGCCTGCCCTCCTCGTAGGCCAGCGCGGGCGCGGGCAGGACACCCTCGCGGCCGCTGAGCAGCACGGTGAGCCCTCCGAGGGCGGGCGCCTCGGGGGCCGCGTGCTCGCCGATACGGCGCAGGGCCTGCGCGGCGACCGCCCCGGCGGAGCCGTGCAGGACCAGGGGCGGCATGCCGGGGCGCTGGACGGCGGCCCGGATGCGCTCGGCGACCAGTTCGTAGTGGGTGCAGCCCAGGACGACGGTCGTGACGTCCGGCGGGGTCAGGGCGGCGGCCGCGAGGACCGCGGCCTCGACGGCCGCCTCGTCCGCGTGCTCGACGGCCTCGGCCAGGCCCCAGCAGGGCACCTCGGCGACCGAGACGCCGTCGGCGTGGTCGCGGATCAGGCCGCGCTGGTAGTCGCTGCCGGTGGTGGCGGGGGTGGCCCAGATGGCCACCGGGCCGCCGCCGGCGGCGGCCGGCTTGATCGCCGGGACCGTGCCGATGACCGGCAGGGCGGGCTCGAGGCGGGCGCGCAGGGCGGGCAGCGCGTGCACGGTGGCGGTGTTGCAGCCGACGATCAGGGCGTCGGGCCCCCGCTCGGCGGCGGCCTCGGCGACGGCCAGGGCACGCCGTGTGAGGTCCTCGGGGGTGCGCGGGCCCCAGGGCATGCCGTCGGGGTCCAGGGAGAGGACGAGATCGGCGTCGGGGCGCAGGCGGCGTACCGCGGCGGTGGCCGCCAGCAGGCCGATTCCGGAGTCCATGAGCGCGATCTTCACCCGGCCACGATAGACGATGTGCTCCCGTGGCCCGGGGGCGTGGGGCACACTGCGCGGGTGGGCGCCTTCGTGTGGATCTCCGCCGGATCACTCGCCGCCTGGCTGTGGCTGCTGCTCTGCCAGGGCTTCTTCTGGCGCACCGATGTGCGCCTTCCACCACGCCGCGATCCGGAGACCTGGCCGTCCGTGTGTGTGGTCGTACCGGCCCGTGACGAGGCGGACGTACTGCCGTCGAGTCTGCCCTCGCTGCTCGCGCAGGACTATCCGGGGCGGGCGGAGGTGTTCCTCGTCGACGACGGCAGCACCGACGGGACCGGGGAGCTGGCCCGTGAACTGGCGCGGCGGGGCGGGCTGCCGCTCACCGTGGGGTCGCCGGGCGAGCCGCCGGCGGGCTGGACGGGCAAGCTGTGGGCGGTCCGGCACGGCATCGCGCTGGCACGTGCGCGTGAGCCCGAGTACCTGCTGCTGACGGACGCCGACATCGCGCACGCCCCGGACAGTCTGCGCACGCTGGTGGCGGCCGCGCGCACCGGGGGCTTCGACGCCGTGTCGCTGATGGCACGGCTGAGGGTGGCCTGCGGCTGGGAGCGGCTGGTCGTCCCGGCGTTCGTCTACTTCTTCGCTCAGCTCTATCCGTTCCGCCGCGTCGGCCGCCGGGGGTCGCATACGGCCGCCGCGGCGGGCGGGTGCGTGCTCCTGCGGACGGAGGCCGCCGAGCGGGCCCGTGTCCCGGACGCGATCCGGCACGCGGTGATCGACGACGTGGCCCTCGCGCGGGCGGTGAAGAAGGGCGGCGGCCACATCTGGCTGGGGCTCGCGGACCGGGTGGACAGCGTGCGGCCGTACCCGCGGCTGGCCGACCTGTGGCGGATGGTCTCGCGCAGCGCCTACGCGCAGCTGCGGCACAACCCGCTGCTGCTGGCGGGCACGGTCGCCGGGCTCGCGCTGGTGTATCTGGTGCCCCCGGTGGCCCTGGCCGCCGGGCCGGCGGCGGGGAGCACGGCGACGGCGGTGCTCGGCGGTGCGGCGTGGCTGATCATGGCGGGGACGTATGTGCCGATGCTCCGTTACTACGGCCTCTCGCCCTGGCTCGCTCCGCTACTGCCGTTCACCGCGTTCCTCTATCTGCTGATGACGGCCGACTCGGCGGTGCAGCACTACCGGGGGCGGGGTGCGGCCTGGAAAGGCCGCACCTACGCGCGCCCGGACACCGTCGGCGAGGAGAGCTGACCGTGTCCCTTTCATTACCGGGCGTCCGCGGAATCACCGTGGGCGTCCCCTTCATCACCGGGCGTTCCCTTTAGGTGAGCGTCCGGTTCATTCCCCGCGCGTTCTACTTACGGCCGGGAGTCCAGTTCATTCCCCAGCCGTAGGCGTAGTCGACGGTCCGCTGGGGGCTGACGCCGCGTTCGGGCACCAGGTAGCGGGCCTCGCGCTGGACGATCAGGTCGTTGCCGGTGTTGGTGATCAGGGCGAGGGCGCACACCGTCGAGGGGACCGTGCACTCGTCGAGGGAGAACTCGATCGGGGCGCCGTACTGCGGTTGCAGCGTGACCGTGGCGTGCAGGTCGGCGAAGGAGCGGGCGCCCTCGTAGATGGTGACGAAGACGAGGATGCGCCGGAACCACTGCTTGTGGTCGAGGTTGACGGTGAGGTTCTCGCCCGAGGACACCGCGCCGGTGCGGTCGTCGCCGTCGAGGTGGATGAACGGCGGCTGGTGCAGCGCTCCGAAGGCGTTGCCGAGGGCCTGTACGACGCCCTTGCTGCCGTCACTGAGCTCGTACAGGGCGCACAGGTCGAGGTCGAGGTCGGAGTGCATCGCGACCGGTCGGCCGAGCTTGCTGGCCCAGCCCGAGAACTGCTTGCGCACCTCCCAGTTGAGGTTGACCCGCATCGCTCCGGAGGTGCCGCCCTGCTTGGTCAGCGAGACGGAGGGCGCCGCCTTGGTGAGGGTGACCTTGGAAAGGCTCACGGGCTGGGCGGGCGGCGCGGGCGGCGGCGGGGGCATGGTCGCGGGCGGGGCGGGCGGCACCGGCTGCGCGGCGAGCGTGGGCATCGTCGACTGCGAGGGCGCGGGCGTCGTCGGCTGCGGCACATGAGGGGCGACGGGGGGCGCCGCGTGCTGGGGCTCGTCCACGGTGATGCCGAAGTCCGTGGCGAGGCCCTCCAGGCCCCGGTCGTAGCCCTGGCCGACCGCGCGGAACTTCCAGGCGCCCTGACGCCGGTAGAACTCGCCGAGCACGAAGGCCGTCTCGACGGACGCGCCCGTGCTGTCGAAGCGTGCGGCGACCGTGCCCCGGGCCGCGTCACGGACCTCGATGTAGAGGCCGGTCACCTGCCCGAAGGAGCCGCCGTCCGTCGAGGCGGCGAGCACCACGGTCTCCACCGAGGGCTCCACGCGCGCGAGGTCGACGACGATCGTGTCGGTGACCTGACCGCCGGCGTCGCGCTTGCCCTCGTGGCGCACGGCGCCGGAGGAGTGGGCCGGCTGGTTGTAGAAGACGAAGTCCCCGTCGGACCGCACCTTCCCTCCCACCAGCAGCAGGGCCGAGGCGTCGGCGTCGGGCACACCCGGGCCGGAGCGCCAGCCCAGCTCGACCCGCAGGGCCGTCGTGGGCACCGGAACGTTGGAACCCTTCGGCATTGACATGTCCGCCCCCATCACGGGTCACCGCGCCAGGTCGGGGCCCGGCGGTAATCGATGTCTTCTGTGTGCGCCCAACCTATGCGCACAGACCCGCGGGGCTCATCCGGATGGCCGGAACACCACCCGCACAACCGCCGGTAACCCCCCGGGAGCTGAGCTTTTACACGATCCAAGCGACGATTGCCGCCCCTTTTTCTCCGAATTCGCTCGCATTGGGGATCCCACGTCACGTCGGGCACGGAAAACAACCCTCTTATCGGTCTCCCCAACCAGCACATCGTGGGCTTAACTTATGTGCCATGACCTCCCCCCGCTCCACGTATGGCGGCGGCTATTACTCCGCCTCCTTCCCGGACACCCCGATCTACGACTCGCTCGTCGCCGAGCGGGGCACCCCTCAGATCGCCCCGATCCGGGTCCCCGCCGCGTACGACATGCCGGGCGCCGGTATGTCGGCGATGCCCGCGATGCCGGGCAGCAATCTGCCCGCGCTGCCGGCGGCGCTGCCCGCCCTCCCGGCGGCTCCGTCCCAGCCCTCCTACGGCTATCCCCAGCAGGCGCAGCCCGCACCGCTGCACCAGGCCGTGCCCACGGGGTACATCCCGCAGCAGGCCGCCGCGCCGCGCGGCTATCCGGGCCAGCAGCCGCCGCGTCCGCCGATGCCGGGTGCCGCCGGCTACGAGGCGATGCGCCCCGCGGCTCCGCGTCCGGCCCCCGCGCCGTACCAGGATCCGTACAACAACCAGCAGTATCGCGGCTACTGAGATCCTCCGGGCTGTCGGCGCCAGTGGCACGATGGCCCCATGGGGATCGCGGAGCTTCAGTCGATACATGTCCATCCGGTCAAGGCGTTGCGGGGTGAGAACCCACGCGAGGCCGTCGTGGAGCCCTGGGGGCTGGCCGGAGACCGACGCTGGGTGCTGATCGACGACGGGGGAAAGGTCGTCACACAACGCCAGCACCCGCGCCTCGCGCTGGCCGCCGCCGGGCTCGTGCCCGGCGGCGTCGTGCTGTCCGCGCCCGGACTGCCGTCCCTGACCGTCACCGAGCCGGAGCCGGTGGACATCGTCGCGCTCGACATCTTCGGGACCAAGGTCGAGGGCGCCCTCGCCGCCCAGGACGCGCACGACTGGTGCAGCGGCTATCTCGGCGTCCCGGTGCGCCTGGTGCACATGGACGACCCGGCCACGCGCCGCCCGGTCGACCCGGACTACGCGCTGCCCGGCGAGACCGTCTCGTTCGCGGACGGCTTTCCGCTGCTGATCACCTCCGCGTCCTCGCTCGACTCCCTCAACTCCCTGATCGCGCAGGGCGCCCACGCGGCCGAGGGCCCGCTTCCGATGAACCGCTTCCGGCCGAACCTGGTCGTCTCGGGCACCGGGCCCTGGGCGGAGGACGACTGGTCGCGCATCGCCGTCGGAGACGTGACGTTCCGGGTGGCGAAGATGTGCGGGCGCTGCGTGGTGACCACGACCGACCAGGGCACCGCCGCACGCGGCAAGGAACCCCTGCACACGCTCGGCCGCCACCGGCGCTTCGCGGGGTCGCTGGTGTTCGGGCAGAACCTGGTGCCCCTCACGCTCGGGACGGTCCGGGTCGGGGACCCGGTGCGCGTCCTCGGATAACCCGGCACCGCGCGAATCGGGTGGGGCGCGCGGGAACCCCGGCGGGGAGGCCGGGCGTTGGGCTGTGTGAGAAGTGCGTGAGAGGTCCCGTCCGGCGTGAAGTCGCCCTCCATCGGGTGACGTCGCTCTCCGCCGGGCCGGACCCGGGCGGGCGCCTCCGGCGGGAGGTGTCACGGAGCGGGGAGGGTGGCGGACGTGCGAGCGATCAGCGGGCTCTGGCGCTGGCGGCACAATCCGCTGCGCCGCGGGACGGATCTGGCCGAGGCCTGGGTGTGCCTGACGACCCTGCTGCTGATACTTTTCGCCGCCCCGCTGACCGGGGCGCTGGTGGGCGCCGCCGCGCAGGACACCCTCCAGCGTTCCGTGCGGGAACAGCACCGCCAGCGCCATCCCGTGACGGCCCAGGTGATCCGCCGGCTGGAGCGCACCGCCCTGGGCGCCGACCCCGAGACCGGCGCGCGGGACACCCGTACCAGGGTGCTGGCGGGCTGGACCGCCCCGGACGGCACCAGGCACCGGGGGGCGTTGGCGGCGCAGTTGCGCGACCCGGGCCCCGGCGACGAGTTCCGGATATGGACCGACGCGCACGGCCGGCTCGCGCCCAGACCGCTCGATCCGGCCACGGCCACCACCCACGCCGTCCTCGCGGGCATCGGCGCGACGATCGTCGCCGCGGCCCTGATGGAGACGGCCCGGCGGCTGGTCCTCCGGCGCATGCTCAGGCTGCGCTACGCGCGATGGGATCAGGCCTGGGACCGGGCGGGACCGGACTGGGGCCGCACCGGTACCGGCAGCTGACGGTCCGCGACCGCCTTCCGGCTCCGGTCGGTCCACGGCTCTCCCGCACGCTACGGTTGACCGGCCGAACCCCTTCGGCAGCAACCCGCGTGAGCGAGCCATCAGTACGACGAGGTGGGGGCACGACAACGTCATGGCACAGGGCACGGTCCAGGTGACGCACACCGGCACTTCGCGGTGGCGGCGCCGCACAGGTGAGTACGCATCGCTCGCCGCCGCCCTGGAGGCCGCGGCCGACGGTGACGTGCTCACCGTCGCCCCCGGCACCTACCGGGAGAACCTCGTCGTCCAGCGGGCAGTGACCCTGCGCGGCCCGGAGGGCTCACCCGGCTCGGTGCGTATCGCGCCGACGGAAGGCGTGCCGCTGACCCTACGGGCCGCGGCCGTGGTCCAGGACCTGCACGTGGAGGGACAGGACTCGGCGGCGCCCGCGCTGCTGGTGGAGGAGGGCACCCCGGAGATCTCGGACGTGCGGATCGTGACACGGTCCGCGGCCGGCATCGAGGTGCGCGGCGGCGCCCGGCCCACCGTGCGGCGCTGCACCGTCGACAACCCGGCCGGCATCGGGATCGTCGTACTCGACGGCGGGGGCGGGGTGTTCGAGGAGTGCGAGGTGATGGCTGCCGGACAGGCCGGCGTCGCGGTGCGCGGCGGCGGGCATCCGCGCCTGGACCGCTGCCGGGTGCACCACGCCTCGGGCTCGGGCCTGTCGGTGACGGGTGAGAGCTCTACGCTGGAGGCGGTGGGCTGCGAGGTGTACGAGGTGCGGGGCAGCGGGGTGCAGATCACCGCGCACGGCACCGGACATCTCGTCAACTGCGATGTGCACCGCACCACCGCCGACGGGGTGACCCTGGACACCGACGCGGTGCTCACCCTGGCCGACTGCCGCATCCACGACATCCCGGAGAACGCGGTCGACCTGCGCTCCCGCTCGGTGCTGACGCTGACCCGCACCACGGTGCGGCAGTTCGGGCGCAACGGGCTGTCGGTGTGGGACCCGGGCACCCGCGTGGACGCCAACCAGTGCGAGATCTTCGACAGCACCGGGGACTATCCGGCGGTGTGGGTGAGCGACGGCGCGACGGCGGTGCTGGACTCCTGCCGGGTGCACGACGTGCCGGACGCGCTGTTCGTCCTGGACCGGGGCTCGCGCGCCGACGTGGTGGACACCGACCTCACGCAGGTGCGCAACACGGCCGTGTCGGTGAGCGACGGCGCGACCGCGCAGCTCGACGACTGCCGTATCCGGGACGCGGCGACGGGCGCCTGGTTCCGCGACCACGGCAGCGGCGGCACCCTGAGCAACTGCGCGATCTCCGGCACCCAGACCGGCGTGATCGTCACCAAGGGCGCCGACCCGGCCGTCGAGCGCTGCACGGTCGACTCCCCCGCCGAGGCCGGGTTCTACGTCTCGGCCGGCGGCCGCGGCAGCTTCACGGGCTGCCGGGTCACGGACAGCGGCGGCTACGGCTTCCATGTGATCGACGGCTGCCGTACGACGCTGCGCAGGTGTCGTACGGAGCGGTGCGCGCGCGGTGGCTACGAGTTCGCGGACGGCGGCCCGGACGCCGGGTCGGGTTCCGGGCCCGTGGTGGAGGACTGCACCAGCGACGAGAGCATGGGCCTGCGGCGGCCGGCCGCCCCGGAGCCCGTCCTGCAGACGGCCGCGCAGACCGGCGGACTGCTCACGGCTACGCCCGGACAGCTCACCACCGTCCCCGGTCAGCGCACGGTCGCCGAGTCCGCCGTGGGCGCCGGGGCCGAGGAGCCGGGCCGCACCTCCCAGGACGTACTCGGTGAACTGGACGGGCTGGTGGGCCTGGACAGCGTCAAGCGCGAGGTACGGGCCCTCACGGACATGATCGAGGTGGGCCGGCGGCGGCAGCGGGCCGGGCTCAAGGCGGCCTCCGTCAAGCGGCATCTGGTGTTCACCGGCTCCCCCGGCACCGGCAAGACGACGGTGGCCCGGCTCTACGGCGAGATCCTCGCCTCCCTCGGGGTGCTGGAGAAGGGCCACCTGGTCGAGGTGTCCCGCGTCGACCTGGTCGGCGAGCACATCGGCTCCACCGCGATCCGCACCCAGGAGGCGTTCGAACGGGCGCGGGGCGGGGTGCTGTTCATCGACGAGGCGTACGCGCTGTCGCCGGAGGACGCGGGCCGGGACTTCGGCAAGGAGGCCATCGACACCCTGGTGAAGCTGATGGAGGACCACCGCGACGCGGTCGTGGTGATCGTCGCGGGCTACACCGCGGAGATGGAGCGCTTCCTGTCCGTCAACCCGGGTGTCGCCTCCCGCTTCTCACGGACCATCACCTTCTCCGACTACGGCCCCGAGGAACTGCTGCGGATCGTCGAGCAGCAGGCCGAGGAGCACGAGTACCGGCTGGCGACGGGCACGGCCCAGGCGTTGCTGAGGTACTTCACCGACCTGCCCAAGGGCCCGGCGTTCGGCAACGGCCGTACCGCGCGGCAGACCTTCGAGGGAATGGTGGAGCGCCATGCGAGCCGGGTGGCGCAGGTGGCGGAGCCGAGCACGGACGAACTGACGCTGCTGTTCGGGGCGGACCTGCCTCAGACGTCCTGAGCCTCCTGTTCCCGCGGGGTTCCGGGATGCCCCTGACCGGGTCCCGGCCGTCCGGTGGAGCCCGGCTCGTCGGGGCGGCGCGTCTCGCTCGTGGGGCCGGACCGGTCCGTACGGGGCGGCTCGCCGGCCGGGCGCGGTCCGGGCACACCCGGCTGGAGCCGGGCCAGCAGCCGGGCGCGCTCCTCGGCGAAGGCCGGGTCGTCCTGGTAGTCGGAGTGGCCGAGGACGGGTGCGGGCAGCGGGTGGCGGTCGGTGCGGCCGTGTGCGAGGGGGTCCTTGAGGGCGGGCCGGTCGACCTCCGGGCCGCACTCGCCGGGCAGGCCGATGGGGCCGCCGATGGGGTCGGTCGCCCGGTGCAGATTGCGCCAGCAGGCCACCTCGTGATGCAGGGCGCCGAGGGCCACGGGCCCGAAGTGGGCCGGGAACCAGCGGCCGTAGAGCCGCTCCAGCGGGGAGCCGTACGTCAGCAGCGCGACCCGGCCCCGCTCGGCCGGGGGCAGCTGCCAGACCGCGGCGGCGGCGAGCACGCTGCCCTGAGAGTGCCCGGAGATGACGAGCCGTCCGCCGGTGGCCCGGGTCCAGGTCGTCATGCGCCAGGTCAGGTCGGGCACCGCGCGCTCGGCGTAGCAGGGCGGGGCGAAGGGGTGGGCGGCGCGCGGCCAGAAGGTGCCCACGTCCCACAGGATGCCGATCGTGCGCCGGGCGGAGGCGTCCTTGTAGGCGCGGCGGCCCCAGGTGACGAACAGTATGAAGCCGACGCCGATCAGCCAGGAGCCGAGTGTCTGCGCGGTGTCGGCGGCGCCCCGGACCACCGGGTGGGTGTGCTCGGCGGCCCCGCCGGGGGTGCGGTCGCTGAGCCAGGCGCCGGCCAGGGCCCCGGCGCCCAGCAGCAGGGTCGTGACGGCGGTGACGGCGACGACCAGGGGCGCGCGGTCGGTGAGGGTGGCCATGGCCCGCGCGCGGGCGATCCGCCGGGTGCGCTCCGGGAGCCGGGGCTCGTCCGCGTAGTCACGGTCGACCGTCGGCTCCTCGGCGCGGGTCAGCCGCAGGGTGCGCCGGGCCAGGAGGGCACAGACGGCGAGGAGGACGAGCAGCAGCGGCGGGATGACGGAGGCCTGCCAGGTCAGCAGGACCGGCGGGCCGGGGATGACGGCGCGGGTGCCGTCCAGCCAGTCCGCGACCCGTTGGGCGAGTCCGCCGGCCATCACGCCGCCCAGCGCACAGGCCAGCAGGGTGACGGCGGGTCCGCCGAGGCCGCGCAGCGCGGCGCGCGGGTCGGGCAGGGCACGCTGCAGCACCTGCGCGACGACCGCGAGGGCGACCGCCAGCAGGCCCTGGGCCAGGGCGATGCCGCCGAAGGCCGTGTCCCCGGCCAGCCGCCCCGTCGACTGCCAGCCGGGGCGCTCCCACCCGGCGTACACCATGGCGAGGAGCAGGGCGGCGAGGGCACCGAGCGGCAGCAGCGGGACGAGGCGCACGTCGAGGGCGCGGTCCAGGCGCCGCTCGCTGCGGCCCCTACGGCACACCACCCACACCACGACGGCCGCGCCCGCGGCCAGGGCCACGGTCTGGAGGCGGCCCAGCACGTCGAGGACGGCCGGGCCGCCCGGCTCGCGGTCGTGTCCTGCGGCGGCGGAGGTGAGCACGGCGGCGACGGTGAGCAGCCCGGCCGCGGTGTGCGCGGCGCGCAGCCGGGCCACCAGGCGGCGGCCGTACCAGAAGCCGGGCCGGCCCAGGGCGGTGCGCCCGGTGTCCTCGCCGGCTTCCTCGGAGCGGGGCAGCGGGCGCTGGGACTCGTAGGCGTTCCAGGAGCGGTGGGACAGGTACCACAGCAGGCCGGTCAGGGCGGCGGGCACCAGGGCGGCGAGGGCCAGTCTGCGGCCGGGCCCGCTCCACCAGCCGCCGGAGCCGGACGGGGACAGGAAGCCCAGCCAGGTGTGCCGTTCGGCGCACGCGCGCGTGCCCGCGCACTGCCAGGCCGCGAGATCCAGGGTGACCTCGCAGGCGCCCGCCACGAGGAGCACGGTCAGGCTCAGTCCGGCGAGCCGCACCAGCAGCCCGTACAGACGCACGGTCCGGGCGTGGCCCCGGGCGCCGGGGCGCATCCAGTGCGCCAGGTTGACGACCATGAACGGCAGCAGCAACAGCCACAGGGCGCGGGTGCCGTTGCCGGAGGTGAGGTTGCACCAGACGTACGCCTCGGGGACGGGGCGGCGGGCCGCCCTTTCCCGGTCCACCGGGACTCCGGGGTCCTGGTCCAACGGAACGCCGGGGCCCAGGTCCTCGGCGTCGTCCGTGCGGCGGAAGACGGCCGCGGTGTCGTCGCCGGTGATCCGTACGGTGCGTGGATCGCCGAGCATCTCCTCCGGTGTGGTGCCGCCGACACCGTGGACCAGGAGTTCCAGGGCGGTCGCGGAGTCCCCGGTCCGCGCGGGCGCGACGGGCGGGGTGAGGTCCTGCGGGCCGTCGGGTTCGACGGCGTCGGTGCGGCCGTGCGGACCGTCGGACCGCTCGGCGGGGCTGTGGTGGTCCTGCGGGCCGTCGGGCCCGGTGGCGAAGGCGTGTTCCTGTGCGCGTTCCACTCTGTCGCACTTCCCCCGTGACGCTGCGTCGGCAACTGGCTCGTGCGCACAACAGGATCTCGACGGGGCGTCCTGCGTACACCTCTCGTCACGGAATCTCCCCGATCCGTCCCTCGAACCCGGGACATCTGTGGCAGGTACACGCCGGTGTGACCGGTGGCGCGATCCGTGGCGGCCCGTGCGAGGATGGGCGCCACGCCCCGGGGACGCAGGAAAACGCCCTTGTCGGGGCGGGTGCGAGGGCGGTGGACCGCAGTGGACGAAAGGACCGGAGCGTACGTGAGCGAGAATCAGAACCTCCTCGCGGAGCAGCGGCGCGCCCTGATTCTCGACGAGGTCCGGCGCCGGGGCGGGGTCCGGGTCAACGAGCTGACCCGCAAGCTCGGTGTGTCGGACATGACGGTCCGCCGTGACCTGGACTCGCTGGCGCGCCAGGGCGTGCTGGAGAAGGTGCACGGCGGTGCCGTCCCGGTGATGGAGGCGAGCACCCACGAGCCGGGCTTCGAAGCCAAGTCGGGTCTGGAGCCGACGGCCAAGGAGGACATCGCGCGCGCCGCGGCCGCCCTGGTCGTGCCGGGCAGCGCCATAGCGCTGTCGGGCGGTACGACGACGTACGCGCTGGCGCAGCAGCTGGTGGACGTGCCGGATCTGACGGTCGTGACGAACTCGGTGCGGGTGGCGGACGTCTTCCACGCGGCGCAGCGGTCCTCGGGGCCGGTGCAGGGCGCGGCGACCGTGGTGCTGACCGGCGGGGTGCGCACCCCTTCGGACTCGCTGGTGGGCCCGGTGGCCGATCAGGCCATCTCCCGGCTGCACTTCGACGTGCTGTTCCTCGGTGTGCACGGCATATCGGTGGAGGCAGGGCTGTCCACGCCGAACCTCGCGGAGGCGGAGACCAACCGGCGGCTGGTGCTGGCGGCGCGCCGGGTCGTGGTGGTCGCCGACCACACCAAGTGGGGCACGGTGGGCCTGAGTTCCTTCGCCACGCTGGAGGAGGTCGACACCCTCGTGACGGACGCGGGGCTGCCGGCCGAGGCACGGGCGGAGATCTCGGAGCATCTGCCGAGCCTGGTGGTGGCGGGCGAGGACGAGAACGAGACGGACGGGGCAGACGCCTGACGGTCACTCAGGTAACGTGAGGCGCTCGGCGTCTCAAGTCGTCCGTGTCTCCCAGGGGGTTGGTATGGCTCGCCGTCTGCGTCCGGAGGAACTGGGCTTCGTGCGGGACGCGCCCGTACGGCTGGTGTTCGCGCGGAACGTCGCCGCGGCGCCGGACCGGGTGTTCGCCGCCCTCGCCGGGGATGTGGCGGGCTGGAGCGAGTGGTTCGGGGCGGTGACGCTCGCCCGGCCGCTGCGGGACGGGGCCGGGCGGGAGGTCCGGCTGCGCGGCGGCACCCGGTTCGAGGAGACGGTCCTCGTCGCCGAGGAGCCCGAGCTGTACGCCTATCGCGTGGACGTCACCAACGCGCCCGGCGCACACGCTCTGGTCGAGGAGTGGCGGCTCGCGCCCGTCGGCAGCGGCACGCGCGTGTGCTGGACCTTCGCGGCCGACGGTACGGCGCCCTTCCGGCTGGCACTGCGGCTGGCGCGGCCCGGCCTCGCCCGCGCCTTCAAGGACGCGGTGACGACCCTGGACCGACGGCTCTCGGGCTGAACGGGCACCCTCCGCGCCCGCTCAGTGCGACCACACGCCGGTCTCCAGCAGGGTGTCGATGACCTCGGCGTACGGCGCGATGTCCAGCCCCTGTTCGGCGAGCCAGGCGTCGGAGTAGTACTTGTCGAGGTACCGGTCCCCCGGGTCGCACAGCAGGGTGACCACACTGCCGGTGCGTCCCTCGGCGGCCATCTCCGCGACGATCTTCAGCGCGCTCCACAGCCCGGTGCCGGTGGAGCCGCCCGCCTTGCGGCCGATGGCCCGTTCCAGGGCGCGCACCGCGGCGACGCTCGCCGCGTCCGGGACCTTCATCATGCGGTCGACGGCGCCGGGCACGAAGCTCGGCTCCATGCGCGGGCGGCCGATGCCCTCGATGCGCGAGCCGCAGTCGCAGGTGACGTCCGGATCACCGGTGGTCCAGCCCTCGAAGAAACAGGAGTTGTCCGGGTCGGCCACACAGATGCGGGTGTCGTGCTGCATGTAGTGGACGTAGCGGGCGATGGTCGCCGAGGTGCCGCCGGTGCCGGCCGTGGCGACGATCCAGGCGGGCTCGGGGAACCGTTCGCGTTCGAGCTGGCGGAAGATGGACTCGGCGATGTTGTTGTTGCCGCGCCAGTCCGTGGCCCGCTCGGCGTAGGTGAACTGGTCCATGTAGTGGCCGCCGGTCTCCTCCGCGAGGCGGGCGGAGGCCTCGTACATGGTGCGCGGGTCGTCCACGAAGTGGCACCGGCCGCCATGGAACTCGATCAGGCGGATCTTCTCGGCGCTGGTCGTGCGCGGCATGACGGCGACGAAGGGGACGCCGATCAGCTTCGCGAAGTAGGCCTCGGAGACGGCCGTCGAGCCGCTGGAGGCCTCGATGACCGGGCGGCCGGGCCGGATCCAGCCGTTGCACAGGCCGTAGAGGAACAGCGAGCGGGCGAGCCGGTGCTTGAGGCTGCCGGTGGGGTGGGTCGACTCGTCCTTGAGATAGAGGTCGATGCCCCAGTTCTCGGGCAGCGGGAAGCGCAGGAGGTGGGTGTCGGCGGAGCGGTTGGCGTCGGCCTGGACCCGGCGCACGGCTTCTTTCAGCCAGTCGCGGTAGCTCGCGTCGGTACGGTCGACATCGAGGGTCACACCGGGCGGGGTCTGCTGGATGGTGCTCACGACCGTGCTCCTCACGCTGCGCTCGGGCCGCGGCGCATGCGGCCCATGATTCGAGCATAAGCACCTTCGCGCACGCTTCCCACCTGCATAAACCCGGCTTTGGGCGGCTCAAAGCCGGGCTGGGGCACGGATGTGCGAAGCAGATGGGGCGCATTCGGCCGAGTGCTCCTCACGCCCGGCGCGAGCACGACGCGCACACTGGTGCACCGGGCCGGGTGCGGGCAGACTGCACCGCGCGGGGTACCCGCAGGGGTGTCACCCGGAGTGTCGACAGGGGATCACGGCACGCCACGCCGACGGCCCGTACGGGCGTACGGCGGGACGCGCCAGGCGCGAACAAGGGGGCAAGGCGGCATGGCGGAGCCGGAGTTCACTGCCACAGGTGTGCGCATCGGGAAGGGCCTGCGTTCGCTCACCCGGGCCGGGCAGGTCCGGATCAGCGAGGGCAGGCTGGAGTTGCTCACCAGCTACGGCAGCGAGATCGACAGCGCACCGGTGACCTCGGTGCGGGCGTCGAAGCCGTGGTTCGGGTCCGAGGGCCAGGCGGTCGCGGACCTGGACGGCAAGCGCTACACGCTCACCCTGGGCGAGCACGACCCCGCGCCGGGCGAGCCGGGTCCGCCGGCGGCGCGCCGGTTCGTGGAGGCTGTGCGCAGGGCTGCGGGGCGTGACCGCTGAGGCACGGCGAGTTGCGGCTCCCCACCCCTTGCGTCAACCTGGTCTCACGTCACTCTGGGTTTACCGGCGACAACGCTGCGAACCAGCCCGCCGGGCACGACAGCAGGCGGCCGTCTCGTCTCGACCCGGAACTCCTGCTGGATCCGTACTCCGTGTTCTTCCGGACCTCAACGTCGGGGAGTCGCAGCCGTGATCAGTCACCCAAGCAGACATTGCACGGTGGAGCTGCAAGCTCTGCCCTCGCGGATCGGCCAGGTCCGCAGAATCCTTTCTGCGCAATTGCGCTACTGGCATCTGGATCCCTTGATAGACCGGGCGGCGCTCGGTGTGACGGAGCTGCTCAGCAACGTCCACCGCCACGCCCAGCCCGACAAGACGTGCACCGTGCGGATCGAGCTGATGCTCGACCGGCTGACGGTGTCGGTGCGCGACCACGATCCCCGTCTCCCCGTCGTGGGCGACGCCGATCCGCTGGCGACCTGCGGGCGAGGGCTCGCGATGGTCGCGGCGGTCAGCGAGAGCTGGGGCGCACGTCCGGACGGGGAGCAGGGCAAGACCGTGTGGTTCAGCCTGCCGACGCCCGCCGCCGTGAAGGCGCGGGCCGCCCGCCCGCCGCGCCGGGTGGCCGTCGAGGAACCGACGGTCCGTACGGCGCCTGTGCCGGACTCCCCGGTCCGGTTCACCGAGGTCGCGACCGTCGGTCTGCCGGAGGTGGAGCCGCTGGGTCTGCCCGCGGTCGAGCCCGTCGGCATCCCGGAGGTCGAGCCCGTCGCCCTCGCGGCCGACGCGCTGCGGCCCGAACACGCTCCCGCCCGGTCCGCCGTTGCCGGCTGACCGGGCGGTGAGGGGGGCCCAGAGGGTCCGCAGGGTCCGCAGGGCAGCCCGCAGGGTCCGCGCCGGCCCGGCGGTCCGGTCGGGCCCGGCCGCACGCGTGGCCCGCACGGTCCGAGCGGTCCACGCGTCCCGCACGACTCGCGTGCCCCGCACGGCTCAAACAGCTCGCACGGCTCGCACGGCTCGCACGGCTTCTGACGTGTCGGGGCCGTGCGTCGG
Organism: Streptomyces sp. NPDC048600; assembly: GCF_055587025.1. Lineage (NCBI taxonomy): Bacteria > Bacillati > Actinomycetota > Actinomycetes > Kitasatosporales > Streptomycetaceae > Streptomyces > Streptomyces sp. NPDC048600. The sequence continues at coordinate 170,458 of NZ_JBVJGZ010000016.1, read as the reverse complement.
CGCGGGTACCGCGCCCGCCCGCGGACCACCTCGTGTACGGCCGCCCCCGGTACGGCCTCCCCCGACCGGCCCGACCCGGCGCGCCCGGCCTCCGCACGACCGCGCTCACCACGGCCGGCCTCTGCACGGCCGCAGCCACCACGCACGCCCACACCTCGTCACTCCGTGGCGATGGCCCGCAGCACGTCCAGCCGGGCCGCGCGGCGCGCCGGACGCAGGCCCGCGAGGGCGCCCGCCGCCAGGCCCACCAGAGCCACCACGGCGAGCCGTCCGGGCGGCAGCGCGAAGGCGAAGGCGCTGTCGCTCGCCCCGTCGGAGGCCCTGACCAGCACCCAGCCGAGGAAGGCCCCGAGGCCGAGGCCGCCCGCGGTGCCGAAGGCCGCGACGAGCATGGACTCCCAGCGGACCATGGCCCGTGACTGGGCCCGGGTCTGGCCGACGGCACGCAGCAGGCCCAGTTCCCGGGTGCGCTCGTGGATCGCGAGCGTCAGGGTGTTGGCGATGCCGAGCAGCGCGATGAGCACCGCGAGGGCGAGCAGGGCGTAGACGAGCGTGAGCATCATGTCGATCCCGCCCGCCGAGGACTCGGCGTACTCCGCGCGGGTCTGCACCTCCGGGTCGCCGTACCGCTCGGCGGCCTTCTCCACGGCCGCCTTGCCCTGGTCCGCCGCCACACCGTCCTTGAACGAGACGGCGAGCAGGCTGTCGGAGTCCTGGGTGCGGTGCGGAGCCCAGGCGGCACGGGTGACGACGTAGTCGCCCGCGAGTTCGGACTGTTCGTAGACCGCGCGGACGGTGAAGGGGTGCCGGCTGCCGTCGGTGAAGGTCAGGCGGGCGGTGTCCCCCACGGTCAGGTGCTGCCGTTCGGCCTCCTTCTCGGTGACGGCGATGCCGTCGGTGCCGAGGCCGCCGAGGGAGCCGCGGACCCGCCCGAGGTCGAAGGTGCGGGCCAGCGCGACCGGGTCGGTGACGGTCAGCGCCCGTCCCTCGCCCTCCACCTCGGCGACGCCCCGGCCGAGCCCGACGGCCGTGTCCACCTCGGGCAGCGCGGCGACCGCGCCGGCGAGCCGGGGGCTCAGGCCGCTGCCGCCCGCGCCGAAGGACGGGGTGCTGACGGCGACGTCCCCGGCGAAGGAGCGCGACACCGTCTGGTCCATGGTCGCCTTCAGCGAGGCGCCGAACACGGTGAACAGCGACACCACGGCCACGCCGATCATCAGCGCGCTCGCGGTCGCGGCCGTGCGCTTCGGGCTGCGCAGGGCGTTGCGCCGGGCGAGCGCCCCGGTGACGCCCCGCAGCCGGTCCAGGGGTCCGCCGAGGAGCCGTACGGCCGACCCCGCGGCGACGGGGCCGAGGACGACGAACGCGGCCAGGGCGAGCACCGCGCCGCCGCCCGCGAGCCACAGGGACGGCGAGAGCAGCACGCCGGTGAGGGTCACGGCGAGCGCGAGGGCCAGCAGGGCGCCGCCGGTGACGGCACGCGCGCGGGAGGCGCCGGAGGTGTCCACGGCGGTCGCCCGCAGGGCGGCCAGCGGCGCGGTGCGCCCGGCGCGTACGGCGGGCAGCAGCGCGGAGGCCAGGCAGACCACGACGCCGACGGCGAGCGGCAGCGCCATGGACACCGTGCTGATGACCAGGTCGCCCTCCGGGAAGGGGAAGCCGATCGCCGGGAACAGCGCCTGGAGACCGGCCGCGATGCCGATCCCGCCCGCGAGGCCGGCGGCGGACGCGGTCACGGCGACGACGCTCGCCTCGGCCAGGGTCGTGGCGGTGACCTGGCGGCGGGACGCGCCGAGCGCCCGCAGCAGGGCGTTCTCGCGGGTGCGCTGGGCGACGACGATGGCGAAGGTGTTGTGGATCGAGAAGGTCGCCACGAGCAGCGCGACGCCGGAGAAGACCAGCAGGAAGGCGGTGAACAGGGTCAGGAACTGGCTGGAGATCATCTCGGTGTTCTCCTCGGCCGCCTCCTGACCTGTGAGCGCCTCGACACCCCGGGGCAGTACGGGGGCGAGCCGCTCGACCAGGTCGCGCTGGCTCAGGCCGGGCTCGGCGCGCACCAGGATCGACGACGCCAGGCCGGGCCGGGCCGTGAGGTGCTTCTCGGCGTCCGCCCTGGTGAGGCCGGTGAACGTCACCTGGGCCATGCCGTCCTCGCCGCCGAAGGTCGCGAGGCCCACGACGGTGACCCGGACGGGGTCGGGGGTCCGAAGGACGGTGGTGTCGCCGATCTCCAGACCGCCCTTCCTCGCCGTCCCGCGGTTGACGACGACCTCGCCGGACCGCTCGGGCGCGCGGCCCTCGGCGAGCCGGTACGGGTTGAGCTCCGGATCGGCGATCCAGTTCCCGGCGAGGGTGGGCGGGCCCTGGCCGCCGATCGGTTCGCCGTCGGAGCCGACGAGCTGGCCCGCGCCCTGGATGTCGGGCGCGGCGGCGGCGACCCCGGGCACGTCCTCGACGCGCTCGGTGAGCGCGGCGTCGACCGGCTGCCGTACGCCCTGGCTCTCGCCCGGGGTGGTGATGGCGTCGGCGCTGCGGACGACGGCGTCGGTGCCGGCGGTCGCGTTGCCGAACATGGAGTCGAAACTGGCGCGCAGGGTGTCGCCCATGACCAGGGTTCCGGCCAGGAACGCCACGCCGAGCAGGACGGCGAGGAACGTACCGGCGAAGCGGCGCCCGTGGGCGCGCAGGGAGGACACGCTCAGTCGCAGGGAGGCGTTCATGAGGGCACCTCGAAGGCCTTCATGCGGTCGAGGACCTTGTCGGCGGTCGGGTTCTCCATCCGGTCGACCAGCCGGCCGTCGGCGAGGAACACCACCTCGTCGGCGTGCGCGGCGGCGACCGGGTCGTGGGTGACCATGACGACCGTACGGTCCGTGCGGCGCACCGCCCGGCCGAGCAGCCCGAGCACCTCCTCGCCGGAGCGGGAGTCGAGGTTGCCTGTCGGTTCGTCGGCGAAGACCACCTCGGGGCGGCCGGCGAAGGCGCGGGCCACGGCGACGCGCTGCTGCTGGCCGCCGGAGAGTTCGGCGGGCCGGTGGCGCAGCCGGTCGCGCAGGCCGACGACGTCGATCAGTGTGTCGATCCACTCCGGGTCGCCGCGGCGCCCGGCGAGGTCGAGCGGGAGGGTGATGTTCTCGGCCACGGTCAGGGTCGGCACCAGGTTGAACGCCTGGAAGACGAAGCCGATCCGGTCTCGGCGCAGCAGGGTCAGTCCGCGGTCGTCGAGGCCGCCGAGGTCGGTGTCGCCGATGAAGGCGGCGCCGGAGGTGAGTGTGTCCAGGCCTGCCGCGCAGTGCATCAGGGTGGACTTGCCGGAGCCGGAGGGCCCCATGATCGCCGTGAAGCGGCCGGCCGTGAAGCCGACGCTCACCCCGTCCAGGGCTCTGACCTCGGTGTCGCCGCGGCCGTAGACCTTCACGGCGTCGACGACCCGGGCGGCCGTGCGGGTGGCGGTGGTGACCGTCATGCCGCACCGCCCTTGGTGGGGCCGAACTGCTCGTCCAGGACGGACAGCCGGCGCCAGTACTCGTCCTCGTCGATCTCGCCGGAGGCGAACCGGCGGCCGAGCACGGCGAGCGGCGAGTCACCGGTGGGCCGGCGGTTGTCGGGCAGGCGCCACGGTCCCGGGCGACCGCGCCGGACGGTGCGGTGCAGCACGGTGACTACGGCGACCACGACAGCCGCCCAGACGACGGGGAGGAGCAGGATCCACGGCCCGGGGCCGCCGTCCCAGTGCGCGAGTGTCTCCATGTCGGTTCATCTCCTTCGACGGGTCTTCAGGTGATGGTCCGAGCCTCGCCGCGGGGAGGGGTCCGGGTCGTCGTACGGCCGGGGGCAGTGCGGGTACTTCCCGGGGAGTACGGGCGGGGGTGGCGGGTCTTCCCGGGGGAGGCCTTGCTCGGGGGCGGGGGCGGCCGGGCCCCCGGGGTGGGCCGGAGGGGCCCCGGTGGTGCCGTGGCCCGATCACGGTGATCCTTGGCCGCCCGGGGCGCTGCCGGCGGGCCGTGCGGGCGCGGACGATGAGGGCAGCCCCCCACATGAGGAGACCGTTCATGGCCCTGGAGATGCGTGACCGCTGCGAACGCTGCACCACGGCGGAGCTGCCCGGCGACGGGGCCGCCCGGATCTGTTCCTACGAGTGCACGTTCTGCCTTCCCTGCGCCGAGGCGATGGAGGGCGTGTGCCCCAACTGCGGCGGGGAGTTGGTGGACCGGCCGCGCCGGGTGGTGACTCCCGCCTGACGGACCGGCGGGGCGGAGACGCGCCGAGTGCCTTTATGTGCACGGGCGTTGGGGCGTCCGACGCTCGCGGGCGGGCTCACCCCCGGAGCTTCATGCCCTTCGGGGAAGTGAGCCCCTTCACGGGGTCGACGCGGTAGGTCGCCGTCCAGACGCGGGGCGGGCAGGACGCGCCGTTGGGGTCCTGCGCGGTCAACTTCGCCGCGACGCTGTCCTGGACGACCGTCTCGCCGGTCATCGCGGACGTCACCGTCAGCCGCACCGGCAGGGTCGAGGCGCCGATGTCGTCGGGCAACGTCATATGCAGCAAGAGGAGGGGCTCGCTGAGTTCGCCCGACATCCGCACACGGCAGGTGCCGTCCACGCACAGCCGTATCCGCGCCGCGTCGGGTCCTCCGAAGTCGGAAGGCCGCCAGATGACCGAGACATGCGAGTCCGCGCCGGCCTGGGTGCACACCGCGTCCTGACGCAACAGCGAGCAGCCGGTCAGGGCCACCGCGAGAACCGGTACGAGCCAGGCACGCCGAGCCGAGGCCGCGACCGGGAATACGGAGTGACGCAAAGGAGGGTCCCGTTCGGTCGGCCTGGCTGAAGATCGTTGATCCTGGACGGGCGCACCCGATGCCCCCAAGGCAGATGGCGGCAGGCCCGGACCTCAGGCCGCCGTCAGCGCTCCCAGCGGGTCGTCCAGGACCGGCTGCCAGGCCAGTTCCGCCGCGCCGACCAGGCTGTTGTGGTCGAGGGAGCAGGCCAGGATGGGCACGCCGCCGCTGCGGCCCCACAGGCTGCGGTCGGCGACGACGGCCCGCAGCCGGTCGGGGTCGGTGTCCAGCAGCGTGCGGTGCAGCCCGCCGAGGATGATCCGGTCCGGGTTGAGGATGTTCACCAGACCGGCGAGTCCGAGCCCGAGCCGGTCGATGAGTGCCTCGGCGGCGTTGCGCACGGCCGGGTCGGCGTACTCCTGACGGAGCAGGTCGTCGGCCTGCTTGAGCAGGGAGCTCTCCGGACCGGGTGTGCGACCGGCGGTGGTGAGCAGGGCCAGCGGGTCGGCCTCCACGTCGAGACAGCCGCGGCCGCCGCAGTGGCACGGGCGGCCCTCGGGGTTGACGGTGAGATGGCCGACCTCCAGGGCGAGCCCGGCGCTGCCGGTGTGCAGCCGGCCGTCGAGGACCAGCGCGCCACCGACACCGCGGTGCCCGGTGGCCACGCACAGCAGGTCACGGGCGCCGCGTCCGGCTCCGTGCCGGTGCTCGGCGAGCGCGGCCAGGTTGACATCGTTGGCGGCGAAGGCGGGTCCCTCGATGCCGGCCGCGCGTACCCGCTCGGCGAAGATCTCGCGGACCGGGGCGCCCGGCGGCCAGGCGAGGTGCAGCGGGTTGAGGGCGAGACCCTCCGGCTCGGCGACGGCCGAGGGCACGGCGAGCCCGGCGCCGACGCAGCGCCGCCCGGTCTCGCGCAGCAGCCGGGCGCCCTCGTCGACGACCGAGCCGAGCACCTTCGCCGGGTCGGCGTCGACGGTCTCGCGGCCCGGCGCGGTGGCGACGATCCGCCCGCCGAGGCCGACCAGCGCGGCCCGGAACCCGTCCGCGTGCACCTGGGCGGCGAGCGCGACCGGGCCCTGTTCGGCGACCTCCAGCCGGTGCGAGGGGCGGCCCTGGGAGCCCGCGGCCGCGGCGGGCCGGGCGTCGACGCGGATCAGGCCGAGCGCCTCCAGCTCGGCGGCGACCGCGCCCGCGGTGGCACGGGTCACGCCGAGTTCCGCGGTCAGGACGGCGCGCGTGGGTGCCCGGCCGGTGTGCACGAGCTCCAACGCGGGCCCGAGCGCACCGCGCCCCCGGTCCAACCGCGTCCTCGAGGTGGTCCCTTCCCCCGTCGGCCGGGGGTCCGCCTTGCCGCTCATGAGAGCGAGTCTCCCATGATCCGCATCATCGGGCGGACGCCGGGAATCCGCTGACGCGCAGGGTCAGGTTGAGCCGTCCGCTCAGGCCGAGCCCGGCCGGCGCGGTCCCCGGCAGCACGCGTGGCACGCCGTGGAAGGCCAGGCGGGAGGGCCCGCCGAAGACGAACAGGTCGCCGCTGCGCAGTTCGACATCCGTCCAGGGCCGTGAACGCGACCCGGTGTTGCCGAACCGGAACACGCAGCTGTCGCCGAGGCTGAGCGACACCACGGGCGCGTCGGACGTCTCGTCGGCGTCGCGGTGCATGCCCATCCGGGCGTCGCCGTCGTAGAAGTTGACCAGCGCGATGTCGTACGCCGCCGTTGCCGCCCCTGGGCCGAGCGCGTCTTCCACCGCGCGGTGGCCCAGTTCGCCGAGCCAGGCGGGGAAGGGCTTGACCGGGGTGCCGTCGCCGTCGACGACCGTGCGGGAGGGTCCTTCTGATGGATCTCCGTGGGAGAAGGAGCGGCGTTCGGTGCGTGCGATCGGCGTGCGGTGCGGAGGGTCATGTGGCGGAGCCACCTGTCCCTTCGCGCCGTGCGGCGAGGGTACGTGCCGGGCGTCGCGACGCCGCGGAGATCCATCAGAAGGACCCTAGGCGTACGGGTACCAGTGCCAGCCGAGGCAGACCTGCCGGGCGGTCATGGTGCCGCCGCCCGGGGTGCGTACCGTGCGCAGGCCGCCGACGGGCGCGCCCACTCCCGGCAGGCTGCGAGCAGCTCGCGCTGCCCGTCCCCGTCGAGCCAGTCCGGCAGGTGGACCGCGCCGGGCGCCACCTCGGCGCGCTCTCTCGGGAACAGCTCGGCGTCCATGCCGCCCATCCTCCCCCACCTGTGCTGAGCTGCGGCTCGGCTAGCCTGGACGCACGATGAACGACCGTATGACGACGCCGTGGGGCGAGCTGACGCTGGCCCGCTTCCCCGAGGACCCGCGCGACCGGCTGCGCGCCTGGGACGCCTCCGACGAGTATCTGCTGCGGCATCTCGACGGCTCCGGCGTCGATCTGTCCGGCACGGTCGTCGTGCTGGGCGACCGCTGGGGCGCGCTGGTGACGGCGCTGGCGGCGCACCGGCCGGTGCAGATCACCGACTCCTGGCTGGGACAGGAGGCGAGCCGGGCGAACCTGGAGCGGGCCGGGGCGGAGCCGGGCACGGTCCAGCTGCTCACCACGCAGGACACACCGCCGGGCCGGATCGATGTGCTGCTGGTGCGGGTGCCCAAGAGCCTGGCGCTGCTGGAGGACCAGTTGCGGCGGCTGGCCCCCTCGGTGCACGAGGGCACGGTCGTCGTCGGCACCGGCATGGTCAAGGAGATCCACACCTCCACGCTCCAGCTCTTCGAGAGCCTGATCGGGCCGACCCGGACCTCGCTGGCCGAGAAGAAGGCGCGGCTGATCTTCTGCACTCCGGACGCGGCTCTGCGGCGGTCGGAGAATCCGTGGCCGCACCGCTACGACCTGCCCGAGGGGATCGGGCCCGTCTCGGGGCGGACGGTCGTCAACCACGCGGGGGTGTTCTGCGCCGACCGCCTGGACATCGGCACGCGCTTCTTCCTCGGGCATCTGCCGGTCACGCGCGGGGCGCGCCGGGTGGTGGACCTCGGGTGCGGCAACGGCGTCGTGGGGACGGCGGTGGCGCTGGCCAACCCGGAGGCCGAAGTGCTGTTCACCGACGAGTCGTTCCAGGCGGTGGCCTCCGCGGAGGCCACCTACCGGGCGAACGGGGTGCCAGGGCACGCCGAGTTCCGGGTCGGGGACGGGCTGGCCGGGGTGGCGGCCGGCAGCATGGACCTGGTGCTGAACAACCCGCCCTTCCACTCCCATCAGGCGACGACGGACGCCACGGCGTGGCGGATGTTCACCGGCGCGCGGCGGGTGCTGCGGCCCGGCGGTGAGCTGTGGGTGATCGGGAACCGGCACCTCGGGTATCACGTGAAGCTGCGGCGGGTGTTCGGGAACAGTGAACTCGTCGCAGGCGACCCCAAGTTCGTGGTCCTCAGAGCCGTCAGGCGCTAGCCGGGCCCGCGACGGCCGCCAGAGGTGATCGCCGGTCCCGCGCGCGGCCGGACTCAGGCCGTGCCAGGGCCCGTCAGGAGCACCCCCGCGGTCCCGCCCCCGGCCGGACTCAGGCCGTGCCAGGGCCGGTCCGGAGCACCTCCACGATGCTCCGGACCGCGCGGGCCATGGCCTCGCGGCCCACGCTGAGGTAGGTGCGCGAGTCGACGGCCTCGGGGTGGGCGGCGAGGAACTCCCTTATGGCGCCGGTCATCGCCACGTTGAGGGCGGTGCCGATGTTGACCTTGGTGATGCCTCCGGTGACGGCCTCGGTCAGTTCGCCGTCGGGCACGCCCGAGGAGCCGTGCAGGACGAGCGGCACCTGGAGGGTGGCCGACAGGTTCTTGAGCAGGCCGTGGTCGAGGGTGGCGGTGCGGGTGGTCATGGCGTGCACGCTGCCGATGGCGACGGCGAGCGCGTCCACGCCGGAGTCGGCGACGAACGCCCTCGCCTGGGCCGGGTCGGTACGGGCGCCGGGCGCGTGGGCGTCCAGCGCGGGCCGGCCGGCCTTGCCGCGCACCTCGCCCAACTCGGCCTCGATCCACAGCCCTTGGGCGTGCGCCCAGTCGGCGGCGGCCCGGGTGGCGGCGAGGTTCTCGGCGTACGGCAGCCGTGCGGCGTCGTACATCACCGAGCTGAACCCCGCCTCGGCGGCCTGCCGCAGCAGGGCGTCGCTCTGGACGTGGTCCAGGTGCAGGGCGACGGGCACGGCGGCCCGTTCGGCGGCGGCGACGGCGGCCCGGGCGAGGGGCAGCAGACGGCCGTAGCGGAACTTGACGGCGTTCTCGCTGACCTGGAGCACGACCGGTGCGGCGACGCTCTCCGCGCCGGCGACGACGGCCTCGATGTGCTCCAGGGTGATGACGTTGAAGGCGGCGACGGCACGGCGGCCCGCGGCGGCGCGGGTGACGAGCTCACCGGTGGTGACGAGGGGCACGCGGGGCTCCCTGGGCGAGGGCGGTGAGGGGAATCAGGGCGTGAGGACGACCGAGCGGGTGAGGTGGCGCGGGTTGTCCGGGTCCAGGCCGCGGGCGGCGGCGACGGCGACGGCGAGCCGCTGGGCGCGGACGAGTTCGGCGAGCGGGTCCAGCTCCCCGGCCAGCCATCGGCCGCCGGTCGCGCGCACCTGCCCGGCCAGGCCCTCGGGTGCCTCGCCGAACATCCAGGTCGCGGTGGTGGGGCCGGTGACGCTGATCGGCCCGTGGCGGTACTCCATCGCCGGGTACGCCTCGGCCCAGGACAGGGAGGCCTCCCGCATCTTCAGCGCGGCCTCGTTCGCCAGACCCACGGTCCAGCCGCGCCCGAGGAAGGTGAACTGGGTGCGCTCCACGAGGTCCTCGGGCAGCGGCTCGGCCAGCGCGGTGCGGGCGTCGGCGACCGCCGCGTCGGTGTGCAGCCCGGTGTGGGCGCGCAGCAGGGTGAGCGCGGTGGTGGCGAACCGGGTCTGGACGACGGAGCGTTCGTCGGCGTCCTGGAGGACGATCAGGTCGTCGGCGGCCTCCATGACCGGTGTGTGCGGATCGGCGGTGACGGCGCAGGTGCGGGTGCGGCCGCGCAGTTCGGCGAGCAGGTCCAGCACTTCGGTCGTCGTACCGGAGCGGGTGAGGGCGACGACGCGGTCGTAGGCGCGGCCGCGCGGGAACTCCGAGGCGGCGAAGGCGTCCGTCTCGCCCTGGCCCGCGCCCTCGCGCAGGGCCGCGGCCGACTTCGCCATGAAGTACGAGGTGCCGCAGCCGACGATCGCGACCCGCTCCCCCGCCGCCGGCAGCGCCGCGCGGTGCTCCGGCGCCCGCGCCGCGGCCCGGGTCCAGCACTCCGGCTGGCTGTGCAGCTCGTCCTCGACATGAGTCATGCCGGACCCCTCCCACCGGTGATTGTTCATGCAAGATAGCGTGAACTTTCGAGCATCTTCAAGCATTCGGTAGCTCCATTCAGTGCGCATCTGCGCCGGTGACGGGTGCGCTAGGGTCACCGGGAATCGGTGGTGATCACGCCATGGGCTGGTTGGAGGTGCGGATGTCGCGCGACGCCCGCTGGAAGACGCTGCTGGAACTGCTCGTCGAGCGGGGCCGGCTGGACGTCGAGGAGGCGGCCGCCGAGTTGGGGGTCTCGGCCGCGACGATCCGCCGCGACTTCGACCAGCTCGCCGAGCAGCAGATGCTGGTGCGCACCCGGGGCGGCGCGGTCGTGCACGGTGTGTCGTACGAGCTGCCGCTGCGCTACAAGACGGCCCGCCGCGCCTCGGAGAAGCAGCGCATCGCCCGCGCGGTCGCCGATCTGATCGTGCCCGGCGAGGCGGTCGGCCTCACCGGCGGCACGACCACCACCGAGGTGGCCCGCGCCCTGGCCGTGCGCGCCGACCTCGCCTCCGGCTCGCCCGCGCTGACCGTGGTCACCAACGCGCTGAACATCGCCAACGAGCTGGCCGTGCGCCCGCAGTTCAAGATCGTGGTGACGGGCGGGGTCGCGCGGGCGCAGTCGTACGAGCTGATCGGGCCGCTCGCGGACGGGGTGCTCGGGCAGATCACCCTCGATGTGGCGGTGCTCGGCGTGGTCGCCTTCGACGTCACGCACGGGGCCGCCGCGCACGACGAGGCCGAGGCGGCCATCAACCGGCTGCTCTGCGAGCGCGCCGCCCGTGTGGTCGTCGCCGCCGACTCCAGCAAGCTGGGCCGGCGCGCCTTCGCCCGCATCTGCGCCGCCGAGGCGGTCGGCACCCTGGTCACGGACTCGGCGGTGGACGCGGAGACCGTCCGCCGCTTCGAGGAGGCGGGTGTCGCGGTGCGGGCGGTGTAGAGGGGCGGGGCGCCCCCGGGCCCGCCCGCAGGGGCACCCGTCGGGGCGTCCGTGGGGACACACCTGCCGGGGCGTCCGTGGGGACACACCTGCCGGGGCGTCCGCGAGGACACCCGCCGAGGCGACCGTGAGGACGCCCGCAGCCGGAGGCCCCGGCCCGGAGGGCCGCCGCTGCCCGGGGGGTGACCCCTGCCCGCGGGGTGGCCCCTGCCCGGGGGTGGCCCCTGTGGAACCCGCCTAAGCTGGAAGCCGCGCCGTGCGAGCCGACGAGGAGGCTGCGATGGCCGCGACAACCAGCTTCGAGGGGGCCGACGCCCGGTACCTGCCCATCTCCGAGCACGGTCTGATCGGCGACCTGCGCAGTGTGGCCCTGGTGGGCACCGACGGCACGATCGACTGGTACTGCTGCCCGGCGTTCGACGCGCCCAGCGTCTTCGCCTCGATCCTGGACGCCGAGCGCGGCGGCCGCTTCGAGGTGACGGCGATCGGCCCGGCCCGCACCAAGCAGTTCTACTTCCCCGACACCAACGTCCTGATCACCCGCTTCTTCACCGAGGACGGCGTCGGCGAGGTCCAGGACTTCATGCCCGTCGACGGCTCGGTGGCGGAGACCGAGCGGCACCGCCTGATCCGGCGCGTGCTGTGCGTGCGCGGCTCGGTGCCGTTCCGGGTGCGGGTGGCGCCCCGCTTCGACTACGGCGCCCAGCCCCACAGCCTGCGCCTGGACGGCGAGATGGCGGTCTTCGAGTCCGAGAAGCTCACGCTCGCGCTGACCGCGACCCTGCCGCTGGAGGCCGACGGCCCCGACGCCCGCGCCGACTTCAAGCTCTCCGAGGGCGAGTCGGCGGTGTTCGCGCTGGACCAGGTCGGCCCCGGGGTGGCCCCGCGCGGCTGCGCCCGCACCGAGGCGGAACGGCAGTTCACCGCGACCGTCGCGTACTGGCGGCGCTGGCTGTCCCAGTCCCGCTACCGGGGCCGCTGGCGGGAGATGGTGCACCGCTCCGCCCTCACCCTGAAGCTGCTCACGTACGCCCCCACCGGCGCGATCGTCGCCGCGGCCACCACCAGCCTGCCCGAACAGCTCGGCGGCGAACGCAACTGGGACTACCGCTACGTCTGGGTCCGCGACGCGGCCTTCTGCGTCTACTCCCTGCTGCGGCTCGGATTCGCCGACGAGGCCGAGGCGTTCATGCGGTTCGTCACCGACCACATCACCCCGGGCGAGAGCCACGCCTCCGGACCGCTCCAGATCATGTACGGCATCGACGGCCGCACCGACCTCCCGGAGTGCGAACTCGCCCACCTGGAGGGCCATCGCGGCTCCGCGCCGGTCCGGGTCGGCAACGCGGCCGCCGACCAGCTCCAGCTCGACATCTACGGCGCCCTGATCGACTCGATCTACCTCTATGACAAATGGGCCCGGCCGATCTCCAGCGACCACTGGGACGACGTGTGCGCGATCGTCGACTGGGTCTGCGCGCACTGGGACCAGCCCGACGAGGGCATCTGGGAGACCCGCGGCGGGCGCAAGAGGTTCCTGTACTCGCGCCTGATGTGCTGGGTGGCCATCGAGCGGGCCATCCGGATGGCCAACCGGCGCGGCCTGCCCGCCGACGTCAACCGCTGGCGCGAGGCCCGGGACACCATCTACCGCCGGATCATGAGCGAGGGCTGGTCGGAGAACCGCCGCGCGTTCGTGCAGCACGAGGGCGGCGAGGTCCTGGACGCGGCGCTGCTGATGATGCCGCTGACCAAGTTCATCGCGCCCACCGACCCCAAGTGGCTGTCCACGCTGGACGCGCTCACCCAGGACCTGGTGTCCGACTCCCTGGTCTACCGCTACGACCCGCAGGCCAGCCCCGACGGACTGCGCGGCGACGAAGGCACCTTCTCCATCTGCTCGTTCTGGTACGTCGAGGCCCTGGTGCACGCCGGCCGGGTGGACGAGGCGTGCCTCGCCTTCGAGAAGATGCTGACGTACGCCAACCATGTCGGCCTGTACGCGGAGGAGATCGGGCAGACAGGGGAGCAACAGGGCAACTTCCCGCAGGCGTTCACCCACCTCGCCCTGATCAGTGCCGCCTTCAACCTCGACCGCGCCCTCGGCTGAGACCGACCCGACCCCGTGGAGCATCCGGATGACGAGCCCCGACAGCCTGCTGCCCCGGCAACTGCACGACGATGACGGCGAGTTGGTTCTCGGCAATGTGCGGCTGGGGCCGGGCGGGCCCATCGGCTCGGTACGGATCGCCGGGGCCGAGATCGCGGCGGTCACCGGTGAGGCGGTCGGCGGCGGCCGGGTGCTCGACCTCGACGGCCGCACGCTGCTCCCCGGGCTGTGGGACGCGCATGTCCACGCCGCGCAGTGGGCGAGCGTGCGGCACCGGCTGGATCTGTCCGGCGCGGACTCGGCACGGTCGGCCGCCGACGCCGTACGGTGCCACGCGGCCGGGCTGCCCGAGGGCGAGGTCCTGATCGGGTACGGCTTCCGGGACGGGCTGTGGCCCGACGCCCCGCACAGGTCGCTGCTGGACGCGGTGTGTCCGGACCGCCCGGTCGCGCTGGTGAGCGCCGATCTGCACGCGGCGTGGCTGAACTCCGCCGGGCTCGCGCTGGTCGGCGGCGCCGGGCACCCGAGCGGGCTGCTGCGCGAGGGCGAGTGCTTCAGGGCGGTGTCGGCGCTGCCGGAGGTGCCCGAGGAGGTGCTGGACGGCTGGATCGCCGAGGCCTTGCGGGACGCCGCCGCGCGCGGGGTGACGGGTGTCGTCGACTTCCACTTCGCCGACAACCTCACCGACTGGTCCCGGCGGGCCGCGTCGGGCCCGCTGCCGGTGCGGGTCGACGCCGCCGTGTACCCGGACCGCCTGGAGGCCGCGATCGCGCGCGGGCTGCGCACCGGTGACGTGCTGCCCGGCACGGGCGGTCTGGTGCGGGTCGGCCCGCTGAAGCTGTTCACCGACGGGTCCCTCAACACCCGTACCGCGCTGTGCGCCGACCCGTACCCGGGTCTCGAGGGCACGGCGGAGGCGTACGGCCTCCAGCAGACGCCGTACGAGGAGCTGGTGCGGCTGATGCGGCGGGCCTGGGCGCACGGTGTCGAACCGGCGGTGCACGCGATCGGCGACCGGGCCAACACCCTTGCCCTGGACGCGTTCGCGGCGGTCGGCTGCCGGGGCCGGATCGAGCACGCGCAGTTGCTGACGCCCGAGGACGTGCCGCGTTTCGCCGCTCTGGGGGTGACGGCCGGGGTGCAGCCCGCGCACGCCGTGGACGACCGGGACGTGGCCGACCGGCACTGGGCCGGACGCACGGGCCGCGCCTTCGCGTACGGCGATCTGCTGGCCGCCGGGGCGCGCCTGGAGTTCGGTTCGGACGCGCCAGTGGCCCCGCTGGACCCCTGGCCGGCCGTCGCGGCGGCGGTGGGCCGCACCGTGGACGACCGCCCGGCATGGCACCCGGAGCAACGGATCCCGCTACGGGCGGCGCTGGCGGCCTCCACCCGGGGGCGGCTCATGGTCGAGGCGGGCGACCCGGCCGACCTGGTGGTGCTGGACACGGACCCGCTCGGGGCCGGCGAGCGCGTACTCCGCGAGATGCCGGTGCACGCGACCCTGCTGGCCGGCCGGTTCACCTTCGGGCCGTACGAGGCATAGCCGCAAGGACGGGGGGCGTCGACGACGGACCCCCGGACGGGTGCGGCGGCGTCTGCGGGTCGCCGCCGCACCCGTGCCGGAGGGCGTCAGCCGAGCGCGCGGACCGCCTGGTAGTACGTCCAGGCGGTGCCGTTGCAGGAGGTCTTGGTGGCGCCGCTGTAGTTGTTGCAGACGCGCTTGAGGTCCTCGTAGAAGGCGCTGTCGAGGCGGGACTTGTTGGCGCTGAAGGTGCCGGCCGCCTTGTAGTTGCGGTAGCCGAAGTCGTGGCGGGCGCAGGACATGCTGAAGGGGAAGCCGAACGGGTTGTCCGGCGAGGAGGAGCAGTAGTCCGTGGACCAGTCGAACCCGTAGGCGGACCAGGCGGACTGGTTCGAGCGCGCGGCGGCCCAGAGGTTGTAGCTGGACGCGGTGGTCTGCGTCCAGCTGGAGAGGACCTGCGGCTTGTCGGCGGGAGCGGCCTCGGCGGCGGTGGCCGTGCCGACGACGGTGACGAGAGCGAAAGCCGATCCGGCCAGACCGGTGGCGAGTCTGCGGTGCATCCCACACCTCCATGAGACTGCGACCCGGCCATCGGATCGCAGGTACATGACAAGATGATGGGCGGAAGGGGCTTCTGCATACCCCTAGGTAACCTCAATGATCCGTTAACTCTCTGTCGCCGATGGTCACTCAACAACTGTCGACAGCCCCGCCGAGGGCATGATGAGGCGAATGTCCACGAAAACGAGCCACGGAAACCCGACGCGCCCCGCCCCCGACGGCATTCCGTCGGGCAGACTCCCCCCATGGACACCGCTCACCACCTCGAGGCCCTGGACCTGGCGGGCCGGCTGCTCGCGGACGCCGCGGAGCGCGCCGGGGCCGACGCCGACGTACCGACCTGTCCCGGCTGGCGGGTACGGGACCTGGTGCGGCACACGGGTGCGGTGCATGTGTGGGCCGAGGCGTTCGTCAGGGAGCGGATCACCGGGCCCCGGCCGTTCGACGAGACGTCCGACCTCGACGGCAAGGAGCTGACCGACTGGTACCGGGACGTTCACCGGCGGCTGCTGGCGACGCTCGCCGACACGCCGGAGGACGTGGCGTGCTGGACCTTCCTCCCGGCCCCGAACCCCTCACCCCTGGCCTTCTGGACCAGACGGCAGGCCCACGAGACGACCGTGCACCGCTTCGACGCGCAGGCGGCGCTCGGCGTCGCCCCGGACCCGGTGGACACGGAGTTCGCGGCCGACGGGATCGACGAACTGCTGCGCGGGTTCCACGCCCGCAGCCGCAGCCGGGTCCGCACCGACATGCCGCGCGTTCTGCGGGTGCGCTGTTCGGACACCGACGTGGTGTGGAGCGTACGGCTCTCGCCGGAGCCGCCGGTGACCACGCTCGACGAGGAAGGGCCCGCCACCGCCGAACTCTCGGGCACGGCGAACGAGTTGTACTTCGCGCTGTGGAACCGGCTGCCCGTCCCGCACATCGCCGGCGACCGCGCGCTCGCCGATCTGTGGCGGGAGCGCTCGGGGATCGGCTGACCGCGCGGGATCAGACCGGCCGCGCGTCGCCCGCCTCGGCCCGGCTCCCCAACATCCTTGTCAGCACTTCCCGTTGCACCGGCAGCACCGCGCCGTGCAGCTCGCGCCCCTTCGCGGTGAGCGCCACCCGTACGCCACGGCGGTCCTCCGGACACAGACCGCGCTCGACGAGGCCGCACTTCTCCAGCCGGGCGACGAGCCGGGAGAGCGCGCTCTGACTGAGATGGACTCGCTCGGCGATCTCCTGGACGCGGAAGGCGCAGGCCTCGGCGAGCACGTCCAGCACCTCGAAGTCGCTTGCGCACAGGCCGTGCCGGCCCAGCGCGCGGTCGAGTTCGCACTGCGTGCGGGCGTGCAGCGCCAGGATGTCCCGCCACTGGTCCACGAGCGCCTGCCCGGCCTTCTTCGCCGCCATGGGCGCACCGTAGCAGAGAACAGATTTCGTTGCATCGGAATTAAATGCACTTGCATTCGATGCATGTGCATGTAGTGTCGTCGCCATGACCTCTCCGCTCACCATCCCCGCGGCCCCGTCGGCGACGGATCGATGGACACCCCGGCTGTGGGGCACCCTGCTGGTGCTGTGCGCCGCGATGTTCCTCGACGCCCTGGACGTGTCGATGGTCGGTGTCGCCCTCCCGTCCATCGGCTCCGACCTGGGCCTGTCCACCTCCACCCTCCAGTGGATCGTCAGCGGCTACATCCTCGGCTACGGCGGACTGCTGCTCCTCGGCGGACGGACCGCCGACCTCCTCGGCCGACGCCAGGTCTTCCTGGTCGCGCTCGGCGTGTTCGCGCTCGCCTCGCTCCTCGGCGGCCTGGTCGACTCCGGCCCCCTGCTCATCGCCAGCCGCTTCATCAAGGGCCTGAGCGCGGCCTTCACCGCGCCGGCCGGCCTGTCGATCATCACCACCACTTTTCCCGAGGGCCCCCTGCGCAACCGGGCCCTGTCCATCTACACCACCTGCGCCGCCACCGGCTTCTCCATGGGCCTGGTGCTCTCCGGCCTTCTCACGGAGGCCAGTTGGCGCCTGACGATGCTGCTCCCCGCGCCCATCGCGCTGCTCGCCCTCGTGGCCGGCCTCAAGCTGCTGCCGCGCAGCACCCGCGAACAGAACCACAACGGCTACGACATCCCCGGCGCCGTCCTCGGCACCGCCTCGATGCTGCTGCTGGTCTACACCGTCGTCCAGGCCCCGGAATCCGGCTGGGCCTCGGCCCGCACCCTGCTGTCCTTCCTCGCCGTCGCCGTCATGCTGACCGCGTTCGTGCTCGTCGAGCGCCGCTCGGCCGGGCCGCTGATCCGGCTCGGCGTACTGCGCTCCGGCAGCCAGATCCGCGCCCAGCTCGGCGCCATGGCCTTCTTCGGCTCGTACGTCGGCTTCCAGTTCCTGGTCACCCTGTACATGCAGTCGCTGCTCGGCTGGTCCGCGCTGCACACCGCGCTGGCGTTCCTGCCCGCCGGCGCGCTGGTGGCCGTCTCCTCCACCAAGGTCGGCTCGATCGTCGACCGGTTCGGCACCCAGCGGCTGATCGCGGTCGGCTTCGCCCTGATGGTCGCCGGATACGCGCTGTTCCTCGGCGTCGACCTCGACCCGGTCTACGCCGTCGCCATCCTGCCGAGCATGCTGCTGATCGGCGCCGCCTGTGCGCTGGTCTTCCCCTCGCTCAACATCCAGGCCACCAACGGGGTCGAGGACCACGAGCAGGGCATGGTCTCCGGCCTGCTGAACACCTCCGTCCAGGTCGGCGGCGCGATCTTCCTCGCCGTGGTCACCGCGGTGGTCACCGCGGGCGCCCCGGAGAGCGCCACCCCGCAGGCCGTCCTGGACAGTTACCGGCCCGGCCTGGTCGTGATCGCCGCGATCGCCGCGGCGGGACTGCTGGTCACCCTGACCGGACTACGGGTCCGACGTCCGGCGCACTCCGTCGTCGTCGCCAGGTCCACCACCGAGGAGGCGGGCGCGGACCGCGTCGCGGTCCGCGACTGAGTCGGGGGACGCCGCCTCCCACGGGTGCCCGGCGGGGCCGTTTGCCCCGCCGGGCACCCGCCTGTTTCACTCGGGAGCATGACCACGCACGGGGGACGGCGCCGCACACAGGCCGAACGGGACGCGATCACCGTCGAGATCGGATACGCCCTCTTCAGCGCGGCCTTCGCGGCCGCGTTGGTGTTCGGGGCGGTCGCCGGGCCGGCGTTCCTCTTCGATCTGCCCGGCCCGCTGGAGACCCTGCTGGTCCGCGCCGGGCTGGTGGTCGCGCCCGTCCTCTTCGCCGTCCGCGTGGTGTCCGTACTCATGCGGTTCCGGGGGTCCGCTCAGCCCAGCCAGCCCGGCCGCACCAGCCCCGACTCGTAGGCCAGCACCACGAGTTGGGCCCGGTCGCGCACCCCGAGCTTCACCATCGTGCGGCTGACATGGGTCTTGGCGGTCAGCGGGCTGACGACCAGGCGGCGGGCGATCTCGTCGTTGGACAGCCCGATGCCGACCAGGGTCATCACCTCACGCTCCCGCTCGGTGAGCCGGGCCAGCGCGCCGGCGGCCGCCGGTTCCTTGGAACGGGCCGCGAACTCCGCGATCAGCCGCCGGGTCACGCCCGGCGACAGCAGCGCGTCGCCCGCCACCACCGCCCGCACCGCACGCAGGAGTTCCTCCGGCTCGGTGTCCTTGACCAGGAACCCCGAGGCCCCGGAACGGATCGCCTCGAAGACGTACTCGTCGAGCTCGAACGTCGTCAGCATGACCACCCTGACGTCCCTCAGCTCATCGTCCCCGGTGATGCGCCGGGTGGCCGTCAGTCCGTCGAGGACGGGCATCCGGATGTCCATCAGCACGACGTCGGGGCGCAGTTCGCGCACCCGTCGCAGCGCCTCCTCGCCGTCGGCGGCCTCCCCGGCCACCTCGATGTCCGGCTGCGCGTCCAGCAGCGCCCGGAAGCCGGCCCGGACCAGCGACTGGTCGTCGGCGAGCAGCACTCGGATCACCGGTCCTCCTCCTCGGCTCGCAACGGCAGTACCGCGAGCACCCGGTAGCCGCCGTCCGGCCGGGGCCCCGCCTCGATCGTGCCACCCAGCGCCGCCGCCCGCTCCCGCATCCCGGCCAGGCCGTTCCCGCTGCCGCCCGCGTCGGCGCCGGTCGCCGGACCGTCGTCGTCGATCCGCAGCCGCAGCACCGGCCCGCCCGGCCGGCCGTCGTCCGCCCGGGGCGCCGGCCCGTCGCCCCGATCCAGCACCACGCGCGCACGGCGGGACCCCGAGTGCCGTACGACGTTGGTGAGCGCCTCCTGCACGATCCGGAACGCGGCGAGGTCCGCGCCCGGCGGCAGCCGGGGCACCTCGCCCTCGACCGTGACCGTGAGACCCGCGCCCGCAGCCTGTTGCACAAGTTCCGGCAACCGGTCCAGGCCGGGGGCGGGCGCGCGCGGGGCGTCACCCGCGGTGCGCAGGGTGTCGAGCACCTGACGGACCTCGCCGAGCGCCTCCTTGCTGGCCGACTTGATCGTGGTGAGCGCGGCCCGCGCCTGTTCCGGGTCAGTGTCCAGCAGGGCCAGGCCCACGCCCGCCTGCACGTTGATCACCGAGATGCTGTGCGCGAGGACGTCGTGCAACTCCCTGGCGATCCGCAGCCGTTCCTCGTCCGCGCGCCGCCGGGCCGCCTGGGCCCGCTCGGCCCGCTCACGGGCCCACTGCTCACGGCGTGCCCGCACCAGCTCCGCCAGCGCGACGATCGCGGCGACCCAGGCGGCGATCACCGCCTCCTGCCCCCAGGACGACGCCGAGTCGCCCGGCGGGGGAAGCCACCGGTACAGCCGGTGCGCCACCAGCACATGCGCGGCCCACAGCCCGCCGACCGCCGCCCAGGCGGCCCTGCGGTGCCCTGCCACGACCGCGCTGAAGCAGGCCACGGCGACCGTGAGGAACACCGGGCCGTACGGATACCCGGCACCCAGATAGACCGCCGCGGTGGCCGCCGTGCCGAACACCACCGGCACCGGGCGGCGCAGCCGCCACAGCAGCTGCCCGCAGGCCAGCACCAGCAGCACCCGCCCGAACACGTCGAGGTCCGCCCGCTCGCCCGCCTGCTCGTGAGCGGCGAAGGAGGAGCCGGCCATGACGAAGACGGTGATCAGCAGCGTCGAGGGCCAGGGCCACCGGCGCTCCCGGCGCCGGTGTTCCAGGACCCACGGCGGCGGACCCCACGGTGGTCTCCCCCGGCGCACGCGCTGATCGTCCATGCCCGCCACGCTAGACCGGGCACGGCGCCGAGGGCGTCAGCCGGGCGTGGTGATCACACGTACTCCCCAGGAAGTACGTGTGAGGTGGGGGCGGTGTCCCCCACCACACCAGGATCAGGAAGTGACGCCCCCGGAAGCGTCGGAAGCCCCAGAGGCCCCGGAAGTCCCGGACTCCCCAGCCGCCTCAGCCGCCCCGGCCCCCTCGCCCGGCGCTCCGGCCCCTTCCGCACCGGAAGCGGAACCGGCAGCGGGCCCGGAACCAGCCCCCTCTCCCACCGCGGGCTTCTCGGCCACCCCCCGGTCCAGCAGGACCAGCATCCGCTGCACGATGGGCCGGTTGCGGACGATCTCCCCGAGGGAGGTCCGGCCACGGGTGATGTCCATGAAGGCCCGCCACACGGGACGCACACCGGTGAGACCGGCGTGGAAGACCCCGGGACGGCGCTCGAACGCGGCGAGCAGGCGCTTGCCGACGGCCATCTCGACGCCCAGCCCCGCCTTGATGGCGAAGGCGTAGTTGAGTGCCTGGCGGCGGGCGTCGACGGCGTCGTGGGCCTCGGCGATGCGCACGGCCCACTCCCCCGCGAGCCGCCCGGAGCGCAGGGCGAACGAGATGCCCTCGCGGGTCCACGGCTCCAGCAGCCCGGCCGCGTCGCCGCAGACCAGCACGCGTCCGCGCGAGAGCGGCGAGTCGTCGGCGCGGCAGCGGGTCAAGTGCCCGGAGGAGACGCTCGGTTCGAACCCGGCGAGGCCGAGCCTGCCGATGAAGTCCTCCAGGTACCGCTTGGTGGCCGCGCCTTCGCCGCGCGCCGAGATCACCCCGACGGTCAGGGTGTCGCCCTTGGGGAAGACCCAGCCGTAACTGCCGGGAATCGGGCCCCAGTCGAGCAGGATGCGGCCCTTCCAGTCGTCGGCGACGGTCTGCGGGACAGGGATCTCCGCCTCCAGGCCGAGGTCGACCTGGTCGAGCTTCACGCCGACGTGTGCTCCTATGCGGCTGGCGCTGCCGTCCGCGCCGACGACGGCCCGTGCCAGGACGGTCTCGCCGCCCTGGAGGACGACGGCGACCGTGCGCCGGTCCGGTACCGCCGAGCCGTGCTGCTCGACGCGCGAGACGGTGACGCCGGTGCGCAGTTCGGCGCCCGCCTTCTGGGCGTGCTCGACGATCTGCTGGTCGAACTCGGGGCGGTTGATCAGCCCGAAGAGCATGTGCCGGGAGCGCCGGGTGCGGGTGAAGCGGCCGTTGTGGGTGAAGGTGACCGCGTGCACCCGGTCGCGCAGGGGCAGTTCGTAGCCGGGCGGCAGCGCGTCGCGCGAGGGGCCGATGATGCCGCCGCCGCATGTCTTGTAACGGGGCAGTTCGGCCTTCTCCAGCAACAGCACGCGTCGTCCCGCGACCGCGGCCGCGTAGGCGGCCGAGGCCCCCGCGGGTCCCGCGCCCACCACGACGACGTCCCAGACCTGCCGCTCGTCGTCCGCCGAAGAGTTCTCGCTGCTCACGATGGTTACTGCTCCCGGTCCAGCCGCCTGTCGCTTCTGTCCTGCGCATCCTACGGCGGGCCCGGTGCCCGTCCCGAGGACCATGCCCCCGTCGCGCGGTCCGGCGCCCGCTCCCCACCCGTCGGGCACCGGCCGAAACGTGCTGTTCGCCATGGTCGGGGGGACCCGGCGCACGGGCCCCGCCGCAGGTCACTGTGACAGGATCGCGCTACCCATACGTCCAACGTCGCACCTACGAGGAGCGTGCCCATGTCGTCGAATCCGGTCGCCGAGACCGTCACCGAGCTGATGCCCCGGGCCAAGGCGGAACTCGCCGAGCTGGTGGCCTTCAAATCGGTGGCGGACTTCGACCAGTTCCCCAGGTCCGAGAGCGAGGGAGCGGCCCGCTGGGTCGCGGACGCGCTGTCGGCCGAGGGCTTCGAGGACGTGGCCCTGCTCGACACGCCGGACGGCACCCAGTCGGTCTACGGCTACCTGCCCGGCCCGGAGGGCGCGCGGACGGTCCTGCTGTACGCGCACTACGACGTGCAGCCGCCGCTGGACGAGACACGCTGGACCACGCCGCCGTTCGAGCTGACCGAGCGCGACGGGCGCTGGTACGGCCGTGGCGCCGCCGACTGCAAGGGCGGTGTGATCATGCACCTGCTCGCGCTGCGCGCCCTGAAGGCGAACGGCGGTGTCCCGGTGCACGTGAAGTTCATCGCCGAGGGCTCGGAGGAGATGGGCACCGGCGGCCTCCAGCAGTACGCCGAGGCGCACCCGGAGCTGCTGACGGCCGACACCATCGTCATCGGCGACGCGGGCAACTTCCGGGTCGGCCTGCCCACCGTCACCACCACGCTGCGCGGTATGACGACGCTGCGGGTGCGGGTCGACACCCTCCAGGGCAACCTGCACTCCGGCCAGTTCGGCGGTGCGGCGCCCGACGCGCTGGCGGCGCTGATCCGCGTGCTGGACTCGCTGCGGGCCGAGGACGGCACGACGACCGTGGACGGGCTCGGGCAGGGGCCGTCGTGGGACGGGCTCGCCTACGACGAGAAGCAGTTCCGCGAGGACGCCAAGGTGCTGGACGGTGTGGGCCTGATCGGCTCGGGCTCGGTGGCGGACCGGATCTGGGCGCGACCCTCGGCCACGGTGCTCGGCATCGACTGCCCGCCGGTGGTGGGTGCCACGCCGTCGGTGCAGGCGAGCGCCCGCGCGCTGATCGGTCTGCGGGTGCCGCCGGGCGCCGACGCGGCCGAGGCCACCAAGCTGCTCGTCGCCCACCTGGAGGCGCACACGCCGTGGGGCGCCCGGGTGTCGACGGAGCAGATCGGCCAGGGCCAGCCGTTCCGCGCGGACACCTCCAGCCCGGCGTACCAGGCGATGGCCGACGCGATGGCGGTCGCCTACCCGGGTGAGGAGATGCAGTACGCCGGTCAGGGCGGCTCGATCCCGCTGTGCAACACGCTCTCCTCGCTGTATCCGGACGCGGAGATCCTGCTCATCGGCCTGAGCGAGCCGGAGGCGCAGATCCACGCGGTCAACGAGAGCGTGTCGCCGCAGGAGCTGGAGCGGCTGTCGGTGGCGGAGGCGCTGTTCCTGCGCAACTACGCGGCGCGCTGACGCGGTGCGACGCTGACGCCGTGGGACGCGGGGCCTCACCGGGTGGGGCCCCGCGCCTTCCTCCTCCGGGAGCGGTTCTGCGGCGGATGCTCCGGCCGCCGGGGGCGACAGGGGTGGCGGGTGCCGGGCGCGCCCTGGCGTACGCCCCGGCCGCGGCGGGCCGCGTACGACCGTGAGGGTGCCGCGTTCCCGCGCGGCGGCGCCGATCAGCCGTTCCCGGCCGGGACGCCCGCCTCCAGGTACAGCGCCGCCCCGCGCTCGCGCGCCCGCAGGGCCCAGCGCAGGCGTTCGTAGCGCACGGGCGGCAGCAGGGTGGCGGCCTCCTGCTCGGTGACGAAGCGCCAGGCACGCAGTTCGGGGCCGGGCAGCAGCACGCGTTCGGCGGCGGAGCGGTCGAGCCGGCCGCCGTCGAAGAGCAGCCGCAGCCCGCCGTAGCCGGGGGGCTGCGGGCGTTCCCAGTCGACGACCAGGAGGCGCGGTACGTCCGCCAGCCGGATGCCCGTCTCCTCGGCGACCTCGCGCACACCGGCGCGGGCGGGTGCCTCGCCGGGTTCGACGACGCCGCCGGGAAACTCCCAGCCGGGCTTGTACGTGGGGTCGACGAGCAGGACGCGGTCGTGCTCGTCGAAGAGCAGGACGCCCGAGGCGACCGTCTCGGCGGTGGGCTGGGCGGTCTGCACGATGGCGCAGGCGGGCGCGGTGCCGGAGGCGACGGCGTCGGCGATGCGCGCGGCGGTCTCGTGGGGTGTGAGAGTGCCGTTGTCGACGGGGTGGGCGTCGGCGCAGAGCCAGTCGGCCAGGGCGGCCCGGTAGGGTTCGATCTGGTCGTAGGACCACTGGCGTACGCGTATCTCGCCGTCGGGCAGGTCCGGTGGGACCTCGCGTCGGGCGATCCGCTCCCGCAGGATCGTTTCGGCCGGGGTCAGTACGAGGTGTCGTACGGCGATCCGGCGGGCGGCGAGACCGCCGAAGATCTCGTCGCGGTACTCCTGGCGCAGCAGGGTCATGGGCACCACGAGGGTGCCGCCGAGCTCGGCGAGCAGCGCGGCCGCCGTGTCGATGACGAGCCGGCGCCAGATCGGCAGGTCCTGGAAGTCGCTCGTCTCGGCGAGTCGTTTGGCGGGCAGCAGGTGCGTGAGTGCCCCTCCGATGAGTTCGGGGTCGAAGAGCGTGCTGTTCGGGATCAGGTCGATCAGTTCCCGTGCGGTGGACGTCTTCCCCGCACCGAACGCGCCGTTGATCCAGACGACGGTCACGATTCCCCCTCTTCTGTTGGCCCCCAGTGGCTTGCCCGTTCCACCCTGCCACGGAAACCAGACGCAGTTGAGTGCCTGCGAACAGTGAGGCGCCGGACCTCCCGGCGGGGAGATCCGGCGCCCTGGGGACGGCGTTCGGGGCCGTCAGCCGTTGTGCGCGCCCTGGCCGCCGAGGGCGGATTCGTCGACGTCGAGGCTGTCGCTGGCGATCGTGCGGTCGAGGGTGCTGAGGGTGCCGTTCACGTCGAGGTCGCCCAGGTCGTCGCCGAGGGCGTGGGACGGGGTGACCGCCGCGACGACGAAGCCGGTGGCGAGGGAGGCGATGGCGAGCATGCTGCGCTTCTTCATGCCGGACTCAACGGCACCCGCCGCACGAAGGTCACGGCCGTCGTACGAAGGTCAGGGCCGCCCTCGACGTCTCGCGCGGCGGAACCGTTCCGCCAAGAAGGGGGCCACCTCGCCGCGCCCCCGGCTCACGCACCCGGCTCACACTCCCGCGGCGGCCCTCCGCGACAGTGCCGCCGCGGCGGCACCGACCAGTCCGGCGTCCGTGCCCATCCGGGCGGGCACCACCTTCAGCCGCCGTACGAAGGAGAGCGTGGCGTAGTGGGCGAGGGCCTTGCGCAGGGGCGTGAAGAGGATGTCGCCCGCGTTGCCCACACCGCCCCCGACGACGGCGATGTCGATCTCGACCAGGGTCGCGGTGGCGGCGATACCGGCGGCCAGGGCCCGCGCGGCACGCTCGAAGGAGGCGAGGGCGACGGGGTCGCCGGAGCGGGCAGCGGCGGCGACCGCGGCGGCGGAGACGTCACCGTCCGGGCCGGGCAGCCAGCCCGCGTCCAGGGCGCGACGGGCGATGTTGGGGCCGCTGGCGATGCGCTCGACACAGCCGCGCGAGCCGCAGGGGCAGGGGTCGCCGTCGAGGTCGACGCTGATGTGGCCGATGTGGCCTGCGTTGCCGGTGGGGCCCGGGTGGAGTCGGCCGCCGAGGACCAGACCGCCGCCGACGCCGGTGGAGACGACCATGCACAGGGCGTTGTCGTGGCCGCGGGCGGCGCCCTGCCAGTGCTCGGCGGCCGTGATGGCCACGCCGTCGCCGATCAGCTCGACGGGGAGTCCTCCGGTCGCCTCGCGGACGCCGTCGACCAGCGGGTAGTCGCGCCAGCCGGGGACGTTGACCGGACTGACCGTGCCCGTGGAGGCGTCGACCGGTCCCGCGCTGCCGATGCCGACCGCGTCGGCGTGCCGCCACAGGGGCGAGGCGGCGAGTTCCGCGAGGACCTGCCGCACGGCGTCCATGACCGTGTCGCCGTCCTTGCGGGCGGGCGTCGGGTGCTGGGCGCGCACCAGTATCCGGCCGTCGCCGTCCACCAGGGCACCGGCGATCTTGGTGCCGCCGATGTCGAGAGCGGCCACGTGGGCGGTGTGCGTCAAGGTCGGTTCTCCCCGTCAGCCGTGGGAATGGGCAGGAAATGCGGAGGTCTGTCCGGCGGTGGGGCGCGCCGGCGAAGTATGCGTCGGACAGTGTCCCCCGACTATGACAACGTTGTCCAGGCTCTATGCTCGACGCCACATCCTCATACAATCCACGAATCCACGCACCCCCGAGGATCACAGGACAGGACACCCCACCGTGGCCGATGCCATCCGCCGAGCCGACGGGCTCTCCCCAGCCCGCTACGGGACCCGCCCGACGATGAAGGACGTCGCCGCACGGGCCGGTGTCGGCCTGAAGACGGTGTCGCGTGTCGTCAACGGCGAGCCCGGTGTCACACCCGACACCGAGCGGCGGGTGCAGGACGCCATCGAGGCGCTCGGCTTCCGGCGCAACGACAGCGCCCGTGTGCTGCGCAAGGGCCGCACCGCCAGCATCGGCCTGGTCCTGGAGGACCTCGCCGACCCCTTCTACGGTCCCCTCAGCCGGGCCGTGGAGGAGGTGGCCCGCGCCCACGGCGCGCTGCTGATCAACGGCTCCAGCGCCGAGGAACCCGAGCGGGAGCAGGAACTGGCGCTGGCGCTGTGCGCGCGGCGGGTGGACGGCCTGGTGGTCATCCCGGCCGGTGACGACCACCGCTATCTGGAGCCGGAGATCAGGGCGGGCGTGGCCACGGTGTTCGTGGACCGCCCGGCCGGGCGGATCGACGCGGACGTGGTGCTGTCGGACAACTACGGCGGGGCCCGGGACGGTGTCGCCCATCTGATCGCGCACGGGCACCGCCGGATCGGGTTCATCGGCGACATGCCCCGCATCCACACCGCGGCCGAGCGGCTGCGCGGCTACCGGGCGGCCATGGAGGACGCCGGGATACCGGTGGCGGGGTCCTGGATGTCCCTGGGGGCGACCGACCCCGAGCGGGTGCGCCGGGCGGCCGAGGAGATGCTCTCCGGCTCCGACCCGGTGACGGCGATCTTCACCGGCAACAACCGGGTGACCGTCACGGTCGTCCGGGTCCTCGCCGAGCACGCGCGCCATGTCGCCCTGGTGGGCTTCGACGACATCGAGCTCGCCGACCTGCTGCGGCCCGGACTGACCGTGGTCGCGCAGGACGCCGCGGCGCTGGGCCGTACGGCGGCCGAGCGGCTGTTCCGGCAGCTGGACGGCAATCTGGTCGCGCCCGAGCGGATCGAGCTGCCCACCCGTCTGATCGCCCGCGGCTCCGGCGAACTGCCGCCCGCGGACTGAGGCGTCCATGGACCCGGACACGGCCGCCCCGGACCCGGAACGGCACACGCTGGAGGCCCTGGGGCTCTCCGGGGTGCCGCACGACGACCCGCTGAGCTATCCCGGTGTGTGGCCGCGGCGGTCCGGGCTGCTCGACGGCGGCCATCTGTGGCCACTGACCCGGCTGGTCCACCCGGACCGCACCCCGGTGCTCGCGGTCGGCTCCAACGCCTCGCCCGGCCAGCTGGGCCGCAAGATGGCCCGGGCCGGGCTCTCGGCGCCCGTGCCGCTGGTGAAGGTCCGGGTCACCGGCCTCGCCGTGGGCGTCTCCGCGCATGTCAGCCGGATGGGATACGTCTCGGCGTCACCCCTGCGCGCGCCGGGCGCCGTGCGGGAGTTGTTCGTGGCATGGCTGGACGGCGAACAGCTCGCGGTGGTGGACGCCAGCGAGGGCGTGCCGCTGCCGGCCGGCAACTTCCGCCGGGCCTGGCTGCCCGCGGCGCAGGTGCCGGTGGAGCTGGAGGACGGGCGGACGCTGCCGGGGGTGTACGCGTACGTCAACCGGCGCGGGGTGCTGCACGACGGCGGCGGCACGCCCCGGCCGCACCCCGGGCAGCGGGAGCTGCTCACCGAACTGCTGGCCGGGCTGCCCCGGTTGAGGGAGCTGTTCGGGACGACGCCGGAGGAGTTCGTCACGCGGGCACGGGCCGATGCGGCGCTGTGCGAGCACGGCACGCGGCTGTTCGCGGAGGCGGGGCTGGTGACGCGGTCCGGGCTGGAGGCGTGGGTGCCGACGGGGCGCGGCACGGACGCGCCAGAAGGGCACTAGGGCGGCTCGGCCGGTCGTGAGCGCCGGGGCGCGGCCCGGTGGCCGCTCGCGTTGCGGGCGGCTCCGCGGGCGGCGGACACTGGCCGTGAGCGGGGGCACTCCGGAGGGAGCCGGCGGCCATGGGCGACTACGTGGATCTTCCCGGCGTCAGGACGTGGTACGAGACCGAGGGTGCGGCCGGTGAGCCGCCGCTGCTGCTGTTGCACGGCGGGTTCTGCACGAACGAGACCTGGGACCCGCAGCGCGCCGCCCTCGCGGCGGAGTACCACGTCTTCCTGCCCGAGCGCCGCGGGCACGGGCGCACGCCCGACGTCCCCGGGCCGCTCACGTACCAGGACATGGCGCGGGACACCGCCGACTTCGTCGAGATGATGGTCGGCGGCCCGGCTCATCTGGTCGGCTGGAGCGACGGCGCGATCGTGGCCCTGCTGGTCGCGATCGCCCGCCCGGACGTGGTCCGCAAGGTCGTGGCGATCGGCGCGAACTTCCGCCCGCCGAGTGAGTGTGCGGCGGTGCCGGGGCTGCTCGACCATATGACGGCGGCCAGTCCGGACATGGCGCCGTTCCGCGAGATGTACGTCGCCGTGGCGCCGGACGGGCCGGACCACTGGCCGGTGGTCGCGGACCGGCTGCTCGACATGTACCGCAAGGAGCCGGACCTCTCCACGGAGGATCTGGCCCGGATCACGGTGCCCGTCCTGGTGATGGCCGGGGACGACGACATGTTCACCCTGGAGCATACGATCGCGCTGTACCGCGCGATCCCCGGGGCCGAGCTGGCTGTCGTCCCCGGGGCCTCGCACCTGCTGACGATGGAGAAGCCCGCGGTGGTCAACCGGATCGTCCTCGACTTCCTGGGGAACGATCCGGTACCGACCATGTTCCCGGTCCGCCGCGCGGAGGCGACGGCCGCCGGGCCGGCCTGAGAGATCAGGGCCCTACTTCGCGGACGCCGTGAGGTCGCCGCGCCGCGGTGAGGCGAACCCCTCCAGGTCGGCCCGGGTCAGGCCGGTCAGCCGGGCGACCTCGGCGATGTCCAGGGCGCCGCAGTCGAGGCCGCGCAGCAGGTAGCCGCTGAGGGCCTTGGCGGTGGCGGGCTCGTCCATGACGTCGCCCGCAGCGCGACTGGCGTAGCGGGCGAGGCGGGCGGCGGCCTGCTCGAAGCCCTCGCGGTAGAAGGCGAAGACGGCGGCGTAGCGGGTGGGGATGTGGCCCGGGTGCATGTCCCAGCCCTGGTAGTAGGCGCGGGCCAGCGCCCGGCGGGTGAGGCCGTAGTGCAGGCGCCAGGCGTCGTGGACCTTCTCGGTGGGGCCGACCGGGAGGACGTTGGTCGAGCCGTCCGAGACACGTACGCCGGTGCCCGCCGCCGCGACCTGCATGACCGCCTTGGCGTGGTCGGCGGCCGGGTGGTCGCTGGCCTGGTAGGCGGCGGAGACACCGAGGCAGGCGCTGTAGTCGAAGGTGCCGTAGTGCAGGCCGGTGGCGCGGCCCTCGGCGGCCCGGATCATCCGGGCGACGGTGGCGGTGCCGTCGGCGGCCAGGATGGACTGGCTGGTCTCGATCTGGATCTCGAAGCCGATCCGGCCGGGCTCCAGGGAGTGCGCCTTCTCGAAGGCCTCCAGCAGCCGGACCATGGCGGTGACCTGCTCGGGGTAGGTCACCTTGGGCAGGGTCAGGACCAGTCCGCCGGGCAGTCCGCCGGCCTCCATCAGGCCGGTGAGGAAGACGTCCAGCGTGCGGATGCCGCGGTCGCGGACAGGGGCCTCCATGCACTTCATGCGGATGCCCATGTACGGGGCGGCGCTGCCGTCGCGGTAGGCCTCGGCGATCAGGCGGGCGGCGCGGGCGGCGTCCCGGTCCTCGTGGCCGCCCTGGTAGCCGTCCTCGAAGTCGACGCGCAGGTCTTCGATCGGTTCGCGCTC
The DNA here is from genome assembly GCF_055587025.1 of Streptomyces sp. NPDC048600. NCBI lineage: Bacteria > Bacillati > Actinomycetota > Actinomycetes > Kitasatosporales > Streptomycetaceae > Streptomyces > Streptomyces sp. NPDC048600. The sequence continues at coordinate 140,251 of NZ_JBVJGZ010000016.1, read as the reverse complement.
CAGCTTGGCGCGGACGCGGGAGTACACCGGCTCGGCGAGTTCGCCGGACAGGCCGAGGACGGCGGCGAAGGAGGCGGCGTCCGGGGCGTGTTCGTCGAGGGCGGCGAGGGCCCGGTCGCCCCAGGAGCGGACGGTGTCGGCGGCGAAGACGTCGCCGGGTACGTAGACGGTGTGCACGGGCTGGCGGGTGCCGGGGTCCCCGGGGTAGACGCGCTCGAGTTCCGCGTCGACCTCCGAGAGGGAGGCGCCGATCTCCTCGCTGACGGTGCCCGCGAGGCTCGTCGCCACCTGCTCCTGCTGGCCCTGACCCATTCCCACACCCTCCAATTTTCCGCACTCCGGAATCAACAATCCGTAGAATGAAGTTATCCGGGGACTTCTGGCCGGTCAACACCTCATCTCACGGGGAGCTGTCACACTCTCCAGCGCACCGACTCGTCCGGTCGTCCTTCTCCCCGAGGAGTACCCGTGCCGCACCGCAGTCGCGTCACCCGCCGTCTGGGCCTGAAGACCGCCCTGGCCGCCGCGGTCACCGTGCCCGCCTCCAGTACAGCACTGTCCGTCTCCGCCGCCTCGGCCGGCGAACCCCGCCGCACGCTGCGCGTGATGTCCTTCAACCTCCGCTTCGCGAGCACCGCCGAGCCCCACAGCTGGACCGTCCGCCGCCCCGTCCTGCGCGCCCTGCTGCGCCGCGAGCGCCCGCATGTGATCGGCACCCAGGAGGGCCTCTACCAGCAGCTGAGGGACATCGAGGCCGACCTCGCGCCGCACTACGGCTGGATCGGCACGGGCCGCGCGGGCGGCAGCCGGGACGAGTTCATGGCCGTCTTCTACGACACCCGCCGGCTCGCGCCCGTGGCCTACGACCACTTCTGGCTGTCCGGCACGCCCGAGGTGATCGCCTCCAACACCTGGGGCGGGGCCTCGATCCGGATGGCCACTTGGGTCCGCTTCCGCGATCTGGCCGACGCGGGGCGGGAGTTCCACGTCCTCGACACGCATCTCGACAACCGCAGCCAGAGCGCCCGCCTCAGGGCCGCCGCGCTCATCGCCGGACGCGTCGGCGCCCTGGACCCGGCCCTGCCGCTGCTGGTGACGGGCGACTTCAACGTGGCGGCGCACCGGAACCCGGTCCACGACAGCCTGTTGGCGGCGGGCCTGGTGGACACCTGGGACACGGCGGCCGAACGGGGGCCGCTGTACGGCACCTTCCACGGGTACCGGCCGCTGGTGCCGGACGGCGACCGCATCGACTGGATCCTCGCCACCCCGGGCGTCGTGACGCACCGCGCGTCGGTCAACACCTTCGCCGTGGAAGGGCAGTTCCCGAGCGACCATCTGCCCGTGCAGGTGACGCTGACCCTGGGGTGAACGCCTCGCGGGAGGCGCCCGGCGGCATGGCGAGGCCCCCGTGACCGGTGCGGGTCACGGGGGCCTCGGACAGCCTGACGGAGATCAGGTGGTGAGGTGATCAGCCCTTGCGGGTGTTGATCTCCTCGGTGAGCTGCGGGACGACGTCGAACAGGTCGCCGACCACGCCGTAGTCGACCAGCTCGAAGATCGGGGCCTCGGGGTCCTTGTTGACGGCCACGATGGTCTTCGAGGTCTGCATGCCCGCGCGGTGCTGGATCGCGCCGGAGATGCCGTTGGCGATGTACAGCTGCGGCGAGACCGACTTGCCGGTCTGGCCGACCTGGTTGGTGTGCGGGTACCAGCCGGCGTCCACCGCGGCACGCGAGGCACCGACGGCCGCGCCGAGCGAGTCGGCGAGGGCCTCGATGATCGCGAAGTTCTCGGCGCCGTTGACGCCACGGCCGCCGGAGACGACGATCGCGGCCTCGGTCAGCTCCGGACGGCCGGTCGACTCGCGCGGGGTGCGCGCGGTGACCTTGGTGCCGGTGGCCTTGTCGGAGAAGGTCACGGCGAGCGCCTCGACGGCGCCGGCGGCCGGGGCGGCCTCCACGGCGGCCGAGTTCGGCTTGACCGTGATGACCGGGGTGCCCTTGGAGACACGGGACTTGGTGGTGAAGGACGCGGCGAACACCGACTGGGTGGCCACCGGGCCCTCGTCGCCGGCCTCGAGGTCGACGGCGTCGGTGATGATGCCGGAGCCGATGCGCAGCGCCAGACGGGCGGCGATCTCCTTGCCCTCCGCGGAGGACGGCACCAGCACGGCGGCCGGGGACACGGCCTCGACGGCGGCCTGGAGGGCGTCGACCTTCGGGACGACCAGGTAGTCGGCGTACTCGGACGCGTCGTGGGTGAGGACCTTCACCGCGCCGTGCTCGGCGAGGGCGGCCGCGGTGTCGGCGGCGCCGTTGCCCAGCGCGACGGCGACGGGCTCGCCGATGCGGCGGGCCAGGGTCAGCAGCTCGAGGGTCGGCTTGCGGACGGCACCGTCCACGTGGTCGACGTAGACGAGGACTTCAGCCATGGGATTGCTCTCCTGCGTAACGAAGTTGAGGGGCGGTCGGCGTGTCGAGCCTTAGATGAACTTCTGGCTCGCGAGGTACTCGGCGAGCTGCTTGCCGCCCTCGCCCTCGTCCTTGACGATGGTGCCGGCCGTGCGGGCCGGACGCGCGGCCGCGGAGTCGACCGCGGTCCAGGCGTTCTCCAGACCGACCTCGTCCGCGTCGATGTCCAGGTCCGACAGGTCCCAGGACTGAACCGGCTTCTTCTTCGCGGCCATGATGCCCTTGAAGGACGGGTAACGCGCCTCGCCGGACTGGTCGGTGACCGACACGACGGCCGGCAGGGAGGCCTCCAACTGCTCCGAGGCGGCGTCGCCGTCACGGCGGCCCTTGACGGTGCCGTCCTCGACGGAGACCTCGGACAGCAGGGTCACCTGCGGGACACCGAGACGCTCGGCGAGCAGGGCCGGGACGACGCCCATGGTGCCGTCGGTGGAGGCCATGCCGGAGACGACCAGGTCGAAGCCGGCCTTTTCGATCGCCTTCGCCAGCACCAGCGAGGTGCCGATGGCGTCGGTGCCCTCCAGGTCCTCGTCCTCGACGTGGATGGCCTTGTCGGCGCCCATCGACAGCGCCTTGCGCAGCGCGTCCTTGGCGTCCTCGGGGCCGACCGTCAGGACGGTCACCTCGACGTCGTCGTCCGAGTTCTCGGAGATCTGAAGCGCCTGCTCGACGGCGTACTCGTCCAGCTCGGAGAGCAGGCCGTCCACGTCGTCGCGGTCGACGGTCAGGTCATCGGCGAAGTGCCGGTCGCCAGTGGCGTCGGGCACGTACTTCACAGTGACAACGATCCTCAAGCTCACGCCGGCTCTCCTACTGCATCGTCATTTCTCGGCTGCCTCTTGCAGGCAGCATAGGCGCCTCAAGCGGCCGATCCCGGTCGGGGCGATCCGGCGCTCCGACCGAAATATTACTCGTCAGTACACCCAGTTCTTCCCCGCTAAGCAAGCGCTTTGAACTGTGACCTTCGCAACGCAGCGTAACCGGAATCGGACCGCTTCGCAGAACCGCCCAGGCGTGATCAATCCCGCAGAGCGGTGAAGCGCCCCTGGTGGTACAGAAGCGGGCGGCCGACGCCCGTCGGGTCACCGAGGAGCACCTCGGCCAGCACCAGCCGGTGGTCGCCGGCCGGCACCCGGGCGGCGACCCGGCAGACCAGCCAGGCCGGCACGCCGTCGAGCAGGGGCACCCCCTCGGGGCCCTCGCGCCAGGCGGTCGACGGGCCGAAACGGTCGGCCCCGCTGCGGGCGAACGTGGCGGCGAGGTCCTGCTGGTGCTCGCCGAGTATGTGGACGCCGACATGCCCGGCCTCGGCGATCGCGGGCCAGCTGGAGGCGCCGGTACCGATGCCGAAGGAGATCATCGGGGGCTCGGCGGAGACGGAGGTGAGCGAGGTGGCGGTGAAACCGACGGGCCCGGCGGCGCCGCGCGCGGTGATGACCGCGACACCCGCGGCATGCCGCCGGAAGACGGAGCGCAGAAGTTCGGGGGAGGCGAGACGGGGGGTGCCGAGGTCGGACGTGGCCGTCATGGAGTTGTCCTTCTGATGGTGGGAACGAGCGGGTCGCGGGAGCTCAGCAGCCCGGACAGCGCGCGCTCGCGGTGCGCGCCAGGTCGATGTGCACCCGGCTGAACAGAAGGAGTTCCGATGGCATGGACGTCAGGCTGACGACGGACGGCGGGCACAGTCAAGTACGTACCGCCATGTGGGAGCCGGTTCACGCGCACGTCACGAACCATGAGAAGCCCCCTCACCCACCCGCGACCGCGGCCCCCAGAGCCGCGATCACGTCCGCCCGGCGGGGCTGCCCGGAGGCCCGGCGGACCACCCGCCCGCCGGCGTCCAGGACGAGCACGGTCGGGGTCTTCAGGATCTCCAGCGCACGGACCAGTTCCAGCCGGTCCTCGGCGTCGATCTCCAGATGCGAGACGCCGGGCACCATGGCCGCCACCTCCCCGAGCACCCTGCGGGTGGCCCGGCAGGGCGCGCAGAAGGCGCTGGAGAACTGCACCAGCGTGGCCCGCTCCCCCAGTTCCCCGCCCAGCTCGGCCGGGCCGAGCACCGTCCCCTCGTCGCGCCCGCGCACCCGCGCTCTCCCCTTCCGCCGCCGGGACGGCACGTCACGGACGCCCGCCGCGACCGCCTTCCGTCCTTGTCGTCCTGAGCTGAAGCGTTCACACGACCGCAATGATTCCCGCACTCCCGTCGCGTCCCGCTTGCGGGCCGGTGGAACCGCCCTCGCGGGACGGCGGACGGCGGGACGGCGAGGACACCACCGATGGTGTGATCAGCACACCGACCCGGGGCGCGAGTTGTCCCTGGTTCGGGCGTGGCCGGTGGGTAAGCCCGGAGTAAAGCGAAGCTAAAAGCGCGAGGTGGACGTGACGAGGATCTCGCCCGGGTCGGGCACGCGGGCTGGCTCCCCACGCGTTCTTCGGGCACGATCTGCGACATGCCGTAAACCTACGGCTCCGTAACTTTCGGCCGGGAGCCCCTTTCCCAGGCAGAGCAGAAAGGGTCCGTCCCACCCATGGCAGAGCTTGTGTACCGTCCCGTCGTCGGTCTGGCCCTGACGTTGTTCAAGGCCTGGGACCTGAAGATCGACTGCCAGGGGTCGGAGAACATCCCCCGGTCGGGCGGTGCCGTGCTGGTGAGCAACCACATCAGCTACCTCGACTTCGTCTTCAACGGTCTGTCGGCGCTGCCGCAGAAGCGGCTGGTGCGCTTCATGGCCAAGGAGTCGGTCTTCCGCCACAAGGTCTCCGGCCCGCTGATGCGCGGTATGAAGCACATCCCGGTGGACCGCGCCCAGGGCGAGGCGGCCTACCAGCACGCCCTGCGGTCGCTGCGCTCCGGCGAGTTGGTCGGGGTGTTCCCCGAGGCGACGATCTCGCAGTCGTTCACCCTCAAGAGCTTCAAGTCCGGTGCCGCGCGCATGGCCCAGGAGGCGGGCGTGCCCCTGATCCCGATGGCCGTGTGGGGCACGCAGCGGCTGTGGACCAAGGGCCAGCCGCGCAACTTCAAGCGCAGCCACATCCCGGTCACCATCCGGGTGGGAGAGGCGATCGAGGCCTCCAAGGACAAGTACGCCGGTGCCCTCACCCGCCAGGTCCGCGAGCGGGTGCAGGAACTCCTCGACGCCGCCCAGCGCGCCTACCCGGCCCGCCCCAAGGGCCCCGAGGACAGCTGGTGGCTGCCCGCCCACCTCGGCGGCACCGCGCCGACCCCGGAGCAGGTGAAGGCCGCGGAGTCACGCTGACCCGGTGTCGGGCGCGCCGGGCTCCGGCCGATAGGGTCCCGGCGGTAACGGGACGGCCCGGCGGGCCGTCCTCTGCCGAGTGCGCTACGGGGGCGGTTCGATGCGGCGCTGGATCAAGATTTCGGTGACGGCCGCGGCCGTCCTCGGGGTCGGCGGCTGGATCGCCGAACCGTACGTCCAGGACTGGATGCTGCTGCGCGGCGCGTGCGCCGGGGCGCTGCCTGCCGACGCGGTCCGCCGGCTCGCGGTGCACGGCTCCCACTTCACCGAGGACACGGCCACGAGCCATGAGCGGCTCGGCTCCTACAGCTGCTCGCTGTCCTTCGAGGACGACGAGGGCGACGACGCGCTCCTCCTGCGCATGGAGGCGTACACCCGGCGCGACGACCAGGACCGGGAGTACATGTCCCTCTTCGACGAACAGGGTTTCAGTCCCTCCGCGGCCCTGCCCGCCGGGCTGCCCGGCTTCGTCGACCGGTTCGGCAGCCTTCAGTTCCGGGTGCCCTGCCCGGACCTGGGCCGGGACGCCGAGGGGCGGCAGCGCCGGATGACGGTGCGGACCGTCTTCGGCCGCGAGGCCGCCGCCGGGCAGCCCGCCGCCTACGACACCGCCCTGGCCCTGGTCGCCGCCGCGTCCGACCGGCTCGGCTGCGGCGCGCGGCCGCTGCGGGCGCCCGAGGGCGAGTCGGGTCCGCCGGACCCCGAGGACGGCCCGCGCGCGGTGCCGTTCGACGAGGCCGACGGGTCCTGCGCGCGAGCCCTGCGGGACACGCTGCCGCGGCCGTCCGGGTGGCGGCTCGCCGACGGGCTCAACGACGCGGCGCCGACGGGCCGTTGCGATCTGGAGACCGGCGACGAGGACAGCGGCGAGGGCGAGCGCGGGATGACCTTCGCGGCCTGGTACGGCGACTGGAGCCGCCGCCTGGTCACCGACGACGGGGTGCCGCGGCCCCTCACCGCGACCGCCCGCTGCGACGGCGAGGCGGCCGGCTTCGCCCTCTCCGCCGACGAGGGCGTTCCCGGCCTCGGCGAGGCGCGACAGCGCGCTCTGCTGCGGGCGTTCGCCGAGGAGCAGAGCCGGCGGCGCGACTGCACGGACCTGCGCGTCACCGGCTGACGGAGCGGTTCAGAACCGCATCCAGAGCCCCCGGACATACGCGTCGTCGACGATCTGCCGCACGGCCGCGGCCCGTTCGCGCGGGACCCCCCGCTCGCGGGCCCACGCGTCGAGCACCGTGAACAACTGCTGTCTGCCGTCCATCAGATCGCCCCGCACCGGCCCGGCGACCGGGCGCGCGGCGATCGCCGCCATCGGCGGGCGGGTGCCGACCTGGCGGGGCGCGGGCCGGTAGGTGCCGCGGGTGTGCCGTCGTACGGCGTCGTCGAACGCGGCGAGATCGTCGATCTCCCCCTCCCGGGCTCCGGCGGCCCGGTGCTTCATCAGGTTGCCGACGCGTTCGGCGATGTCCTCCAGGTCGTTGTCGGGCCAGGTGGTCGCGGTGCTCGCGTACTCGCCCCGGTCCTCGGGGTCGGGCCGGAAGGCCGGGTCGCCGCCCTGGCGGGTGAGGCGTTCCAGGTAGTGCGCGAAGTAGGCGCGCTCGGCGTCGTAGAGGATCGCGAACGCCTCGGGGTCCCGGGCGAGTTCGGCGACCAGCTGCTCCGGGTCGGCCTCGGCGTCCCCGTAGGGCTGTTCGTACTCGAAGTCCGTGTGGGCCTCGCCGGGGGCGAGGAAGCGGCCGTAGCGGGTCCAGCCCTGCGGGTCGGGTGCGGCGGCCTCGGCCGGGACCGCGGGCAGGGCGGTGTCGTCGCTGTGCATGAGGTAGAGCGCCTCGTCGACGACGTAGTCGGCGAGCATCCGCGCGACGCCGGGGGCCGTGCCCGCGGGTATCCCGGCGCCGTCCAGGGCCGCGGCGACGCCGAACGCGGCGCGGGCCTGGGCGAGGGTGTGCGCGGTGCCGGGGGCGGGGGCGCGGGTGGCGGCCTCCACGACCTCGCCGAGCACCTTGCCGCCGTCCCCGCAGGGGTCGTCGATGCGCAGCAGTTCGCGTACGGCGTCCATGCGGGCCATGTCGTCGCCGGGGTCGAGGGCGTCGGTCGCCGCGGCGGGGTCGGTGGCCAGGGCCCGGGTGGTGGCGGGGAGATCCTGGCAGGGCGGGGTGTCGTCGCCGCCGGCCAGGGCGAGGGGTACGGCGGTGCCTGCGGCGAGCAGGGCGAGTGTTGCGGCGGAGGTGAGCAGGGGGTGGCGCCTCAGCGCGGCGAACCGCCCTCCCTGTTCGGCCCGTTCGGCCTCGGCCGTGGTGTTCTGTGTCGCTCCCCCGTCACTCATGCGGTGACCCTAGCCGGGGGGTTGGGCGGTTCGGTGTGGGGGGGGTTGGTGGGCGTCGTCGGGGTGCGGGTTGGCTTGGGCTGGTCGCGCAGTTCCCCGCGCCCCTTTTGGGGACGTTGCGATGCGGTGGCCTCTGCAAGGCCTGGGCGGGGCGATGCCGGGGCTGGTGGGCGTCGTCGGGTGCGGGACGTCGTGGGCCGGTCGCGCAGTTCCCCGCGCCCCATTGGGTACCTGTCGCGGAGGTCCTCGCGCCCCTTTGGGGACGTGTCGCGGAGGTCCTCGCGGTCCTCCGGGTGCCTGTTGCGCCGTTCCCCGCGCCCCCTTTGGAGGGGTCAGAGGGTGGTGGGGAGTGTCGTCCAGAGGTGGGGGCGGTCGACGGCGGAGCGGAGCGCCTTGAGGACTGTCGGGTGGGGGGTGGCGTACAGGTGGGGGTAGTCGGTCTCGCCGGAGTCCGGGGTGACCGGGAAGGCCAGGCGTTCGCCGGCCAGGGAGAAGCGCGCGTCGACGCCGGGCTTGTTGCCGCGGGGGTCCTGGCGGTGCCAGGCGCCGTCGAGGCGGACGGCGACGAGGCCGTGCACGCAGTGGCCCGAACCGTCGTCCCGCAGCCGCTGGTAGCACAGCGCGGTCGGGATGTCCTCCGCCCGCAGCAGCGCGGCGAGGGCGTGGGACTTGGCGTAGCAGATGCCCGTGCGGAGCTCGATGACGTCGGAGGCGCGCCAGGTCACACGTGGGTCGCCGGTGTCGGCGGAGTGCGGGATGGCGTCGCGTACGTACTCGAAGGCGGCCCTCGCATAGTCATACGAGTCGCCGGCGCCGGACGCGAGACGGGCCGCGGTCTCGCGCACCACCGGATGGTGATGGTCGATGACCTCGTCGGCGGCCAAGTACGCGGAAAGGTCAGCGGTGTTCTGGATCAGCTCCATGCCGCCAGAGCATAGGAATGCGATCACCCGGCAGTCAATGACTTTTCGGGCGACCGCATACCTATGCATCACTCGAGGTGGCTCAGTGAGCCATCTCCTCCTTCAGGGCCGCGAGGAACGCGTCCACGTCCTCCTCGGTCGTGTCGAAGGCGCACATCCAGCGCACGACGCCCTCGGCCTCGTCCCAGAAGTAGAAGCGGAAACGCTTCTGGAGGCGCTCGCTCACGTCGTGCGGGAGCTTGGCGAAGACGCCGTTGGCCTGCACCGGGTAGAGGATCTCGACGCCGTGCAGCGCGCGTACGCCCTCGGCCAGGCGCTGGGCCATCCCGTTGGCGTGGCGGGCGTTGCGCAGCCAGAGGTCCTTGGCGAGCAGCGCCTCCAGCTGTACGGAGACGAAGCGCATCTTGGAGGCGAGCTGCATGGACAGCTTGCGCAGATGCTTCATCCTCCGCACGGCGTCCTGGTTGATGACGACGACCGCCTCGCCGAACATCGCGCCGTTCTTCGTGCCGCCCAGGGAGAGGATGTCGACGCCGACCGCGTTGGTGAACGTCCGCATGGGCACGTTCAGCGAGGCGGCGGCGTTGGCTATGCGGGAGCCGTCCAGGTGGACCTTCATGCCGTGTGCGTGGGCGTGCTCGCAGATCGCGCGGATCTCGTCGGGCGTGTAGAGCGTGCCCAGCTCGGTGCTCTGGGTGATCGAGACGACCTGCGGCATCGCGCGGTGCTCGTCCTCCCAGCCCCAGGCCTGCCGGTCGATCAGCTCGGGGGTGAGCTTGCCGTCCGGCGTGGGCACGGTGAGCAGCTTGAGGCCGCCCATCCGCTCCGGCGCGCCGCCCTCGTCGACGTTGATGTGCGCGCTCTCGGCGCAGATCACCGCGCCCCAGCGGTCGGTGACCGCCTGGAGCGCGACGACATTGGCGCCGGTGCCGTTGAAGACCGGGAACGCCTCGGCCGTGGGCCCGAAGTGGCTGCGGACGATCCCTTGGAGGTTCTCGGTGTAGTCGTCCTCGCCGTACGCGACCTGATGGCCGTCGTTGGCCAGGGCCAGGGCGGCCATCACCTCCGGATGCACCCCGGCGTAGTTGTCGCTGGCGAAACCGCGGACCTCCGGATCGTGGTGGCGACGCGCGTCGGTCTTCGGGGGGTTCACGGCTGCTCGGTGAGCCACAGACGGTTTCCGTTCACTTCCGCGGCGGGCTTGTCCCAGACGCCGACGACGGCCTCGGCGAGGTCCTTGACGTCCGTGAAGCCCGCGAACTTCGCGTTGGGCCGCTCGGCGCGCATCGCGTCGTGCACCAACGCCTTCACGACCAGGATCGCAGCAGCCGAGGTCGGCCCCTGCTCACCCCCGGCCTTGCGGAAGTAGTCGGCCATGGCGAGCGTCCACGCCTCCGCGGCCGCCTTGCCCGCGGCGTACGCGGCGTTCCCGGCGGTCGGGTTGGTCGCGCCCGCGGCGCTGATCAGGACGTAGCGGCCCCGCTCGCTGCGCTGGAGCGCCTCGTGGAAGGCGAGGGAGGTGTGCTGCACGGTGCGGATGAGCAGCAGCTCCAGGAAGTCCCAGTCGTCGAGGCTGGTCTTGGTGAAGGTCTCGCTGCCGCGCCAGCCGCCGACCAGGTGGACCAGGCCGTCGACGTGCCCGAACTCCTTCTCGGTGCGCGTGGCCCAGTCGCGGGTGGAGTCCAGGTCGAGCAGGTCGACCGTCTCGCCCGTGACGGTGGCGCCGCCGGACGCGTACCGGGCCGCGTCCACGGCCTCGGCGAGCCGCTCCGGGTCGTTGTCCGCCGCGACGACCGTGGCGCCCGCCTCGGCGAGCCTGAGCAGTGCCGCCCGGCCGGCGGGTCCACCCGCGCCGGCCACCGCGATCACCGCACCGCTGAGAGCCCCGTTCCCCATGTTCTTCGCCTCCTGAGCAGTGTTCTCGGTGTGCCGGTCGCTCACGCGGCGACCCGCTCGGCGCTGTCCGCCGTGATGCCCTTGGTGGAGGCGATCACGTTCTTCAGCTTCTTGGACAGGGCCTCATAGAACATGCTCAGCGGAAACTCGTCCGGAAGCACGTCATCGACGAGCTTGCGGGGCGGCTGGGCCAGGTCGAGGGCGTCGGGACCCTTGGCCCACCTGGAGCCCGGGTGCGGGGAGAGGTAGGTGGAGACCAGCTCGTAGCCGGCGAACCAGTGGACCAGCTTCGGGCGGTCGATGCCGTCGCGGTAGAGCTTCTCGATCTCGGCGCACAGCTCGTTGGTGACCTGCGGGGCACGCTGCCAGTCGATGAACAGCTTGTTGTCGGTCCAGCGCACCACGTCGTGCTTGTGCAGGTAGGCGAAGAGCAGCTGGCCGCCGAGGCCGTCGTAGTTGCGGTTGCGGTCGCCGGTCAGCGGGAAGCGGAACATCCGGTCGAAGAGCACCGCGTACTGCACGTCACGGGCCTGCGGAACGCCCTCGGCCTCCAGCTTCACGGCCTCCTTGAAGGCGGTGAGGTCGCAGCGCAGCTCCTCCAGGCCGTACATCCAGAACGGCTGGCGCTGCTTGATCATGAAGGGGTCGAAGGGCAGGTCGCCGTGGCTGTGGGTGCGGTCGTGGACCATGTCCCACAGGACGAAGGCCTCCTCGCAGCGCGTCTGGTCGTGGACCATCGCGGCGATGTCCTCGGGCAGCTCGAGGCCCAGGGTCTCGACGGCGGCCTCGGTGACCCGGCGGAAGCGGGCGGCCTCGCGGTCGCAGAAGATGCCGCCCCAGGTGAACCGCTCCGGCGCCTCGCGCACGGCGATGGTCTCGGGGAAGAGCACCGCGGAGTTGGTGTCGTAGCCCGCGGTGAAGTCCTCGAACTTGATGCCGCAGAACAGCGGGTTGTCGTAGCGGGTGCGCTCCAGCTCGGCCAGCCACTCGGGCCAGACCATGCGCAGCACGACCGCCTCCAGGTTGCGGTCCGGGTTGCCGTTCTGCGTGTACATCGGGAAGACGACCAGGTGCTGGAGGCCGTCGGCGCGGCCCGCGGCGGGCTGGAAGGCCAGCAGCGAGTCGAGGAAGTCGGGCACCTGGAAGCCCTCGTCGGCCCACCGGCGCAGGTCGCTCACCAGGGCCTTGTGGTACTCGGCATCGTGCGCGAGCAGCGGGGACAGCGTCTCCACGGCCTCGGCTATGCGGGCCACTACGGCCTCCACGGCGGCACGCTCGGGGGCGTCCTCGGCGGTGAAGTCGATCGACCCGTCCTTGGACTGCCATGGCCGGATCTGCTCCACGGCATCCTTGAGCACCGGCCACGCCGGGTGCTCGATGACCCTGGTCATGGGAGGAATCTGCCCCTCCGAAGCCGCCTGCACAAGAATTTCCGTCATGTCCCATCCTCCACGCGAGAACCTCTCGTAAGGACACCGTAGGCATATGAGGTTTCTTCCAGCAAGGGGGGTCTCGGGAAAATCTCCTGTCGAACCCAGGGTTTCACTTCACTTTTTCCTGTCGAGGTGGGATCGGCCGGGGTACGGGCCCATGACGCCCGCATGGACGGGCGGTTTCCCGGGGAGTACAGAACAGGAGCGGGAACCAGCCATCGCCGGGTTCGTCGCGGACGGGTCCATCCCGTCGGCGGCCCATTAGGCTGCGGGACCTGCCGTGCGAACGGTCCGCTCCGGTTCGTACGGCACAGAGCCGCCGTCGACGGAAGCGAGGTACCCCTTGAACTTCCTCACCATCGGTCACCGCGGAGTCATGGGCGTCGAGCCCGAGAACACCCTTCGGTCCTTCGTCGCCGCCGAGCGCGGCGGCCTGGACGTCATCGAGCTGGACCTTCATCTGAGCAAGGACGGCGCCCTCGTGGTCATGCACGACGAGGACGTGGACCGCACCACGGACGGCACCGGCGCCGTGGCCGACAAGACCCTCGCCGAGCTGCGCACCCTGGACGCGGGGCGCGGTGAACGCGTGCCGGTCCTCGAGGAGGTCCTGGACGCGGTGCGCGCGCCGCTCCAGGCCGAGATCAAGGACGTGGCGGCGGCCAGGGCGCTCGCCGAGGTGATGCGCGAGCGGGATCTCGCCGAACGCGTCGAGGTCTCCTCGTTCCACGACGAGGCGGTCGCCGAGATCGCCCGGCTGGTGCCGGGCGCGCGCACCGCGCTGGTGGGCAGCCGCTACTCCACCGACATCGTGGACCGCGCCGTGGCGGTGGGCGCGGCCACGCTCTGTCTGAACATCCGAAGGATCACCCTGGAGGTCGTGGAGCGCGCCCGCGAGGCGGACCTGAGGATCGTCGGCTGGGTGGTGAACACACAGGAGCACCTGCGGCTGGTGCGCGCGCTGGAGCTGGACGGCGCGACCACCGACCACCCCGACATCAAACGCACCGGCCGCTTCACCGCCTGAGCATCACACCAGCGGCTTGACCAGCAGCTCGAACTGGAGGTCGTCGCGCTGCGGGATGCCGAACCGCTCGTCGCCGTACGGGAACGGGGTCATCCGTCCCGTACGGCGGTAGCCGCGCCGCTCGTACCAGGCGATGAGGTCCTCGCGCACGGAGATCACGGTCATGTGCATCTCGCTCACGCCCCAGGTCCGCCGGGCCTGCCGCTCCGCCTCGGCGATGATCACCTTGCCCATGCCGCCGCCCTGGAGCCCGGGGCTGACCGCGAACATGCCGAAGTAGGCGTGGTCACCGCGGTGTTCGAGCTGGCAGCAGGCGACGACGGCACCGTCCCGCTCGACGGTGAGCAACCTGCTGTCCGCCGAGTCGATCACCGCGAGAACGCCCGCGGGGTCGGTGCGCTGCCCTTCCAGGATGTCCGCCTCGGTGGTCCAGCCGGTGCGGCTGGAGTCGCCCCGGTACGCCGACTCGATCAGCGCGACCAGCGCGTCCACGTCCGCGGCGGTGGCATCGCGGAAGGTCAGTGCGGCTGCGGTGACGGCGGATTCCATGGACGCGGCTCCGATCTGTGGCGCGGTTCGAACACGAGGAGCCTAACCCTGGCCCGGGGGCCACCTGCCATAGTCGTCTCACAGGACGGGCGCGACCCGGGCGACCGATCTAGGCTCGCGGGCATGGTGCATGTGCTGAGCAGCCGCGTCCTGCTGCGGCCCCGCGACCCCGAGCGTTCCCGTGCCTTCTACGGCGGTGATCTGGGCCTCGCCGTCTACCGCGAGTTCGGCACCGGCCCGGACCGGGGCACGGTCTACTTCCTGGGCGGCGGGTTCCTCGAACTCTCCGGCCGCACCGGGGAGATGCCCACCGAGGCGGTGCGGCTGTGGCTCCAGGTCGACGACGTGGCCGGGGCGCACGAGGAACTGCGCGCCAAGGGCGTCGACATCGCGCGGCCCCCGGTCACCGAGGCGTGGGGACTGGTCGAGATGTGGATCAGGGACCCGGACGGCACGGAGATCGTGCTGGTCGAGGTGCCGCGCGACCACCCGCTGCGCCACCGGCCGGGCCTGTGACGCCGCCGGAACGCTGACGCGGCGAAGGCCCGCGCTCCGCGCCGAGTGCGCCACGTACAGCTGACGCGGCGAAGGCCCGTGCTCCGTCGAGTGCGCCACGTAACGCTGACGCGACAGAGGCCCGTGCTCCGTCGAGTGCTCCCCGTGTACACCCTTGCGCTCGCGTACGCCCCGTACGTCCCGGGCATCGCTTCGCTGGAGCGTTCGTCGACGCGGGGAGGTACGGGTGCACGGACCGGCGTCGCCCGGCTGGCTGCTCGTCGCGCTGTGCTCGGCGACCGGCGCCTACTGTCTGCTGCGGCTGCGCAGCGGGGTCGAGGAGCAGCGCCGCGGCGCGGGCACCGAGGCGTTCATGGCGTTCGGCATGGCCGCCATGGCCGTGCCCGCGGCCGTGTTCACACCGCCCGGCTGGGCCTGGCCCGGCTGTGCCGCGCTGTTCGCCGGTGCCGCGCTGCACTCGCTGCGGGCCGGGCGCGCCGGCGGGCATCAGCTGCATCACCTGGTGGGCGACGGGGCGATGGTCTACATGGCCGTCGCGATGTCCTCCCCCGGGCACGCGCACGGCGGCTCCGGCGTGCCCCTGCTGACGGGCGCCCTGCTGCTCTACTTCACCGGCTACGTGCTGCTGTCGGGCGTACGGCTGGTGCCCGTGCCCGGGGTGTCCGCGGTGCCCGCCGGGGCCATCGCCTGGGGCGACCGGCCGGAGCTGGTGCGGGCCTGCCGGCTGTCGATGGGGATCGCCATGGTGGCGATGCTGCTGGCGCTGTGACACCCGGCCGCCGCCAACTGCGGTGCGCCCGGCCCCCGCTGCCGTGCCGCCGCGCCGAACGAAACCGTGGCCTGCGTCACTTGGCTCGTTGGTCCATACCCTTGGACGGCCGCCCGCTCATAGGGTGGTGACCATGATGGTCCCCGTGGCACTGCTGCTGCTCGGCGCCCTGACCGCCGCGGTCACACCCCGCGTGCTGGCCCGGGCCGACTGGCCGGACCGTGAGCCCGTGGTGGCCCTGTGGGTGTGGCAGTGCGCGGTGGCGACCGTACTGCTGTGCTGCGCGCTCTCGATGGCCCTCAGCGCGGCGGCCGCCTGGCAGGAGGTGCGCGGCCATCTGTTCGCCCCGGCCCCGCGCCCGGTCGTGGAGGCGTACGCGCTCGGCACCACGGGCGGCGGCTGGGCGGCGGCCACCGCGGTGGCGCTGGCACTGGGCGGCGTGTGGAGCGCGGCGATGCTGGTGCGCGAGGTCGCCCGGGCCCGCACCCGGCGCAGCCACCGGAGGGCCGAACTGCGGCTGCGCGCACCGAAGTTGCCCGGCGAGGAGTCCGGCCGCGGACGGCTGGTGGTGCTGGAGGGCGAGCGCCCTGACGCCTGGTGGCTGCCCGGTTCGACGCCCCGCCTGGTCGTCACGACCGCCGCGCTGCGCCGGCTGAAGGGGCGCCAGCTCGACGCCGTCCTCGCGCACGAGATGGGACACGCGCAGGCCAGGCACGACTGGCTGCGGCACTGCTCGGCCGCGCTGGCGATCGGGTTCCCGCAGATCCGGGTGTTCGAGGCGTTCCGCGACGAGATGCACCGGCTGGTCGAACTGGCCGCCGACGACACAGCCTCCCGGCGCTTCGGACGGCTGACGACGGCGCTGGCGCTGGTGGAACTGAACGAGGGCCGAGGCGTCTTCGGTCCCTGCCCCACGCCCGACGCGCAGGTCCCGAAGCGGGTGAACCGGCTGCTCACCCCGCCGGACCGGCTCACCCCCAGCCGCCGTCTGCGGCTGACGGCCGCGGCCGCGCTGGTGCCGGTGATACCCGTGGTGGTGGCCCTGGTACCGGGCCTGCGGGCCCTCGGGTAGCGCGGTCCCGCCCCGGGGCGGCCGCCTCGGACGGACGCGGCCCCGGCGGTGGCCGGACGCCACGCCGTCCCCGTCGGCAGCACCCGCGCCACCTGCCCCACGGCCCCGTGGTTGGCCTCGGGCCCCACGGTTGGGCAAGGATCGGTCCATGGCACCGTCACCCACGGAAACCCCGCCCCGGTCCCCCCGCCGTCACCGCGCACTGCGTGCGGCGAGACCACTGGCCGTGTGTTCCGTGCTGCTGGTGGTGCTCGTGGGAGTGGCCTGGCATCCGCTGATGTCCGTCGACCGGTCCGTCGCCCGCACCACGCACCGCTGGGCGGTGGCCGAGGACGGCCTGACCGGGGTCGCCCGCGTCCTCACGGACTGGGTGTGGGACCCGCAGACCATGCGGGTGCTGTGCGCGGTGGCGGTGCTGTGGCTGGTGCTGCGGCTCGCGGCGCGCTGGACGGCCCTGTGGCTCGTGGTCACCGTGGCCGTGAGCACGGGCGTCCAGCAGACCCTGAAGGCGGCCCTGGACCGGGAGCGCCCGCGCTGGCCCGACCCCGTGGACTCCGCCCACTATGCGGCGTTCCCGTCCGGCCACGCCATGACGGCCACGGTGGTGCTCGGCCTGCTCCTGTGGCTCGCGCACCGCTACGGCGTGAGCCGTGCCGTGTTCCGCGCAGCGGTGGCGGTGGCCGTCGTGTCGGTCCTCGGGGTCGGGCTGACCCGGATCTGGCTGGGCGTGCACTGGGCCACGGACGTGCTGGGCGGCTGGCTCCTGGGCGCGACCGTGGTGGCCCTGGCGGTGGCGGCACACCGGCGGTGGCTGCCCGCACCGCCCCGCAGGACACCGCCTCCGCCGGGACGCACCGGGTCCGACCCTGAGCCCGAACGCGGGTCCGGGTCCGACCCTGAGCGCGGGTCCGAGTCCGGGTCTGGATCCGGGTCTGGATCCGGGTCATAGGATCCGATCATGACCGCTGTGCTGTTCGACTTCTCCGGCACCCTCTTCCGGATCGAGTCCGCCGAGTCATGGCTGGCCTGCGTGCTCGCCGAGTCCGGGATCACCCTGTCCGGGCCGGAGCTGGCCAGGACTGCGCGGGCCCTGGAGGAGGCCGGGGCGCTGCCGGGCGGGGCGAACCCGCTGCACCTCCCCGAGGACCTCGCCGCCCTCTGGGAGGTCCGCGACGAGAGCGCGGAGCTGCACCGGGCCGCGTACACCGGCCTCTCCCGCCGGGTCCGGCTGCCGGAGCCCGGCCTGCACGACGCGCTCTACGAGCGCCATATGACACCGGCCGCGTGGACGCCGTACCCGGACGCGGCCGAGGTGCTCGGCGGACTGCGGGAGCGCGGGATCGCCGTGGGAGTGGTCAGCAACATCGGCTGGGACCTGCGCCCGGTCTTCCGCGCGCACGGGCTCGACGAGTTCGTCGGCGCCTACGTCCTGTCGTACGAGCACGGCGTCCGCAAGCCCGATCCGCGGCTGTTCGCCACGGCGTGCGAGGCGCTCGGCGCCGATCCCCGGCAGGTGCTGATGGTGGGCGACGACCGGCGGGCGGACGGCGGCGCGGCCGCGCTCGGCTGCCGGGTGCACTTCGTGGACCATCTGCCCGCCGACGCCCGCCCCGACGGGCTGCGGCCGGTGCTGGACCTCATGGGCTGAGCCGGGGACGGGGAGCCGTCGACCGGGCCGGGTGCCGTGATCGCCCGGAAGAAATAGCCTCAGGCCACCAACAGGGTGAGAAAAGCCGCCCACCTCGGACGATCCCCCGCGTCGCCCGAGGCAGACGGCAGCCGAGACCACGCACCCGAAGGAGCGTGGCCCGCTGCGCTGAGTATAGTTGGCTGGCAGCCAGTCAACGCAGGAGTCCAGCATGTCCCCGCGCAGCGCCCAGGTCAATGAAGAGTTGCGACGGCGCTCGCGCGAACGGCTTCTCCAGGCGGCGGTCGAGCTCGTCGACGAACGCGGTTACGAGTCCACGACCCTCGGTGACATAGCTGACCGGGCGGGCTCCGCACGCGGTCTGGTCTCGTACTACTTCCCCGGCAAGCGCCAGCTGGTCCAGTCCGCGGTGCACCGGCTGATGCACCGGACGCTGGAGGAGGCCCTGGAACGCGAGCCGCGCACGGACGACGGCCGGGAGCGGATGGCACGGGCGATCGACGCCGTACTGGGACTCGCGCGGGACCACACGGTGCTCATGCGCCAGCACATGGCGGGGCTGCTCCAGGCGGAGGGCTTCGTACGGTGTGCGGAGCAGCAGCGGCTCGGCGAGCTGTTGCGGGACACGGTCACCCGGCTGGGCTGCGGGGACCCGGACGCCGAATACGCCATGCTGCGCTCGCAGTTGATGGGCGCGGTGTACGCGATGGTGCTGCCGAACGTCGGCCTGCCGATGGAGCCGCTGCGCGCGGAGCTGTTCCGGCGTTACGGCCTGGACCGGGAGATGGGGGTCCCGCCGGACACCGAGGCGCCCGGCGGGAGGTGCGACGAGGATCTGTCGCGGTTCTTCTCCACGGACACCCGGCCCGTGGATCAGGAGCCGACGGACGAGCGTCCCGTGGGCCGGGAGCCCGCCGACGGACCGCCCGTCGAGCGGGAGCCCGCCGACGGGCCGCCCGCGATGCGGGAGCCCCGGCCGGAGAGCCGGCCGGGGCCCGCGTCCGGTCAGTCGAAGTAGTCCGGCTGGGTCTGGACGTTGAGCTCACGCAGCTGGATCCGGCGCGCCGGGTCGGTGAGCTTGTCGCTCACCCGCAGCACGTCGAAGCCCTTGGCCATGTCGTTCGAGTAGATGTAGCCGTTGTAGTAGTACGCCGACCAGGTGCCGCCGACCGTGAGCTGCTGCGTGCTCAGCGGGCCGCGCTCGAAGTAGCCGATCTCCTTCGGGTCGGCGGAGTCGGTGAAGTCCCAGAGGGAGACACCGCCCTGGTACCAGGCCTGGACCATGATGTCCTTGCCCTTGACCGGGATGAGCGAGCCGTTGTGGGCGACGCAGTTCTCGGTCGCGGCCTGCATGCGCGGGATCTTGAAGTAGCTGCGGAACACCAGCTTGCGGTGGTCGCCGCGGCCGACGATGTCGTAGATGCCGTCGGCACCGCGCTTGGCACCGGTCGCCTCGTTGCAGGTCGCGCCGACGCCGCCGCCCAACTCGTCGGTGAAGACGACCTTGTTGGCCTTCTGGTTGAACGTCGCGGAGTGCCAGAAGGCGAAGTTGACGTTGTCCTGGACGCGGTCGATGACCCTCGGGTTCTCGGGGTCCTCGATGGAGAACAGGATGCCGTCACCCATGCAGGCGCCCGCCGCGAGGTCCTTGGAGGGCAGGACCGTGATGTCGTGGCAGCCGGTCGTCTTGCTGACGCCCGGGTTGGTCGGGGCGCCGGGGTTGCCGCCGCCGTCCGGGCCCTCGCCGGGGAAGAGCACCGGGAAGCCGACGACCGCCGCCTTCTCGGGAGCGTTGCGCGGCACCTTGATCACGGAGATGCCGTCGTGCGGCGGCTGGCAGTCCGGGTAGGTGGCGTTGGGCGAGTAGGAGGAGACGTAGACGTAGACGTTGCGGCGCTCGGGCACCAGCGTGTGGGTGTGCGAGCCGCAGGCGGTCTCGACGGCGGCGACGTACTTCGGGTTCGCCTTGTCGCTGATGTCGAAGACCTTCATGCCCTCCCAGGACGACTTCTCGGTCGCGGGCTGGGTCGTGCTGTTGCAACTGCTGTCGCTGCGCGAGGAGTCGGTGGACAGGAACAGCAGGTTGCCGGAGACCGAGATGTCGTTCTGCGATCCGGGGCACAGCACCTGCGCGACGGTCCTGGGCGCCTTCGGGTCGCTGATGTCGAAGATGCGGAACCCGTCGTAGTTGCCGGCGAAGGCGTACCGGCCCTGGAAGGCCAGGTCGGAGTTGGTGCCCTTCACCAGGTCCTTGGGGACGTTGGCGACGTGCGTGATGTTGGCCGAGTGGACGATCTCGTCCTGGCCGGGTATCTCGCCGGCGTCGATGGCCTCGCGCACATCGGCCTCGGCGCTGCGGGAGACGTCCTTCTGAGTCGTCGGGGCGTCGCCGGGGTCGGGGGTGGCGACGGCCGGGTGAGCCGTGAGCAGCGCGGCCAGCAGGCCGGCCGCCGCGGTGGCAACTCCCAGTCGTCTGCGCCGCGTTCGGGGGTTGTTGGACAGGGTCACTGCTGCTTCCTCCCTTGTTCCGTTCACTACGGAACGGTTCACGGACCCCCGAAGTATCGTCTGCATCATGCACAGATCAACAGGGGTTAAACGGAGATGTAATCCAGGTTTTTGATCAGTGATGCGCGGAACCGTGTTAGGACAGTCATCAACACTCACAAGGTGTGCCTGCTCACCCCTCCCCCGGAGCGGACATCCCTGCCACAGGAGGCCGTTGTGCATTCCCGCCGCGCGCTGCGCGCATCCCTCGCGTCGGTATCGCTCGCCGCCCTGGCCGCGTTCGCGCTCGGCGGCTGCGAGTCCGGCTCCGACGACGACGCCAAGTCCCCGGCTTCGAGCGGCCCTTCGGTGCTCCAGCCGGGCATGCCGGGCGAGGACAACCGGACCCTGTCGGCCGAGGAGGCCGCCGAGCGGCGGGCCGAGGACGACACCCCCAACTCGGCCGACGTGTCGTATGTGCGCATGATGATCGAGCATCACCAGCAGGCCCTGGAGATGTCCGAACTCGCCCCGAAGCAGGCGGAGTCGACCCGGGTGAAGCGGCTCGCCGAGCGCATCACGGCCGCCCAGGGGCCGGAGATCGGCGCGATGAAGGGCTGGCTGACGACCCATGACCAGCCGGAGCGGGGCGAGGGGCACGACCACGCCGCGATGCCCGGCATGGCCACCGAGGCCCAGTTGACGAAGCTGCGCGCGGCGCGCGGCGAGGACTTCGACGCCCTGTTCCTGAGACTGATGATCACCCATCACGAAGGGGCGATCACCATGGCCACGGACGTGAAGTCGCAGGGGAACAACATCCAGGTCGAGGAGATGGCCGACGACGTGGTGGCCCAGCAGACGAGCGAGATCTCACGGATGCGGGACATGGTCTGACGGCCGGGCCCGGCGCGCCCGGCGCCGGCAACCGGTCCCGCCGTGCGCTGCCTTCAGGCCCGGCTTCGCCACACGAAGCCGTCAGTGCAGGCGCTTCGCCACGCGCGGCCGTCAGCGGCGGGCATGACGTGGTGCCAGGAAGCCGATGTCCCTGGCCTGGGCGATGAGCTTCAGCGACCTTCGGCGGCTGTGCCCGGTCGCGCACATCACCGCGAGGACCGGGTCGACGCCGTCCTCCTGCGCCGCCCGGTACTCCTGGGCGACGAGCCGGCGCCCCTCGACACCCCGCGGCCAGGCGGGGCGGGCGCGGCTGGGGGCGGGAGTGAGGGCGAGGGCGTCGGGGTGGCCTGCGGGGTCCTCGGGCTCGACGAAGCCGTCCGGGCCCGCGTACTCGTCCTGCGCGGGGGGCTCGCCCGTACGGCCGAAGCGGTCCGGGTCGTGCCGGCCGTCCGGGTGGTCGTCCAGGTCGCCCAGGTCGCCGAAGCCGAAGGGCCCGCCGGCCCGGACCCGGGCCTCGGTGTCGGCCTCGGCCCACGCCCGCGCGCCGCTCTCCTCGCACACCTCGATCCCGTACGGCTCGAAGCCGCCCGGCTCGATCCCGCACGGTTCGAAACCGCCCGACTCCATCCCGCCCGGCTCGATCCCGCACGCCTCGGACAGCGGGCCCTCGATCCAGTCGGCGAGGACGGTGAGGTCGGCCAGGGAGAGGGCCGGCTGGGCCCGGACGTCCTCGATGGACAGGCATCCCGCGGTGACCACGGCCAGCGCGTCCACCCGGGCGCCGTCGGCGAAGCCCAGCCGTACCTGGAACCAGGACGTGGCGCCCTCGCTCTCCCGCACTTCCCACGCGGGCCGGACGGACACCGCTCCGTCCTCGAAACGGCGATCAGAAAGATTAAGAAAGGATGCTTCTAGCACACACGCAACGTAACCGCATCATCACATTCCATACGAAAAGATCGACGGGACACGCACACCGGGCACTCCGACGGGTCAGCTCCGCCCTCTCCCCCGGCGGGCCCGCCGGTGCGATGCTGGAGGCACCAGCGATCTCCTGCCACATCTCGGGACGAGGAGTTCCGCCGTGCTGCGTGTCGCCGTCGTCGGTTCCGGACCCAGCGGGGTCTACACCGCGCAGACCCTGGTCCAGCAGGACCCCGCGGTGCTGGTCGACGTACTGGACCGGCTGCCCTGCCCGTACGGACTGGTGCGCTACGGCGTGGCGCCGGACCACGAGAAGATCAAGTCCCTCCAGAACAACCTGCGTACGGTCCTGGAGCACGAGCGGGTGCGCTTCCTCGGCGGGGTGCACGTGGGGGCCGGGGGCATGGCGACGGAGAGGCTCCGCGAGCTGTACCACGCGGTGGTGTACTGCGTCGGCGCCGCCACCGACCGCCACCTCGGCATCCCCGGCGAGGATCTGCCGGGCAGCTGGTCGGCGACCCGGTTCGTGTCCTGGTACAGCGCCCATCCGGACGCCGTGGACGACGGGTTCGTGCGGGGCACACGGTCGGCCGTGGTCATCGGGGTGGGCAATGTCGCGGTGGACGTCACCCGCATCCTGGCCCGGGGCGCGGCCGAGCTGAGCCCCACGGACATGCCGCAGGCGGCGTTCGCGGCGCTCGCCGCGAGCGAGGTCACCGACGTGCACATGGTGGGGCGGCGCGGCCCGTCCCAGGCCCGCTTCACCACCAAGGAGCTGCGCGAGCTGGGCGGCCTGCCGGGCGCCGAAGTCCGGGTGGACCCGGCGGAGTTGGCGCTCGACCCGGCCTACACGGACGACGCGTCTCTGCCCGCCGCGCGGCGCCGCAACGTGGAGGTGCTGCGCGACTGGTCCGCCCGGCCGCCCGGTGACGCTCCGCGCCGCATCCACGCGCGGTTCTTCCTGCGCCCCGTCGAACTCCTCGACGACGGCGGCCGGGTGGGCGCGGTCCGCTTCGAGCACACGGTGCCGGACGGGCGCGGCGGGGTGACGGGCACCGGCCGGTTCGAGGTGATCGAGGCCCAGCTGGTCCTGCGTTCGGTCGGCTACCAGGGCGTGCCGCTGGCGGGCCTGCCGTTCGACGGCACCACCGGCACCGTGCCGCACACGGCGGGCCGGGTCGCCGAGGGCGAGTACGTGGCGGGGTGGATCAAGCGGGGCCCGACGGGCGTCATCGGCACGAACCGCCCCTGTGCGAAGGAGACGGTGACGTCCCTGCTCCAGGACGCGCCGCAACTGCTCCGCAAGGACCTCCCGGACGACCCGCTGACGGCGCTGCAAGCGGCGGGGCTGACCCCGGTGCAGTGGGCCGGGTGGCAGTCGATCGAGCGGGCGGAGGCCGAACTCGGCGCCTCCCTGGGCAGGAACGTCGTGAAACTCCCCGACTGGCAGTCGCTCCTGGAAGCGGCAGGGGCGAAGCAGCAGCGGCAGCCCCGGCGCCCGGCGCCTCGCACAGCGCCGCCCGGGCAGCGGCACACCCCCGAATCCTCAGCTCGCTGAAGGCCCTTCTCCCGCCTGCCGGGCCGCGGCGGCGATCAACGCGTCCAGCAGCCCGGGGAAACGATCGTTCAGGTCGTCCACACGCAAACCGTTCATCTTGGCCGTGCCGCGGTAGACCTGCTTGATCACCCCGGCCTCCCGCAGCACCCGGAAGTGATGCGTCGTCGTGGACTTGGTCACGGGCACGGCGAACTGCGAGCAGGTCAGCTCCACACCGCCCGCGGCGGCGAGCTCGCTGACGATCTGGAGCCGCATCGGGTCGGCGAGGGCGTGCAGCACGCCCTCCAGCCGGATCTCCTCGCTGGCCGGGTGCGGCAGCTCGCGGCCGGCGGCGGGTGCGGTGGGCGTCATGGGGCCATTGTACGAAGGTCTTCGTAGTTTGACATCTCCCGTACTACGATGAGTATCGTACGAGTCGTCGAACGGTCCCGTGACGAAAGGGAGTCGCCGTGAGTGCGCTCTTCGAGCCCTACACGCTGCGCGATCTGACCATCCCCAACCGGGTGTGGATGTCGCCGATGTGCCAGTACTCGGCCGCCCCCGAGGGGCCTGACGCCGGAGCCCCGCACGACTGGCACTTCGCCCACTACGCCTCACGGGCGGCCGGCGGCACCGGGCTCGTCCTCGTGGAGGCCACGGCCGTGAGTCCCGAGGGCCGGATCTCGCCGTACGACCTGGGCCTGTGGAACGACACCCAGCTCGAGGCGTTCCGCCGGATCACCCGCTTCCTCACGGCGCAGGGCACGGTCCCCGGCATCCAGCTCGCCCACGCCGGGCGCAAGGCCGCCACCGAGCGGCCCTGGAAGGGCGGCAGGCCGGTCGGGCCCGAGGCGCACGGCTGGCAGCCGGTGGCGCCGAGCGCGGTGCCGTTCGCCGAGGGGCATCAGACGCCCGAGGAGCTGAGCGTCGAGGGCATCGAGGAGATCGTTGGCCGGTTCGCCGACGCGGCACGGCGCGCGCTCGCCGCGGGCTTCGAGGTCGTCGAGGTCCACGGCGCGCACGGCTATCTGATCCACGAGTTCCTGTCGCCGCACTCCAACCGCCGCACCGACGCCTACGGCGGCTCGTTCGAGAACCGCGCCCGGTTCGCCCTGGAGGTCGTCGACGCGGTGCGCGAGGTGTGGCCACAGGGCAAGCCGGTGTTCTTCCGGGTCTCGGCGACCGACTGGCTGGAGGAGGGCGGCTGGACCGCCGACGACACCGTCCGCCTCGCCGGCGCGCTCCAGGAGCACGGCGTCGACCTGCTCGACGTGTCCAGCGGCGGCAACGTCCCCGACGCCCGGATCCCGACCGGGCCCGGCTACCAGGTGCCCTTCGCCTCCCGCGTGAAGGCCGGGACCACACTGCCGGTCGCCGCCGTGGGCCTGATCACCGACGCCGAGCAGGCCGAGAAGATCGTCGCCAACGGCGAGGCCGACGCTGTCCTCCTCGGCCGTGAGCTGCTGCGTGACCCGTACTGGGCCCGGCACGCGGCCCGCGAACTGGGCGGCGAGGTGCGGGTGCCGGACCAGTACCACCGCTCGGTCTGACCCGGGCGCGCACGCCGCGGGTACACGTCTCCGAGGGGGCGCACCGGACGCCGGTGCGCCCCCTCGGCGTCAACCCGTCACGCAGACGGCTCCGTCGAGCGTGAAACCGACGGGCGCCGCGGTGTTGCCGGTGTGGGTCGCCTGGTAGCCGATGCTCACGCTCGCGCCGGGTGGGAGCGTGCCGTTGCAGGACGCGTTCGTGGCGGTCACCGCGCCGGTCGTGGGCGCGTAGGCGGCACCCCAGCCGTTGCTGAGGGTCTGGCCGGCGGGCAGGGTGAAGCCCAGTTTCCAGCCGTCGACCGGGGTGGTGCCGGTGATGGCCAGGGTGACGGAGGCCGTCAGGCCGGTGTTCCACGCGTTGGTGGTGACGGTGACCTCGCAGCCGCCGGGCCGGGGCTGCGGGGCCGGGCCGTCGCCGTCGAGACCGAAGAAGGTGATCACCCGGGCGCCCATGCCGTAGGCGTAGAGGTTGTGGCCGACGCCCTGGAGGCTGATCGCCTCGACGGGCGCCCGGTCACCGGTGCCGCCGCAGCGGGTGCGGGTCCAGCCGGCGGCGGGGGTGTCCGTGACGGCGGGGGTCCGGCTCAGGCCGTGCACGTCGGTCCACTGTTCGATCTCCTCGCCGAAGTTGGGGTACCGCAGCACGTCGTCCGCGGTGCCGTGCCACAGCTGCATCCGGGGCCGCGGGCCGGTGTAACCGGGGTGGGCGGCCCGCACGGGGCAGCCCCAGGCCTGTGGGGTGCGGGTCACGGCGCCGTCGGCGCAGTCGCCGTTCCACTCGGAGCCGTCGGCGGTGGCGAAGCAGGCGAAGGGCACCCCGGCGAAGGCGGCACCCGCGGCGAAGACGTCCGGGTAGTCGCCGAGCAGGACGTTGGTCATCATGGCGCCCGACGAGATGCCGGTGGCGAAGACGCGCCCGGGGTCCGCGCCGTAGCCGCGCACCACCCGGTCGACCATCGACCTGATGCCCACCGGATCACTGCCGCCGTCGCGCCTCAGCGCCTGCGGCGAGGACACGTCGAAAAACTTGCTCGCGCGCGTGACCGAGGGGTACACCACGATGAAGCCGTAACGGTCGGCCAGCGAGGCGTACTCGGTGCCGTTGTACATGGCCGGACCGGAGCCGGTGCAGTGGTGCACGGCGACCACGACCGCGGGCCGTTCGGTGACACCGTCCGGCACATAGAGATACATCCGGAGGCTGCTGGGATTGGCACCGAAGCCGGTGATCTCCGTCAACGCCGTGGTGGGGGCGGCCCGTTCGGCCGTCCCGGCGGCGCGGGCGGGAGCCGCGGGCGCGCCGAGCGGCAGGAGCAGGGCCGCCAAGAAGCACAGAGAGGACTTTCAGCCCGCTGACGAAAGTACACATACGTGGAGTCGTCAGCGACTCCCCTTCACGAGGAGGGACGCCCTGCCCGGCATCGCGGCACGCTCCACGCGGCATGGAAGCGCTCCCACACCCCCTTGACCAGAAAGCGCTTTCCATCTACGTTCCGTTCAGCACCATGACCGATTCGAGCCGCACCACGTAATGACCCCCACCATCACGGAGGAAGGAATCGGGACATGACATCTCCCCGACACCCGCGCGGGCGCGGGCGCACCACGGCCGGCGCACTGACCGCCGCCGGCTTCTCGATTGGCATGCTCATGACCAGCGCGGCGCTCACCCCGGCGAGCGCCGCCACCTGGCCGTCCGCGTCCGGCAGCCAGGCGGTCACCGCGACCATCAGCCTGACCGGCTCCAAGGACTACGGCATGCTGCGCCTCTACGGCAGCGGGGCGCTGGGCACCGGCGACCAGGCCGAGGACCAGAAGCCGATCCTCACCCTCGCCGACGGCGTCACCCTGAAGAACGTGATCATCGGCGCGCCGGGCGCCGACGGCATCCACTGTCTGGGCAGTTGCACGCTTCAGAACGTCTGGTGGGAGGACGTCGGCGAGGACGCCGCCACCTTCCGCGGCGGCTCGAGCGCCACGTACAACGTCGTCGGCGGCGGTGCGAAGAAGGCGTCAGACAAGGTGTTCCAGCACAACGGCGGCGGCACCGTGAACATCTCCAACTTCGCGGTGCAGGAGTTCAAGACGCTCTACCGCTCCTGCGGCGACTGCTCGACGCAGTACACCCGCAAGGTCAACCTCAGCACCATCGAGGTGACCGGCACCGGCAGCACGGCCCGGCTGGTCGGCATCAACGTCAACCGCAACGACGTGGCCACCCTGCGCGGCATCACCATCCTCAACGACGCCTCGCGCAAGGTCGTCCCCTGCCAGAAGTACAACAACAACACGGCCGTGGGCAGCGGCCCTGACAGCACCAACTGCCGTTACTCCACCTCGGACATCACCTACCGGTGACGTCCCGGCGGTGAGGGCGGCCGCGCGGAGCATGCCCGCACGGCGCTACGCAGGGTCGCCCTCGCCGCCCCTGTGCCCGCCACGCGCGCGTGCAGCCCGAGTCGTTCGGCACGCGCACAGGGCCGGAGTCATACGCCACGCGCGCGTGGAGCCGCTGCGGCTCTACGCGCGCGTCGCCATCTGCCGGGCGAGTTCCCGGCGGTAGTCCGCGTAGGCCGTGCGCAGGGCCGCGCCCGGCCAGCCCGCGGGCAGCAGGGCCTCCGGCAGGACCGGGTCGGCCAGCAGATGGCGGACGATCGCCGCGTAGGCGGTGAGGCGGTCGGCCGGACGGACGGACCGTTCCCCATGGGCCAGCAGGGCGTCCGCCGTGGCCGCCCAGTCCTCCAGCGGCCACAGCCGTGCGGCCAGTTCACGCGCGGGCCGGGCCGGGCGGGCCGTACCGAGTTCCGCCACCCGCCCCAGTTCCCCGGGCAGTTCACGCGAGAGATTGGCCGGGCGCAGCCAGACGCCCTCGCGGAGTTCGGCGAGGCGCAGCGCGGTCAGCCGGGTGCGCAGCTCGGCGCGTTCGGCGGGGCCGCGGCCCGTCGCGGTGACCACGACCATCTCCCAGTCGCCGTCCCACGCGCGCGTGTGCGGCCGGACCGCCTCGTCCTGGCGACGGCGGCGTTCGAGCAGCCGCTCCCCGATGCGGTACCCGGCCCCGGTGCGGCGCAGATCCCCGGCGGCCGCCATCCGGCTGAGCGCGGCCCTCAGCGTCGACCCGCCGACCTCGAACGGCTCGACCGCCCGGGCCAGGTCCCTCGCGGTCATCTCGGGCGGGTCCGCCCCGAGCAGCAGGCTCAGGACGACGGACCGCGCGGACAGCGGGCGCAGCTCCACGGTGCCGGGGCCTGCCGGGGCGGTCATCCGTGGGACCTCGTGTCGTGGCTGCGCATGGCCTCGTACTGTACGGGCCGGAAGTGGATGTTGCAGCATTGCTGCGACCGCAGAGATAGTGCAACACTCGCGTCATGGTCTCGACACCCGTACACGAGCGGCACACCCAGTACGCGACGCACGACGTCACCAACCAGGCCCCGCCCCTGGCCCCCTACGACGCCGCCGAGGACGCGGCCCTACTGGAGGGCCTGCGCCGGGAGGGCGCCGGCTGGGCGGAGGCCGACATCCGCCGGCTCGGCCTGCTGGCGGGCGGCGCGGAGGCGCAGGAGTGGGGCGAGCTGGCCAACCGGCACGAGCCCGAGCTGCGCACCCACGACCGCTGGGGCCACCGCGTCGACGAGGTGGAGTTCCACCCGAGCTGGCACCGGCTGATGCGGGTCGCGGTCGAGGAGGGCCTGGCCGGGTCGCCGTGGGCCGACGACCGTCCGGGCGCACATGTCGCGCGGACCGCGGGCGGCCTGGTGTGGAACCACAGCGAGGCCGGGCACGGCTGCCCGACCTCGATGACCTACGCGGCGGTCCCCGCGCTGCGCCGCGAACCCGAGCTCGCCAAGGTCTACGAGCCGCTGCTGACCAGCCGGGAGTACGACCCGGGGCTGCGCGTACCGACGGAGAAGCGCGGGCTGCTCGCCGGGATGGGCATGACCGAGAAGCAGGGCGGCTCGGATGTACGCACCAACAGCACGGTGGCCACGCCCAGTTCGGAACCCGGTGTCTACACCCTGCGCGGGCACAAGTGGTTCACGTCGGCGCCGATGTGCGACGTGTTCCTGGTGCTGGCGCAGGCCCCCGGCGGGCTGTCCTGCTTCCTCGTGCCCCGCATACTGCCCGACGGCACCCGCAACACCTTCCGGGTCCAGCGGCTCAAGGACAAGCTCGGCAACCGGTCCAACGCGTCCTCCGAGCCGGAGTTCGACGGCACTGTCGCCTGGCTGGTCGGCCCGGAGGGTCAGGGCGTCAAGACCATCATCGAGATGGTCAACTGCACCCGGCTGGACTGTGTGATGGCGTCGGCGACGCTGATGCGCAGGACGCTCGTCGAGGCCAGCCATCACGCCCGTCACCGCAGCGCGTTCGGGGCGCGTCTCGCCGAACAGCCGCTGATGCGCAACGTACTGGCCGATCTGGCGCTGGAGTCGGAGGCCGCCACGACGCTCACCCTGCGGCTGGCGGGGTCCGCCGACCGGGCGATCCGCGGGGACGAGGGCGAACGCGCGTTCCGCCGCATCGCAACTGCCGTCGGCAAGTACTGGGTCACCAAGCGGGGCCCCGCCTTCACCGCCGAGGCCCTGGAGTGCCTGGGCGGCAACGGCTACGTCGAGGACTCCGGCATGCCCCGCCACTACCGCGAGGCTCCGCTGCTGTCCATCTGGGAGGGCTCCGGGAACGTCAACGCCCTCGACGTTCTGCGGGCGTTGACGCGCGATCCGCGTACGGCGGACGCCCTGTTCGCCGAACTGGCCCTGGCCCAGGGGGCGGACGCCCGTCTCGACGCGGCGGTCGGGCGTCTGAGGCAGGGGCTGGCGAGCGCGTCCGAGACCGGCGCCCGCCGGCTCGTGGAGTCCATGGCCCTCGCCCTCCAGGCGTCCCTGCTGGTCCGGTACGCGCCGCCCGCGGTCGCGGACGCCTTCTGCGCGACCCGGCTGGGCGGCGACTGGGGGCACGCCTTCGGCACCCTGCCCGACTCGGCGGACCTGGACGCGATCCTGGGGCGGGCGCTCGGGCTGTGAGGCCCGGGGGCGGAGGGCGGGCAGCTTCGAAGGCCTGTGGCGAGGGCGGGGGCAGGGCGAGGGCGGGGCAAGCGACCGCCCGAGCCGGAGGTTCGCGACCGGAGCGGAAACGCCGGTCGCGGACGCTGCCCCACGCCGGCACCCACCCCAGCCCCAGCCGCGCCCCCGCCCCGCCCCGCCGCTCAGGCGTCGTGCGGACCCGAGCCCGTCCGGTGGCCCCACAGCGGGTCGAAGCGGACCCAGTCCGTCTCCCACTGGTCGAGCCGCCGGCACTCCAGCCGGTCACGGACCGCGCGGCCGCAGGCGAAGGGGACCATGGCGGCACCGAGGCCGATGAGGGTGCCGACCAGCGCGGAGCGCACCCGCGCCTCGGCGGCGCCCGCCGGCTCGCCGACGAGGCGGCCCTGCCGGTCCGTCCAGACCTTCACCGCGGTCCCCGCCGCGGTGCCCGGCCCGACCCGGGCCTGACCGGACCGCGGGGATCCGTCCGGTGCGCGCCAGCCGACCCCGGCCCACACCCGGGAGCCGCTCGCCGCGCCGGGCCCGGCGGGCACACCGGGCGCGCGTTCGGTCAGCCGGGCGGTCACGGGCCGCCACTCCGCGCGCTCCCGCGCCAGCCCCCGTTCCACGGAACCGGCGGCCGTCAGGCCCGCGAGCACCCCGCACAGCACGGTGAGCGTCCAGGCCACGAGCAGCACCCAGCCCTCGACCACGTCGGACCGCCGCCGCAACGGGCTGCGCCGCCAGCGCCACAGCCACACGTGCCCAACCCTCCGACCCCGCAGCCTCATCGAGGGCCGCCTCCTCACGAGCGCTCGATCCACCCCGTCGCCGTCCCATACGGGCGCCGGCCCGCCGATGCTCAGGGCGGGCCCCGCGCCCCGGCGGTGGCGCGCGGCGAGCTCCGCGGGGGTCGGCAAGGGGTCCTCACGCGGTCCCGGGCGATCGCGGGCCTTACCGCCCGACACGCGCTGACCTGCGGAGACGGCCGTCCACAGATGACTGTCAGTGGTGGGGTGCAGACTGGCCGGTGTCTGAGACGAAGACGTCGCGGAGGTGATCGGCATGACCGAAGTACTGCTCGCCGTAGGTACCCGAAAAGGCCTGTTCATCGGGCGCCGGCGCGAAGGCGCCTGGGAGTTCGACGAAAGTCCCTATTTCAACGCGCAGGCCGTGTACTCGGTCGCGATCGACACCAGCGGCGGCACCACACGCCTGCTCGCGGGCGGCGACAGCGCGCACTGGGGCCCGTCGGTGTTCCACTCGGACGACCTCGGCCGGACCTGGACCGAACCGGCCGCGCCCGCGGTCAAGTTCCCCCAGGACACGGGGGCTTCGCTGGAGCGGGTGTGGCAGCTGCACCCGGCGGCGGCCGAACCGGGCGTGGTGTACGCGGGGACGGAACCGGCCGCGCTGTACCGCTCGGAGGACCGCGGCGAGAGCTTCGCCCTCGTCCGACCGCTGTGGGAGCACCCGACCCGCTCCCAGTGGGTGCCCGGCGGGGGCGGCGAGGGCCTGCACACCGTCCTGACCGACGAGCGCGACCCGGCCGCGGTCACCGTGGCCGTGTCCACGGCGGGGGTGTTCCGCACCGGCGACGGCGGCGCGAGCTGGGCGCCGTCCAACTCCGGTGTCTCCGCGGTGTTCCTGCCCGATCCGGACCCCGAGTTCGGGCAGTGCGTGCACAAGGTCGCGCGGGACGCGGTGAACCCGGACCGGCTGTATCTCCAGAACCACTGGGGCGTGTACCGCAGCGACGACGGGGGCGGGCGGTGGACCGACATCGGCAAGGGCCTGCCGTCCACCTTCGGCTTCGCGATGGCCACGCACCCGCACCAGGGCGACACCGCCTACGTGTTCCCGATCACCGCCGACTCCGACCGGGTCCCGGCCGACCACCGCTGCCGCGTCTTCCGCACCCGGGACGCGGGCGAGACCTGGCAGCCGCTGACGGCCGGACTCCCGCAGGGCGACCACTACGGCACCGTGCTGCGCGACGCGCTGTGCACCGACGACGCGGACCCGGCGGGCGTGTACTTCGGCAACCGCAACGGCGAGGTGTACGCGTCGGCCGACGACGGCGACAGCTGGCGGCAGTTGGCCTCGCATCTGCCCGACGTGCTGTGTGTGCGGGCCGCGGTGGTCGCGTGAGGCGGCCGGCCCTTGGCCACCGGTTGATCGCCGTGCCCTGTACGGCAGTAGGGTGACGCCGTGGCACCACGACCGTTGCATGAGATCGTCGAACCGGGCTGGGCGAGCGCCCTGGAGCCCGTGGCCGGAAAGATCGCCGGGATGGGCGACTTCCTCCGCGGGGAGATAGCCGCGGGGCGCACCTACCTACCGGCCGGGCAGAACGTCCTGCGGGCCTTCCAGCAGCCCTTCGACGAGGTCCGCGTCCTCATCGTCGGGCAGGACCCGTACCCGACTCCGGGGCACGCGGTCGGGCTGTCGTTCTCGGTGGCCCCGGAGGTACGGCCGCTGCCCGGCAGCCTGATCAACATCTTCCGCGAGCTGCACTCCGACCTGGGGCTGCCCCAGCCGTCCAACGGCGACCTCACGCCGTGGACCCGCCAGGGCGTGCTGCTGCTCAACAGGGCCCTCACCACGGCACCGCGCAGTCCGGGCGCGCACCGCGGCAAGGGCTGGGAGGAGGTCACCGAGCAGGCGATCCGCGCCCTCGCCGCGCGCGGGAAGCCGCTGGTGTCGATCCTGTGGGGCCGTGACGCCCGCAATCTCCGTCCGCTGCTGGGCAGTCTGCCCTCGGTGGAGTCCGCGCACCCGTCCCCGATGTCGGCCGACCGCGGCTTCTTCGGCTCCCGTCCGTTCAGCCGGGCCAACGACCTGCTGATCGGCCAGGGCGGGCAGCCCGTGGACTGGCGCCTGCCGTGACCCGGCCAAGGGGCGCGGCGTCCCGGGGTTCGACCGGCTGTCTGGCCGTCGACTCCGGAGGGTCGGGCCTGCGGGTCGTCGTGGGGACCGCGGACGGCAGGGTGTCGGCGCGGCGGGAGTCGGCCGTGCCCGTGCGCACCGGTCCCCAGGGGATCGACACGGACCACCTGATGGGACAACTACTCCCGCTGGTGCGGTCGTTGGCGGCCGAGACAGGTGTGACGGAGCTGCGTACGGCCGCCGTGGGCGCGGCCGGGCTGAGCACACTGGGCGACGGGCTGCGGGCCGGGCTGCCGGGGGCGCTGCGACGCGAGTTCGGCACCCGGGCCGCCGTGCTCGCCGCCGATGCCGTGACCGCGTACACCGGGGCGCTCGGCCCGCGCGCCGGAGCCGTGGTGGCGGCGGGCACCGGCATGATCGCGATCGGTACGGACCTCTCGCACTGGCGGCGGGCGGACGGCTGGGGCCATCTGCTGGGCGACTGCGGCGGCGGCGCCTGGATCGGCCGCGCCGGACTGGAGGCCGCGCTGCGCGCCCACGACGGCCGCGACGGCGGGTCCTCGGCGCTGCTGTCGCGGGCGGAGGAGATGTTCGGGCCGATGCCGGGGCTGCCCGCGGAGCTGTATCCGCGTCCGGACCGGCCGGCCGTCCTCGCCTCCTTCGCACCGCACGTCGCCGCCTGCGCGGACGAGGACCGGGTCTCGGCCGGGATCCTGCGGGACGCGGCACACCACATCGCCGACTCCGCGGTGGCGGTCTGCCCTGCCGAAGGCGAGTCCGTACTCGCGCTGACCGGCGGTCTGTTCCGGATGGGCGCGCCCCTGCTCGGTCCCCTGGACGAGGCGTTGGCGCGACGGTTGCCGCACGTCGGACGCGTTCCGGCCGAGGGTGACCCGCTGCTGGGCGCGATGCGGATCGCGACGGCTCTCGCCGCGGACGAGCTCACTCTGCCCGGTGACGAGCGAATGCTGCTGGTCGTGCGCATGAACGGGGACTGAAGCGCGCACCAACCGTGCCGAATTCGTACGTAACTCATCACAACTGATCAGACAAAACGGGACGGATACCGCTCACCTGCCCCCTCCCCGAACAGGGGAGCCCAGGAAGCCAGTAACATGCGGCGCCATGAGCTCCCCCACTGGGCCCGTGTCCGGCCTGCCTGTACGAATGCCGCGCCCCCGCCAGCCCGGGCGGCACCGCCGACCCGAGCCGGTGGCGGCTCCCGAGGGCGCACCCGCGCTCGTTCTTGCGGTTCCGGGCACGCCCAGCGCCGCCACCCGTGGCCTCGCCGAGGAGATCGTGAGCATCGCCCGCTCCGAGCTCCCCGGGCTCGACGCCCGTATCGGGTTCGTGGACGGGGACGACGCGGAGTTCCCGTCGCTGAAGGTCGTGCTCGCGCACGCCGCCGACGAGCGCACCGCCCGTTACGAGCAGGCGCTCGCCGCGGGTGTGGAGGTCAAGGAGCCCGAGGGTCCCGTCGCGGTGGTCGTGCCGCTGCTCGCCGGCCCGGACAGCGCGCTGCTGCGCCAGGTCCGCCAGGCCGTGATGGACAGCCGGGTCGCCGCCGACCTGACGGACGTGCTGGGCCCGCACCCGCTGCTCGCGGAGGGCCTGCACGTGCGGCTGTCCGAGGCCGGTCTGGCCCGCGCCGACCGCGCCCGGCTGTTCACCGTGGCCACGGCCGCGGACGGCATCATCCTCGCCTCGGTGGGTGGCGAGGAGGCCGTGCAGGCCGCCGGCATCACCGGCATGCTGCTCGCCGCGCGTCTGGCCGTGCCCGTGATGGCGGCCGCGCTGGACCAGGAGGGCTCGATCGCGGCCGTCGCCGACCAGCTTCGCTCCTCGGGTTCGCAGCAGCTGGCGCTCGCGCCGTACCTGATCGGCCCGGAGATCGACGCCTCGCTGATCGAGGCCGCCGCCGCGGAGGCCGGCTGCGCCGCCGCCGATGCGCTCGGCCCGTACCCGGCGATCGGCAAGCTCGCCCTGGCCCAGTACACGCAGGCCCTCGGCATCGCCTCGCCGGCGCAGCAGGGCACGCCCCTGCGCTGACCCGCGCACCCGTTCCACGTCGTACGACAAGGGCCCGCCCCCGACCGGGGCGGGCCCTTCGGCGTGTACGGACGGCCGCGGGGTCAGCCGACGACGACGCAGGAGGCGGCGGGGACCCGGACCGATCCGGCGCGGCGCGGGAGACCGGTGTCCGGGTCGAGGCGGAACCAGGTGACGTCGCCGGAGCGTTCGTTGGCGACGTAGAGGTAGCCGTCGGCCTCGGTGAGCGCGCGCGGCCAGTGTCCGCCGCAGGGCACGGTCCCGACCAGGCGCAGACTCTCGCCCTCGACGGCCAGCACGCACAGCACGTCCTCGCCGCGTACGGCGGTCCACACGAACCGGCCGTCGGGCGAGACGACGACACCCGACGGGTACGCGTCGCCGTCCGGCGCGCCCGGCAGGACCTGTGTCTCGGTCAGCGGCTTGAGGGTGCCGTCGGCGGCGTGCCAGCGGCAGGAGGTGATCGTCGGGGCGAGCTCGTTGACGACGTAGGCGCGGTCGCCCTCGGGGTGGAAGGCCAGGTGGCGGGGGCCGGAGCCGGGGCGCAGGGCGACCTCCCGGTGCAGTGCCAGACGGCCGTCGGCCAGGGTGCACACCCGCACGGAGTCGGTGCCGAGGTCGACGCTGACCGCCCAGCGGCGGCTGGGGTCGGGCTGCACATGGTGGGCGTGCGGGCCCTGCTGGCGGGGCGTGTGGGGGCCGGAGCCGGTGTGCCGGAGCACCGCGGAGACGAGGCCTTCCAGGGTGCCGTCGGGGCGCAGGGGGACGACGGAGACGCTGCCGGAGCCGTAGTCGGCGGTGAGCAGATGGCCGCCGAAGACGCTGAGGTGGGTGGGGCCGGAGCCGACGGGCACGGGCCTGCCGACGGGCTCGGGGGCTTCGCCGGTCACCCGGTAGGCGGCGACCGCGCCCTCGGCGGTCTCGCTGACCGCGTAGAGGGTGCCGCCGTCGGGCGCGAGGGCGAGATAGGACGGGTCGGGCACGCCGTTCACGCCGCCGAGGACGGCCAGCGAGCCGTCCGAGGTGTCGACGGCCGCCATGATCACGCCTGGGCCGCCCGCGGCCGTGAACGACCCGATGAACGCCCTGCGCCTGCCGCCGTCTGCCACCGCTGTCCCCTTGTCGGTCGACTGCCCGTCCCGGGCGACGGTAGCACCTGCGGTCTAGACCAAGGGGGTTGAGAACGCGGGGCACGTCCGGATCGATGCGTGTGGGGGGCTGGATGAAGCGCGTCGCGGCGGACAGCTCTCCGGCGCGCCCTCGTGCGCGCCCGCCTCACGCCCCCCACCAGCGCGTCGCGGCGGAAAGCTGCCCGGCACGCCCACATGGGCGCCCGCCTCACGCCCCCACGAGCGGCGAGCCCGAGGGGGCCCGCAGGGGAGCGGCCAGTTCGGCCAGGGCGTGTTCGAGACCGTGCAGGTGGGCGAGGGCGGGCTCGCCGACCTGGGGCGGCCGGACGGCCGGGGAGCCGGCGGGGCGGGGCTCGCGGCCCTTGCTCGCCGGGCTGGCGATCAGCGCCTCGACCGAGGCCTCGACGCGGTGGCAGGCCCTGGCGAGCCGGGCGTCCTGCGAGGCCT
Organism: Streptomyces sp. NPDC048600; assembly: GCF_055587025.1. Classification (NCBI taxonomy): domain Bacteria; kingdom Bacillati; phylum Actinomycetota; class Actinomycetes; order Kitasatosporales; family Streptomycetaceae; genus Streptomyces; species Streptomyces sp. NPDC048600. Next base: position 103,424 of record NZ_JBVJGZ010000016.1, on the reverse strand, counting down.
CCGGGTCGGCGGCGACGGCGACCAGGCCGCGGATCTCACGGGCGCAGTCGTCCAGCAGGGCCAGGACACGCAGGGCGCGGCCCTTGCGGACGAGCATCGGGTTCAGCGGGTGGACGAGCGGCGCGACGGCGAGCCGTACCCGTCCGAGCATCTGCTCCAGTTCGGCGACCCGGGGCGCCGGGTCGGCGCCCGGGACCCCGGCCAGCCGGGCGGCGGCCTCGGCGGTGCAGGCGTGGACACAGGTCAGGGCGCGCTGGATCCAGGCGTCGGTCACGGCGTGCGTGGTGACGGGCAGAACGAACAGCACGGCCAGCACGGCACCGAGAGCGCCCACGCCCGTCTCGGCCAGCCGCAGCGCGAGCAGGGCCGGGTCGAGCAGGTCCAGCAGACCGTAGAGCAGGGAGGCCAGCAGCGTCACGCAGAGCATCATCCACGTGTAGGAGACGGGGGCCGTGTAGAAGATGCCGAAGACACAGGCGGCGAGCAGTACCGACGAGACCACCGGGTCGCCCTGCACGGGTACGGCGACCAGCAGGCCGAGGCCGATGCCGATCACGGTGCCGAGGACCCGGCGGAAGCCGCGCACCAGGGTCTCGCCGCGCGAGGTGGTGTTGACGAAGATCCACCAGGTGGCGCCCACGGCCCAGTACCAGCGATGCCCGGACACCAGCTGGCCGACGAACAGGGCGAAGCCCGCACCCGCGGTGGCCTGCACGGCCTGGCGGGTGGTGATGCGGGCCAGGCCGGTGCCGCCGGGCGGCGCGACGGCGGGCGGCGGGGGCAGTCGGCGCTCATAGCACCACACCCCGAAACGCACCACCGCGGCGGTCAGGACGGACAGCAGGACGGCGGCGTACAGCTCGGGCAGCATGCCGGGCGTGGCATGCAGGAACTGGGCGATGAAGTACGTCATGAACGCGAACACGCCGAGGCTGTGGCCGCGCGGCCCCCAGCGGCGGGCGTACACCCCGGCGCCGACGACCGCGAGAAAGGCGAGGTCACGGGCGACCGGCTGGTCGTGCAGCTCGGCGGCGAGGGCGAGCACCGGCAGGCCGACGGCGGGCAGCAGGGCGGTGGTGACCGCCTGCCCCCGGACCGTGGCGTCGGTGACCGTGAACAGGGCGAGCAGCGCGGCGAGACCGCCGATGAGGGCGCCGAGCAGGGAGTGTCCGGCCAGGCCGCACAGCACCACGGCGAGCCCGATGCCGAGGACGGCCCGGGTGGCGAAGCGCAGCCGCGTCCGCCCCGGATCCGGAGCCACGAACATCGTCTTCAGCACTGCTTTCGCTCCCTTGTGACGGCAGGCCCGGACAGGCGCCGAGGAGGCGCCCGTACGACCGGCATGAAAAAGGCGCCGCGGAATCCGCAGCGCCATCGACGACTCCATGACAGCATCCCCGCCGCCACTGGCTCAAGTCGGCACTCGTGCGATGGGCCAATGGCTCAGCCTCAGGGCTGCCAGTTCGGCCGAAATCGTGCCAACGGACCACGGTTCCTGGTCCAGCCGGGTCGCGGGGCGCGGGGCCGTTGGTACAGTCGATGAAGATCAACAAGTGATGAGGAGGCCGTCGCGCCATGGCCGTGGACGAGCTCGACACCCGCATCCTGCGGCTGCTCCTGGAGCAGCCCCGCACCAGCGTGCGCGAGTACGCCCGCCTCCTCGGCATCGCCCGCGGCACCCTCCAGGCCCGGCTGGACCGGCTGGAGCGGGAGGGCGTGATCACCGGCACGGGCCCCGCCCTCTCCCCCGCCGCGCTCGGCCATCCGGTGCTGGCGTTCGTGCACATCGAGGTCACCCAGGGGCACCTCGACGACGTGGGCGACGCGCTGGCGGCCGTGCCCGAGATCGTCGAGGCCTTCTCGATCACGGGCGGCGGCGATCTGCTGACCCGTGTGGTCGCCCGCGACAACGCACACCTGGAGGACGTGATCCAGGAGCTGATCAGCCTCCCGGGTGTCGTCCGCACCCGCACGGAGGTCGCCCTGCGCGAACGCGTGCCGCACCGGCTGCTGCCGCTGGTGGAGTCGATCGGCCGCTCGGCGGCACGCTGAGCGGGGGTGCCGGAGGCGGCCGGTGGGTGCCGGTGGCGGGGGGGCGGTCTGTCGAGGGGCGCGAGGAACCGCGCGATCCATCGAGGGGCGCGGGGAACCGCGCGATCAGCCGACGGCGACCCGCACGCGACGGCGCACGAGCCGCTCGGCCGGCCAAGGGACGCGGGAAGGGCGGACGGCGAGGGCCGAGGTCGGGCCGCTACGAGCGACGGCGCGGCTTGCCGCGGCCGGTGCCGCCCTTGCCACCGCTCTTTCCGGCGCCGCCCTTGGCCGTGCCGCCCCTTCCGGCGGTCTTCGAGCCGCCCGCGCGGGCGCTCTTCGCCCCGGGTGCGGGCTTGCGGCGGGCCGCGGGTGCCTGGTCGTGCTCGGCCGTGCCGGACGGGCGGGGGCGACCGCGGGTGCTGTTCACCGTGCGGCCCCGGACGATGCCGATGAAGTCCTCGACCAGGTCGGTGTGGGAGTCCTCCGGCCAGGAGAGCGCCACGCCGGACTGCGGAGCGTCGGTGACCGTGCGGTAGGTGAGGTCCTTGCGGTGGTGCAGCCGGGCGAGGGACTGCGGGACGACCAGGACCCCGACGCCCGCCGCCACCAGCTCGATCGCGTCGGCGGTGGTCGCCGGGCGCTCGACGGCCGGCTTGCCCGGCAGCGTCTCCCAGCCGAGCACGTCGTCGAGGGGATGGAAGACCACGTCGTCTGCGAGGTCGCCGACGGTCACCTCGTCGGCCGCCGTGAGCAGGTGGTCCTTGGGCACCACGACGACGGTCGCCTCGGTGTAGAGGGGGATCGCGCTGAAGGCCGTACGGTCCACGGGCAGTCGTACGATGCCCGCGTCGGCCTCGCCGGAACGCAGCACGGCCGAGACGTCCGCGGCTTCGACGGGGACCAGGGCGAGCGGGACGTCGGGCAGGCGTTCTTCCCAGATCCGCACCCACTTGCCGGGAGTCGCCCCGGGTACGAACGCGAGCCGGAACGAGGAGGGTGCTGCCGAGCCTGTCACCCCGCCAGGTTACCGGCTGTGGTCGGGGGCCCGTCACCCGGCGTCTAGTCTGGAGAGCATGAAGTCGCACCAGACCGCCCAGACGATGAAGCCCGCCACCGCGGCGAAGAAGCTGGGTGTGTACCTGCCCGCCACCCCCGCCGAGTTCCAGGAGGGGGTCGTCTCGCGCGCCGAGTTCAACGAGCTTCAGGCCGACCCGCCCGCGTGGCTGAGCGAGCTGCGGCAGAACGGCCCGCACCCGCGCCCCGTGGTCGCGGCGAAGCTCGGCGTGTCCATCGCGGGCCTGGCCCGCGGCGGTGTCACCGAGGCGCTGACCACCGAGCAGATCGAGGCGATCAAGTCCGAGCTGCCCGAGTGGCTGGAGAAGGAGCGCGCCACGCAGGCCGAGGTGCGCAAGGAGACCGTGCGGATCAAGAAGCGGAACGCGGAGCGGGCCGAGCGCCAGGATTCCTGACGCGCAGCCGCCCCGGGGCGTGCGTCGGCGGCCCGGAACCCGAGGGGCCTGCGCCGACGGTCCGGAATCCGTTCGAGGGCACGCGCCCCGGTCGCAGGCTCGGGAGCACACCCTTCGATCCCTTCGGCCCTTTCGCCCGCCCGGAAATCTGTTTGAGAACGCGGACCCCGGTCCGTGATGATCTTCGGCATGTTCTCGCGCAGGAATCGCCGCCCCAAGACCCCCGACGTCCTCAAGGCCTGGGAGCTGCTGGACTCGGACGACGTGCCCGGTGCCCTGCGGCAGCTGCGGTCGGACACCGACAGCCTGCCGCTCGGCGAGGTGGCCCTCGTGGTCGCGCGCGCCGCGGAGGCGGCCGGGTTCGACGACCTGCGGCAGGCCGCCTCGGAGCTGGCCGCGCGCCCGGACCTGGCCAAGGCGCAGTACGCCTACGGCTACGCCTGTGTCGAGCGCGGGGTGTCCTATCTGGCCGTCCCCGCGCTGCGCGAGGTGCTGCGCGCCAACCCGGACGCCCTGGGCGTGATGCGCGAGCTGGTCTCGGCGTACGAGCGCGAGGGGCGGCACGCCGACGCCGCCGAACTGCTCGGCCGGTACGAGGACCGGTTCGTGCCCTGGCCGGACCGCTATCTGCTGGTCTACAACGCCCTGATGGCCGGTGACCTCCCCCTCGCCCGTCGCCAGCACGCGCTGCTGGGCGACCCGGAGGACCCCCAGTGGCTGCCGCCCCGGCGGCGGCAGACCCGCATGCTGGAGCGTGCCGCCGCGGTCACGACCCCGCTCGACCTCGCCGACCTGCGCGGATGGCAGTACGTGATCGGCGGCACGATCCTCGGCACGCTCTCGCCGTACGGCTTCGAGGCGGGGATGACCGGCCGGTTCGCGTTCCTCCAGGACACTCCGGAGCAGTGCCTGCGCGGGCTGCTGCGCCTGCGGACGCTGCCGGCGGCCGCCGGGCTGCGGCCCCGGTCGGTGTCGCTGCTGCCCGACCGGGACAGCCGGATCCTCGGCCTCGCCGCGGCGCACGTGCTGGGCCTCCCCGCGGAGCCCTTCGCCCCCGGGCGCGAGGACACGGTCGTGGTCGCGTACGACCTGAACGGCCTGCTCGACACCCCCGAGGGCCCCGAGATCCTCCAGCAGTTGCACGAACGGGCCCCCGGGCAGGTGCTGCACGAGCACGCGTCCTGCTGGACCGACGCCCCGGCGGTCACCGCGGACAGCGTGACCCTGCTGCACCAGTCGGTGGTGGCACCCTGGGGCGAGCGGATGGCCGTGGGCGAGGACGGGACCCCGCGCCGGGAGCCGGCCGACGAGCGGCCCGAGGAGCGCATCGCCGAGGAGATCGCGGCCGCCGAGGCCGCCGCCGACGAGGGCGACGGCGGGACGCCGGCCGACCCCGACGAGGCGTTCGCCGGATTCGCCACGGCGGTGCGCGACACCTGGCTGCGGGGCGAGCGCACGGCCCTGAGGTCGTCCGGGCCGGTGCCGAGCGGCCGCTTCCTCTGACCGCTCTCGAGCAGGTTGTGGCACCGTCCGGACGAAAGCCGCCGGATGCGGTCACCTTCCGTGCAGCTGCCGCTAGTTGAGTCATCATCAAGTGACACCCCGAGCGCCGCTCGGAGCCGCTCGGGGGCACCTCATGACTCGAAAGGCTGCGCATGAGTGTGAAGACCGGTCCCCAGCGCTACCCCGGATCCAGCCGCGCGAACTGGTACCAGGACGACTTCCCCGGCGATCCGATGGAGGTCAACGTCGTCGTCCTGCACACCACCGAGGGAACGAGCCTGCCCGACTACGGCGGTGGTGGCGCCGCCCCGAACCTGACCGCGGTGCCCGACCTCGACACCAAGCGGCTGCGCTGGTTCCAGCACTTCGACATCGAGTGCTCCTCCCGGGCGCTTCAGAACCTCGCGGGCGGCGTGGAGACGAACACACTCAACGTCTGCCAGGTCGAACTGGTCGGCACCTGCGATCCGACGACCCACGGCAAGTGGAAGAACGCGGGCCGGCGGCATATGTTCTGGCCGGAGGCGCCGGCCTGGGCGCTGGAGGGCGTCGCGCGGTTCCTGTCGTGGATGCACGAGCAGCACGGCGTGCCGCTGAGCGGTCCGAAGGCGTGGCCGGCCTACCCCGACTCCTACGGCAGCAAGACCGGCCAGCGCATGAGCAAGGCCAGGTGGACCGCGTTCAACGGGGTGTGCGGCCATATGCACGTCCCCGAGAACGACCACGGCGACCCCGGCGGGATCGACATCACCGAGATCCTGCGGCGGGCCCGGGCGGACCTGGACCTGGACGAGCCGCCGGCCGGTGCGCAGCCGAAGCCGGGCAAGCCGAAGGTTCCGGTGTTCCCGGGCCGCAAGTTCTTCCGCGAGGGCGCGGTCAACGACCATGTGCTGGTGCTGGGCAGGCAGTTGGTCGAGGAGGGCTTCGGCGACCACTACAAGGTCGGGCCGAGCCGGTCCTGGGGCGAGGCCGACCGGCTCAATGTGCGCGACTTCCAGAAGTCCCGCGAGGAACTGCGCGGTGACGCGGACGGGTTCCCGGGCCCGCTGACCTGGAAACTGCTGTTCTCCTGACGCCCTTCGCCTGCCCCGGTCCCCACGTCACCCGGGGCCGGGGCCCACGCCGCCGCCCTGGAGCCGCTCCAGGTCGGACGGGCGGACCTGGATGACGAGGACGGCGATGATCGCGGCCACCGCGGCGAAGATCGCCGCCACGACGAACGCCGAGGACACACCCGCGGTCAGGATCTCGTCCGAGTAGGGCGGTGGCAGTTGCCCCGTCCTCTCGAAGCGCAGCCGTTCGAGGGGGGTCGCCTGCTGGAGGAACAGCGGGACCTGTTTCTCGGCCTCGTTGTTGCTGGCCGTCCCGAACATGGTGACGAGGATGGACAGACCCAGCGAACCGCCGACCTGCTGAGTGGCGTTGAGCAGTCCGGACGCCGCGCCCGTCTCGCGGACCTCGACGTTGGACAGCGCCATCAGGGTCAGCGACACGAACTCCATGCCCATGCCCAGGCTGAACACCAGGAGCGGGCCGAGAATGCTGCCCGCGTACGTGGAGTGGACGTCGGTCAAGGTCAGCCAGGCCAGGCCGGCGGCCGCCAGGATCGCGCCGACCACCATGAACGGTTTGGGTCCGTAGACGGGCAGGAACCGCGAGGCCAGGGCGGCGCCGACCGCGATGACGGCGCTGACCGGCAGGAAGGCGAACCCGGTCACCAGCGGGCTGAAGTCCAGCACGTTCTGTGCGAACAGCGTCAGGAAGAAGAACATGCCGAAGATCGCCGCGGCCAGGCAGAGCATGATGCCGTAGGTGCCCGCGCGGTTGCGGTCGGCGAACATGTGCAGCGGTGTGATCGGCTGCGAGGAGCGGCGCTCGATCACGATGAACGCCGCCAGCACGACGACGGCCGCGCAGAACGAGCCTATCGTCCACGGGTCCCGCCAGCCGTCCTGCGCCGCCCTGATGAAGCCGTAGACGAGCAGCACCATGCCCACGGTGGAGGTGAGCGCGCCGGCGATGTCGAAGTGGCCCGGGTGGCGCTCGGACTCCTTGATGTACCGCGGCGTGGCGAAGGCGATCAGCAGGCCGATGGGCACGTTGACGAAGAGGACCCAGCGCCAGTCCAGCCACTCGACGAGAATTCCGCCCATCAGCAGCCCGATCGCGCCGCCGCCCGCCGAGACCGCGGCGAACACGCCGAACGCCCGGTTGCGTTCGGGGCCTTCGCGGAACGTGGTGCTGATCAGCGCCAGGGAGGTGGGGGACGCGATGGCGCCGCCGACGCCCTGGAGGGCGCGTGCGGCGAGCAGTTGGCCGGAGTCCTGGGAGAAGCCGCCGAGCAGGGAGGCGAACGCGAACAGCAGCACACCGAAGACGAACACCCGCCGCCGGCCGAGGATGTCACCGGCCCGCCCGCCGAGCAGCAGCAGTCCGCCGAAGGTCAGGGTGTACGCGTTGACCACCCAGGACAGGCTGGTGGTCGAGAAGTCCAGCGCGCGCTGGATGTCCGGCAGCGCGATGTTCACGATGGTGATGTCGAGCACCACCATGAGCTGGCAGGAGGCGATGACCAGCAGGGCCATCGCGTTGCCGCCGCCACCCTTTTCCGGGGTGGCTGTGCTCGTCGCCGAGCCGGGCTGCGGGTGGCTGCTCATGAGGCGTCACGCCTTCGTCATGAGGGTAGGCGGACGGTGCGTCCACCGCTGGTCCACCGTTCGACGGTACGCCCGTGCCTCTGGGGTCACCACTCGATCATCTGGCCCCTCCCGGTGCTTCGGGTCCCGTGGCCGTGGGGTGTTTGGGACTGCGGCCCGTGGGGTCAACCGGCGGCCGTCGGGTCAGCCGGCGCCTGTCGGCTCAGCCGACGCCCGTCGGGTCAGCCGGCCAGGAAGCTCAGCCGCACCTTGCGTTCGGGGTTGTCCTTGTTGGTGTCGACCAGGCACACCGACTGCCAGGTGCCGAGCTCCAGCCGGCCGCCGATCACCGGCAGCGTGGCGTGCGGGGGCACGATGGCGGGCAGCACATGGTCGCGGCCGTGGCCGGGACTGCCGTGGCGGTGCTGCCAGCGGTCGTCCGCGGGGAGCAGCGAGTGCAGTGCGGCGAGCAGGTCGTCGTCACTGCCAGCCCCCGTCTCGATGACGGCGACACCGGCGGTGGCGTGCGGGACGAAGATGTTGAGCAGGCCGTCGCGGCCGCCGGAGGTCTGTTCGAGGAAGGCCTGGCAGTCGCCGGTGAGGTCGACGATCCGCTCGACGGAGCCGGAGGCGACGTGCAGCACGCGGGTGGTGAACGCATCTGACATGCCCTCCATCCTGGCCCATGCGGGGACCGTCGTACCGGAGGAGCGGACCGGGGGCGGCGCGGGGGCGTCGGGAAGAGGGGCGGCCTCTGTGCGGTTGGTAGAAGCGTGAACTACACACGCGAGGTCGAGGTCGTCGTCATAGGCGCTGGTCAGGCGGGTCTGTCCAGCGCCTACCACCTGAGCCGCACCGGTTTCGCGCCGGAGCGCGACTTCGTGGTGCTGGACCACTCCCCCGGTCCGGGCGGCGCCTGGCAGTTCCGCTGGCCCTCGCTCACGTACGGCAGGGTGCACGGGATGCACGCTCTGCCCGGGATGGAGCTCACCGGCGCCGACCCGGAGCGGGCCTCCTCGGAGGTGATCTCCGAGTACTTCACCACGTACGAGCGGACCTTCGGGCTGCGGGTACGGCGGCCGGTGGATGTGCGCGCGGTGCGGGAGGGCGAGGGCGGGCGGCTGCTCGTCGAGACCTCGGACGGCACCTGGGCGACCCGGGCGCTGATCAACGCGACCGGCACGTGGGACCGGCCTTTCTGGCCGCGCTATCCGGGTCAGGAGACCTTCCGGGGGCGGCAGTTGCACACCGCGCAGTACCCGGGCCCCGAGGAGTTCGCCGGACGGCGCGTCGTGGTGGTGGGCGGGGGCGCCTCGGGGACCCAGCACCTGTTGGAGATCGCCCCGTACGCGGCGGCCACGACCTGGGTCACCCGGCGGCCGCCGGTCTTCCGCGAGGGCCCCTTCGACGAGAACCTGGGCCGCGCGGCGGTGTCGCTGGTCGAGGAACGCGTGCGGCGGGGACTGCCGCCGAAGAGCGTGGTCTCGGTCACGGGACTGCCGCTGAACGACGCGATCCGGCAGGGGCTGAGGGACGGAGTCCTGGACCGGCAGCCGATGTTCGACCGGATCACGCCGGACGGTGTGGCCTGGGACGACGGCCGTCAGGTGGCGGCCGACGTCATCCTGTGGGCGACCGGGTTCCGCGCCGCGATCGACCACCTCGCCCCGCTGAGACTGCGTGAGCCGGGCGGCGGCCTCCGGGTGGACGGCACCCGCGCGGTCGCCGACCCGCGGATCCACCTCGTCGGCTACGGACCGTCGGCCAGCACCATCGGCGCCAACCGGGCCGGCCGCGCGGCCGTACGGGACATCAGGCGGCTGCTGGCCGGTGAGCCGGTCGCCGCTTGACGCGCGTCCCGGGAGGCCGCGCGCAGGGCCCGGTCAGCGCTTCTTCTCCGCGCCCTTCTTCTGCTGGGCGTTGAACTCGGCCACGTTGCGCTGGTGTTCGGCGTAGTCGGCGGTGAAGCGGGTGTCGCCCGGCTTGACCGTGACGAAGTAGAGCCAGTCGCCCGGCGTCGGACTGATCGCGGCGCGCATCGCGTCCTCGCCGGGGTTGTCGATCGGCGTGGGAGGCAGACCCATGCGCTGGTAGGAGTTGTAGGGGCTGTCCAGACGGGTGTCGGCCAGGCTCGTATCGAGGGTGGCGCGGCCGAGCGCATAGTTGATCGTCGAGTCCATCTGGAGCGGCATGCCGCGCTCCAGCCGGTTGAAGATCACCCGGGCCACCTTGCCCATGTCGGCCTTGGTGTTCGCCTCGGCCTGGACGAGGCTGGCGATGGTGACGGCCTGATAGACGTTCATCGCGTTGCGCTGGGCACCGGCGGCGATGGGGGCGCCGTTGAACTTCTTGTTCGCCGTGTCGACCATGTACGCCAGCATCGACTCGGGCGTGGACTTGCCCGTGAGCGGATAGGTCGCCGGGAAGAGATAACCCTCCGGGTTGCCCTCGGCGTCGGCCGGCAGCTTGAGCCCGGCCTTGGGCAGGGACTTCTTGGCGGTGCCCGGGGGCAGGGACAGGGCCTTGTCGACGGCCTCGTAGATCTGGCCGGCGCGCCAGCCCTCGGGGATCACCAGCGAGGCGGGCTCGGCCTTCTCCTCGCCGCCCAGGGTCAGCAGCGGCACCGCCACGGCGGTGCCGGCCACGGCGGCCCCGGTGGCGATGAGGACGAGGCGGCCCCGGCGCGTCAGTCGGATCGCGCTCCGTGGCGGAGTGTTCGTCTGCATGGGGGCACGGTAACCCGCAGAACCCCATAAACCCGGCATATCGTCATCTTGTCGGTTCCAGTCGTGCATCCCTTCGGACGAGGGCCGCATACCGTCCGTCGAGCCCCAACAGCTGCTCGTGCGTGCCCCGTTCGACCGCTAGGCCGGAGTCCAGGACCACGATCTGGTCGGCACCCCGAATGGTGGACAGCCGATGGGCGATGGTGATGGTGGTGCGGTTCGCCGACAGCGCGTCGATGGCCTCCTGGACGGCGCTCTCGGTGCGGGTGTCCAGGGCGCTCGTCGCCTCGTCGAGGATGAGCACGGGCGGGTCGCGCAGGATCGTGCGGGCGATGGCCAGCCGCTGCTTCTCCCCGCCGGAGAAACGGTGTCCGCGCTCGCCGACGACCGTGTCGTAGCCGTCGGGCAGGGCCGCGATGTGCTCGTGGATCTGCGCCGCCTTCGCCGCCGCGTGCAGCTCCTCGTCGGTGGCGTCCGGCTTGGCGAAGCGCAGGTTGTCGGCGACCGTGGCGTGGAAGAGGTACGTCTCCTGCGACACGACGCCGACCGCCCGCGCGAGCGTGTCGAAGTCGAGGTCGCGCACGTCGTACCCGTCGAGGGTGACCCGGCCGCCCGTCACGTCGTACAGCCGCGGCACGAGGTACCCGAGGGTCGACTTGCCCGCGCCGGTCGGGCCGACCAGGGCGAGGCTGCCGCCCGCCGGGACGGTGACGTCGATGCCGTCGAGCAGGGGGCCGCCCTTGTCGTCGTACCGGAACTCCACGTCCTCGAAGCGGACCTCGCCCTTGACCTGGTCGAGGTGCACGGGGCGCTCGCGCTCGGTGATGTCGATCGGCAGGTCGAGGTACTCGAAGATGCGCTGGAACAGGGCGAGCGAGGTCTGGATCTGCACGCCCGTGCCGAGCAGGCTCACGGTCGGCCGGAACAGGCCCTGCTGGAGCGAGACGAAGGCGACGATCGTGCCCAGTGAGACATCGGAGCCGCCCATGTGGAGGGCGATGCCGGCGGTCCAGTAGATGACGGCGGGCATCGCGGCCATGACGATGGTGATCACGGCCATGCGCCAGCGGCCGGCCATGTTCGAGCGGACCTCCAGCTCGACCAGACGCTCGGACTCGTCGGAGAACGACCGGGTCAGCGATTCCGCCCGGCCCATGGTCCGGCCGAGCAGGATGCCGCTGACCGAGAGCGACTCGGTGACCGTGGCGGCCATCGAGGCCATCTGCTTCTGGCGCCGGGTGGTGATCTTCTTGCGTTCGTTGCCGACGCGGCGGCTGATCCAGACGAACACCGGCAGCAGGACCAGCGAGACCAGCGTCAGCCGCCAGTCGAGCACGAGCATGGCCACCACGGTGGCGACGACGCCGGTGAGGTTGGAGACGAGGGAGGTGGCGGTGGAGGTGACCGTCGCCTGCATGCCGCCGATGTCGTTGGCGATACGGGACTGCACCTCGCCGGTACGCGTGCGCGTGAAGAAGGCGAGCGACATCCGCTGGAGCCGGCCGTAGACGGCGGTGCGCAGATCGTGCATGACGCGCTGGCCGACCGTGGTGGAGATCAGGGTCTGGAGGACCCCGAACACGCTGGTCAGCACCGCGCTGAGGATCATGCCGAGCGCGAGCAGGGTGAGCAGGCCGGTGCGCTGCTCGGGGATCGCCGTGTCCAGGATCGCCTTCAGCAGGAAGGGCGTGGCGACCGAGACCAGCGAGGAGGCGCCGACCAGCAGGCCGACGACGGCCAGCCGGCCGCGGTAGGGGCGGAAGAGGGCCAGAATGCGCCGCACCTGCCGGGGCTGCTCCTCGGCGTCGGCGGGTGGGCTCCAGGTGGGTTCGTGGTCGGGGTGCATGGGCTCCTACGAGTGGGACGGGTGTCGGCGGGTCTTCGGCTTCGGCTCGGCTCCGGCGGGCGCGGCGCACGGAAGGCGCGGTACGTGCCCGGGGACGGGCCCCGGCCCGCGCCGTGCCGGGGCGGGCGCGCTGCCTGTCCGTCGCGGGCGTGGTGCGTGCCCGTGCGACGCGCGTGCCTCCGGCGCGAGGTGCCGACGGCGGCTGATGGATCGTAGCTCATTGTTACCTATACTCACAATGAACGGCGTGCTGATATTGTTCCCGCATGACCACCCCCGATCCCGAGGGCCTGCTCGCCGAGCAACTCCTGCGGCTCACCCGCAGGGTGCACCGCATCCAGAAGCGTCATCTGGAGCGCCGCGACCTGGGCATCACCCCGGCCCAGTCCCGTCTGCTGCGCACCCTGGCGCATTTCGGCTCGCCGCCGCGGATGGCCGATCTCGCCGAGCGGCTGGAGGTGGTGCCCCGCGCGGTGACGTCGCTCGTCGACGGACTGGAGTCGAGCGGCAGGGTACGGCGCGTACCCGACCCGGCCAACCGCAGGGTGATCCGTATCGAGGTCACCGACGAAGGACGCAAGGCGCTGCGCGAACTGCGAGAGGCGCGCCGGGCCACCGCCGAGGAGATCCTGGCGCCGCTCGACGAGGCGCAGCGGGTGGTGCTGCGGGGGCTGCTGGACACCCTGATCGACGGGGATGTGGAGGGAGTCGGCGCCGGGCGGTGCTGAACCCTTCGGGAGGACGGCTTGTCGGCGGGGCCGCGAAGGGACGCCGGGCCGGGCGGCGGCGAACGGCGGGCAGATGCGACGGGCCGGGCAGGGACGCGCGGGCAATACGCCCCTGCCGCGGCCGTCGCGTGCTCAGCAGCGCAGGCGGTCCGCGACGAGTACGCCCTGGACCGTCGTCAGTGTGCGGTCGTGGCAGCCCGCCGGGCCGTACAGGCGATACCGCTCGGTCGTGGTGGCGACCGCGTGCCGCTGGTCGCGCGGCACGTTGATCGTGTACGTGGCGTCGCCCCGGTAGCGGTCGTCGAGGCGTGACCAGGCCGTTCGCACGCCGTCACGCGTCTCCGTGACCTTGGCGCGGTCGCCGAGGGTCAGCACGGTCCGCAGCCGGTCCGCCGCGCCGACCGTGGTCGTGCCGTCCATCGTGTACGTCCGGTGCGTACGGGTGGTCCGGGCGGGGCCCCGGCCGTCGACGACGAGTGTCTCGACATCGGTCCAGACGGCGTCGAGCTCGTCGGCCGACTCGCCGTCGGTCCACCGGTGCACGGAGGTGTTGGCCAGGGTGCGGGAGACCCTGGTCGTGACTCTGCCGTGCGAGGTGTCGAGGTATCCGGAGACGGTCAGCGCGTGGCCGCCCCTGGTGTCGACGCGGTGCTCCGGGCCGGGCGTGTACGACGAGTCGTTCACCGGGTCGCCGGTTTCGGCGGACGTGAGCGCGCCGGGCACGTGGTCGCGGCCGGCGTCCTGCCAGACCAGGACGTTGACGGGCGTGCTCCAGCCGCTCCCGCCCTGCGGGACACCGGCGACGGACACCTCGACGCGGTGCGGGCGGCCGTCGTTGAGGATGCCCGCGAACGGCGTCAGGTCGTACTCGATCGGTCTGATGTCGAAGGCGCGCGGCCCCGGGACGACGTACCAGAGGAACGGGTTGGACCAGCCGCCCGTCCACACCGTCGGGAACGGGGCGGCTATTCCGGCCAGTCGGCCGTCCACCCGGATCTGCACCTCGCGGTAGGGCCCCTGGTCGGCCTGGCAGGAGTACGGCGCCGAGGCGGGGACGGTCAGGTACCAGTACTCCTCGCAGCCGCCGCCGGAGCCCGTGGCGTACACCTCCGCGACGACACGCTCGGTGTTGCGCGGGGTGGTGAGCGTGGTGCCGTGCACGCCCTCGGCCAGGGTGAGCACCTGGTCCGGGACACGGCGCGACGCGGGACCGGCCGTGTGGAAGGTGAGCGTGACCTTGACGTCGATGACGCCGGTGTAGGTGCCGTCGACGACGTTGCCGATCAGCATCTCCACGGCCTGGGCGGCGCGGAAGGTGTCGCTGTAGCGGGTGACGTCCTTCTCCACCGACCACTCGACGCCGTCGGGCGACGGCTGCGGGGTGGAGGTGCGCAGGATTTCGACGCCGCCGACGTGCAGGTGGCCGAGGCGGTCGTACTGCCGCCCCTTGACCTTGCCGTCCAGGCGCAGGACGACCTTGCTCCAGCGGCCGCCGCAGTCCCGGGGCGGGGTGTACGTGCCCCTGTAGGGCGTGAAGTCACGGAACTGCGCCTCGGCGAGCGTGATTCGGCAGGTCCTCCCGGCGGGCGCGGTGACGGGCGGGGCGGCGGTGACGGGGTCGTGCCAGTCGGTGCCGAACTCTGCGGGGACGTCGGTGCCGAACTGGGCGGGGACGTCGGTGGCCCGGGCCGGACCCGCCGCGGGGAAGACGCTCAGCAGGAGGATCACCCCTGTGAGCATGGACATGATAATCCGACTTCTCATGCCCGGTGTTCTACGGGCCGGAGAGCTCGCCCGCAACGGGGCGTCAGGACGTGGCCGAAGCCGTGCGGTGCGCCCGGAAAACCGGTTGCCCACGACCACGGAATGACGCGACGCTTTCACGGTTTGTTGCCGTCGGCGAGCGGCTCGGTACCCCCACACCCTCGTCTCCTCCCTCTCGATCCCTTCCGAATCCCTTCCGATCCCTCCTGACACGAGCCACTGGGACGTCATGCAGATCCAAGACCTTCCGTATCCGGACCCGGGCGTACCGGACGCACGCTCGGGGCCTCGATTCCTGTGGTGGCTGGGCCGGAACCAGTCGGGCGGCCAGCTGAAGTCGCTGGCCTGGGGGCTGCTGCACTTCCTGTCCGTCTCCTTGCTGCCCTTCTGTGTGGGGCTGGCCGTGGAGGCCGTCGTCGCCCGCTCCGGCGAACGGCTGGCGCTCGCCGGAGGGCTGCTCGCGCTGGCCTGCGCGGGCAACGCGATCGGCTCCACCGGTCTGCACCGGGCCGCCGTGACCAACTGGATCACCGCCGCCGCCCGCGTCCAGCAGCTTCTGGCCCGCAAGGCCTCCCAGCTCGGCTCGGCGCTCACCCGGCGGGTGGCCGCGGGCGAGGTGGTGGCCGTCTCCACCGGTGACGTGGAGAAGATCGGCTGGTTCGTCGAGGCCATGTCCCGGTTCACCGCCGCCGCGCTCACCGTGGTGATCGTCGTCGTCGGACTCGTCGTGTACCAGCCCGCGCTCGGGTTGGTCGTCGCCGTGGGTCTGCCCGTCCTGGCGCTCGCGGTGCTGCCGCTGCTGCCGCGCGCCACCCGGCGGGCCGACCACCAGCGCGAGAAGGCCGGGCGCGCCACCGAGCTGGCCTCCGACACCGTGGCCGGACTGCGTGTGCTGCGCGGCATCGGCGGCGAGGAGCTGTTCCTCGACCGCTACCGCCGCGCCTCCCAGGAGGTGCGCCACGCCGCCGTCCGCAGTGCCCGCATGTGGGCGCTGATCTCGGCGATCCAGATGCTGCTGCCCGGACTGCTGCTGATCGCGGTCGTCGCCCACGGCGTGGGTCTGGCCCGCGAGGGCCGCATCACCGTGGGTGAACTCGTCACCGTGTACAGCTCCGTCATGATCCTCACCTACCCGCTGCGTCACTTCGAGGAGATCGCCATGGCGTACTCCTTCTCGAAGCCCGCCGCGCGCCGGGCCGCCCGCGTGCTGTCGCTGGAGCGCGCGACGGACGGCGGCGGCTCCCTCGCGGGCGAGGTGCCGGCCGGTGATCTGTACGACCCGGCGACCGGTCTGCTGGCCCCGGCCGGAAGGCTCACCGCCGTGGTGTGCGGCGACCCCGACGCGGCCGGCCGGCTCGCGGAGCGGCTCGGCGGACACCCGGGCGAGCCGGGCACCTCGGTGCTGCTGGGCGGCGTACCGCTGGACGAACTGCCCCTCGACACCGCGCGCACGGCCGTCCTGGTCCAGGACAAGGACCCGGTGCTGCTCTCGGGCACGCTGCGGGAGCTGTTCGAGGTGCCCGCCTCCGGCGCGGTCGACGCCCGCGAGGCGCTGGCCGCCGCGCAGTGCGAGGACGTGCTGGCGGCGCTCGTCCAGGGGTCGCTCGACATCGACGACGCGATGGACGCGCGGATCACCGAACGGGGGCGCTCCCTCTCCGGCGGCCAGCGCCAACGCCTCGCCCTGGCCCGCTCCCTGGCCACCGACCCCGAGGTGCTCGTCCTGGACGAGCCGACGTCCGCCGTCGACTCCCACACCGAGGCCCGGATCGCCCAAGGCGTGCGGGAACTGCGCAGCGGGCGCACGACCCTGGTGTTCACCTCCTCGCCCCTGCTGCTCGACCGTGCCGACCGGGTCGTCCTCGTCCACGAGGGCGAGGTCGCCGCGGTGGGCCTGCACCGGGAGCTCGTGCACAAGGATCCCCGGTACCGCGCGGTGGTCACCCGCGAGACCGAAGAGGAACCGTTCCCGGACGCCGTCCGGGACGGACGGGCCGCCCTGCGGCACGCCCTGGAAGAGATCGAGGAGACGGCATGATCGGCGTGGCGCCACCGGAGTACGACCCGGCGGCCCCGACGACGGCGAGCACCCTGCCCGTCGGCGCTCCCGCGACCGTGCACGCGTACGTGCGGGAACTGTTCGAGCGGCACCGCCGCGCCTTTCTGCTGCTCGTCGGCGTCAACACCGTCGCCGTGGTGGCCTCGATGGTCGGCCCCTACCTCCTCGGCGGTCTCGTCGAGCGGGTCTCCGACGGCACCCGTGAGCTCCATCTCGGGCTCACCGCCACGCTGTTCGTGGTCGCGCTGCTGGTCCAGGCGGTGTTCGTGCGCGAGGTGCGGCTGCGCGGCGCGATGCTCGGCGAGCGGATGCTCGCCGACCTGCGCGAGGACTTCCTGGTGCGCTCGGTCGGGCTGCCGCCCGGTGTCCTGGAGCGCGCCGGGACGGGTGATCTGCTGTCCCGGATCACCACCGACATCGACCGCCTCGGCAACGCCATGCGCGAGGCCGTCCCCCAGCTGGCCATCGGCGTGGTCTGGGCGGCGCTGCTGCTGGGCGGACTGGTCGTCACGGCCCCGCCGCTCGCGGCCGCCGTGCTGGTCGCCGTGCCGCTGCTGGTGATCGGCTGCCGCTGGTACTTCAAGCGGGCGCCCGCCGCCTACCGGTCGGAGTCGGCCGGATACGCCGCCGTGGCCGCTGCGCTCGCCGAGACCGTGGACGCCGGGCACACCGTCGAGGCCCACCGCCTGGGCGCACAGCGCGTCGCCCTGTCCGACCGACGGGTCGCGGAGTGGACCGCCTGGGAGCGGTACACGCTGTGGCTGCGGTCCGTGCTGTTCCCCGTCGTCGACATCACCCATGTCACGGTGCTGGGCTCGGTGCTGATGTTCGGCGGCGTGTTCGTCCTGGATGGCTGGATCGACATCGGCCAGCTCACCACCGGCGCGCTCATCGCCCAGATGCTGGTCGACCCCGTCGGGCTGATCCTGCGTTGGTACGACGAGCTCCAGGTCGCCCAGGTGTCGCTGGCCCGCCTCGTCGGTGTCCGGGACATCGAGCCGGAGGCGGGTGACGCCTCGGTCGCCCCCGCGGGCCGGCACGTGGACGCGGACCGGGTGCACTTCGGCTACCTGGAGGGCGTCGACGTGCTGCGCAAGGTGTCCCTCGCCGTCGCCCCCGGCACCAGGCTGGCCCTGGTCGGCCCGTCCGGCGCGGGCAAGTCCACGCTGGGCAGGCTGCTCGCCGGGATCTACGCGCCCCGGACGGGCCATGTCACCCTGGGCGGCGCCGAGCTCTCCCGCATGCCCGCGGAACGCGTCCGCTCCCATGTCGCCCTGGTCAACCAGGAACACCACGTCTTCGTGGGCTCCCTGCGCGACAACCTGCTGCTGGCGGTGCCCCGCTCGCGGGTACCGGCGGACGACGAGACCCTCGGCAAGGGGGTCCTGAACGACGCGGACGGCTCGGACGGCTCGGACGGCTCGGACGGCGAGCTGTGGGCCGCGCTCGGCGCGGTCGACGCCGACGGCTGGGCCCGGGCCCTCGACGAGGGGCTGGACACCGAGGTCGGCTCGGGCGGCTTCGTCCTCACCCCCGCGCAGGCCCAGCAGATCGCGCTCGCCCGGCTCGTCCTGGCCGATCCGCACACCCTCGTCCTGGACGAGGCGACCTCGCTGCTCGACCCCCGGGCGGCCCGGCACCTGGAGCGGTCCCTGGCCCGGGTCCTGGACGGCCGTACCGTCATCGCCATCGCCCACCGGCTCCACACGGCCCATGACGCCGACCTGATCGCCGTCGTCGAGAACGGCCGCATCAGCGAGCTGGGCAGTCACGACGAGCTGGTCGCCGCCGACGGGGCGTACGCGGCGCTCTGGCGCTCCTGGCACGGGTGAGCCGACCCGGGCCGGGAGCGGCCCGGGACCCGTGGCGTTGCGCGGTTCCGACCAAGGGTGGAAGTCTGGAAACCGGCACCGGTCGCGGGAGCACCCCTCGGCCGGGTGCCACCGAGACGGCTCGGGTCCGCGCCCCGCGCGGCTGCGACACCCCGCGGCCCGAGGTGTGAACGGCACCGTCCCCAGCCCCTGGAGGTACCCGTGAACAGCGCCGACGGATGGGGAGACGACGTCTACCAGCCCGACGGGTCCGAGGTCCAGGACGACGCGGGCCTGCTCGACGCGGAGGACACCCTGGTCGACGACGGTGTCGGCGACCCCCTCGACCGCGGCTGGTCCCCTCCGGAGCGGCCCTGGGCGGTCGAGCACACCGGTGTGACGGCGGCCGAGCGCAGGCAGGGCGAGACCCTGGACCAGCGCCTCGCCGAGGAGGTCCCGGACGTGGCCGCCGCCGACGGGGACGGCATCGGCGACCGCGACGCGGACGGCGAACTGCTGGACAACGAGGTCGGCGCGGTCCGCTCGGGCCGCCTCGTGGCCCCCGACGAGGGTGCCCACGAGGACGAGGAGAGCGCCCTCGTCGCCACCGACGTCGGCATCGACGGTGCGGCGGCCTCCGCCGAGGAGGCGGCCATGCACATCGTCGACGAGGAGGCACTCTCCGGCTGACGGAGCGCCCGAGCCCCTTCCCCCACCGCACCAGGAGTCCTGATGGCGAAGGACGAACACCCCGACTACCGCCCCGTCGTCTTCCGGGACCGTGCCGCCGGTTACGCCTTCCTCACCCGGTCCACCGCGAGCAGCGACCGGACCATCGAGTGGGACGACGGCGAGACCTACCCGGTGGTGGACGTGGAGATCTCCTCCGAGAGCCACCCCTTCTACACGGGCAAGGCACGTACGGTCGACAGCGAGGGCCGCATCGCCCGCTTCGAGCGCCGCTACGGCGAGGGCGAGCCCGGCGAAAAGGCCTGACCGGCGCGGGAGCCCGCCCCCGAGAGGCCGCCGGGCGGTCAGATCACGTTGAGCGCGGCCGCGCAGCCCACTCCGCCGAGCAGCATGAACACCGGCATCAGCACCTTGAGCTCCACCCAGCTGCCCGCGCGGAACCGCATGGCCTTCGGCGGTCCGATCGGGTACCAGCGCTTGCGGCCCAGCGGGATCGGCCACAGGATCGGGCAGCCCGACACGGTCAGGGAATCCCCGATGTCGTGCACCAGGGCACCGAGCACGATCGGCAGACCCAGCCACAGATACTCCTGGCCCGGCGCGGTGAACAGCCAGTCCGCCCCGTTCCCCGGCTTGTCCAGCACTCCGGCGAGGATCCACGAGCTGGTCGCGGCCAGCAGCCAGACCAGCACATCGCTGCTCGAACCCCGGGCCGCCCGCCACAGCAGGCCCTCGATCGCCAGCACCATGTGCACGAAGAGGATCGCCAGGACCGCCCAGCGGCCGCCCGTGATCGCCAGCACCGAGGTGCCCGCGCCGATCATCACCGCCCACACCCAGGTGTGCGTCAGGGTGCGGTGCCCGCCTGAGCGGCGCGCGTCGCCCGGCTTCCGGGTCGCCTTGTAGACGGCGTAGGAGAGCTTGTCCACGATCTCGCACAGCCACCGCGAGAGCGGACCGAAGGCGCGCGAGATGGTCGCCGCCTTGTGATCCAGGTCCGGGGCGAGCGCCGCCCCGGCGCAGAGCAGCGAACCGACCAGGAGGACCGGCCAGGGCATCGTGTGCCCCGCCGCGGCGGCCGCCGCGCCTACGCCGAGCCAGGCCGCGGCGCCCGACAGTGAGTGTGCTGGTCCCATCATCGCCGTTGCCCGCCCCGTCCCTCATGTGCCGCTGTCCACTTGACCGCGTGGACTGACGCCACGTCGGCGCCACAGCGTAGCGGTAGCGATCTTCGCGCGGGCATCCGATTCCCGCATCGGGCGGGAGGCCAGGCAAGATGGGGGCGTGACCCTCATCGATCAGCTCCCGCCGACCGCCGACCCCGACGCTCTCTACGAAGCCTTCGAGTCGTGGGCCCAGGAGCGGGGTCTCACGCTCTACCCCCATCAGGAGGAGGCGTTGATCGAGGTGGTGTCCGGCGCGAACGTGATCGTGTCGACCCCCACCGGCTCCGGCAAGAGCATGATCGCGGCGGGCGCGCACTTCGCCGCGCTCGCCCGCGACGAGGTCACCTTCTACACGGCTCCCATCAAGGCGCTGGTGTCGGAGAAGTTCTTCGAACTGTGCAAACTCTTCGGCACCGAGAACGTCGGCATGCTCACCGGCGACGCCTCCGTCAACGCGGACGCGCCGGTCATCTGCTGCACCGCGGAGGTGCTGGCCTCCATCGCGCTGCGCGACGGCAAGGACGCCGACGTCGGCCAGGTCGTCATGGACGAGTTCCACTTCTACGCGGAGGCCGACCGCGGCTGGGCCTGGCAGATCCCGATCCTCGAACTTCCCCAGGCTCAGTTCATCCTGATGTCGGCGACGCTCGGCGACGTCTCGATGTTCGAGAAGGACCTCACCCGGCGCACCGGCCGCCCCACCTCGGTGGTCCGCTCGGCGACCCGTCCGGTGCCGCTGTCCTACGAGTACGAGCGCGTCCCGCTGACGGAGACGCTCACCGAGCTGCTCCAGACCCAGCAGGCGCCCGTGTACATCGTGCACTTCACCCAGGCGCAGGCCGTCGAGCGGGCGCAGGCGCTGATGAGCATCAACATGTGCTCGAAGGCGGAGAAGGAGCAGATCGCCGAGCTGATCGGCAACTTCCGTTTCACCACCTCGTTCGGCCGCAATCTCTCCCGCTACGTGCGCCACGGCATCGGCGTGCACCACGCCGGCATGCTGCCCAAGTACCGGCGCCTGGTGGAGAAGCTCGCGCAGGCGGGCCTGCTGAAGGTGATCTGCGGCACCGACACGCTGGGCGTCGGCGTCAACGTGCCCATCCGCACGGTGCTGTTCACCGCGCTGACCAAGTACGACGGCAGCCGGGTGCGCACGCTGCGCGCCCGTGAGTTCCACCAGATCGCGGGCCGGGCCGGCCGGGCCGGTTTCGACACGGCGGGCTACGTGGTGGCCCAGGCTCCCGAGCACGTCATCGAGAACGACAAGGCGCTCGCCAAGGCCGGTGACGACCCGAAGAAGCGCCGCAAGGTGGTGCGCAAGAAGGCACCCGAGGGCTTCGTGGCCTGGAGCGAGGACACCTTCGAGAAGCTGATCGGCTCCGAGCCGGAACCGCTGGCCTCCCGGTTCCGGGTGACGCACACGATGCTGCTGTCGGTCATCGCCCGCCCCGGCAACGCCTTCGAGGGCATGCGGCATCTGCTGGAGGACAACCACGAGCCGCGCAAGCAGCAGCTGCGCCACATCCGGCGGGCCATCGCCATCTACCGCTCCCTGTTGGACGGCGGCATCGTCGAGAAGCTGGACGAGCCCGACGCCGAGGGACGTATCGTCCGGCTCACCGTCGACCTCCAGCAGGACTTCGCGCTCAACCAGCCGCTGTCCACCTTCGCGCTCGCGGCCTTCGAACTCCTCGACCCCGAGTCGCCCTCCTACGCCCTCGACATGGTGTCGGTCGTGGAGTCCACGCTCGACGACCCGCGTCAGATCCTCGCCGCCCAGCAGAACAAGGCGCGCGGCGAGGCGGTGGCGGCGATGAAGGCGGACGGCGTCGAGTACGAGGAGCGCATGGAGCGCCTCCAGGACGTCACCTACCCCAAACCGCTGGAGGAGCTGCTCTTCCACGCCTACAACACGTACCGCAAGAGCCACCCCTGGGTCGGCGACCATCCGCTGTCCCCGAAGTCCGTCATCCGGGACATGTACGAGCGCGCCCTGACCTTCACGGAGCTGGTGAGCCACTACGAGCTGGCCCGCACCGAGGGCATCGTGCTGCGCTACCTCGCCAGCGCCTACAAGGCTCTCGACCACACCGTGCCCGACGACCTGAAGTCCGAGGACCTCCAGGACCTGATCGAGTGGCTCGGCGAGATGGTCCGCCAGGTCGACTCCAGCCTGCTGGACGAGTGGGAACAGCTCGCCAACCCGGAGGAGATGACCGCCGAGGAGGCCCAGGAGAAGGCCGACGAGGTCAAGCCGGTCACCGCCAACGCGCGTGCCTTCCGGGTGCTGGTCCGCAACGCCATGTTCCGGCGCGTGGAGCTGGCCGCCCTCGACCAGGTCGGCGAACTGGGCGAGATGGACTCCGAGTCCGGCTGGGACGCCGACGCCTGGGGCGAGGCGATGGACAAGTACTGGGACGAGTACGAGGATCTCGGCACCGGCCCCAACGCGCGGGGGCCCAAGCTCCTCGTCATCGAGGAGGAGCCCGCGAACCGCCTCTGGCGGGTCCGGCAGATCTTCGACGACCCCAACGGGGACCACGACTGGGGCATCAGCGCGGAGATCGATCTCACGGCCTCCGACGCGGAGGGCCGCGCGGTCGTCCGGGTGACCGACGTCGGCCAGCTGTGACCACAGGGGGGAAACGCTCATGACGAACCCGGCCGAGAGGCTCGTCGACCTGCTCGACCTGGAGCAGATCGAGGTCAACATCTTCCGTGGTCGCAGTCCCGAGGAGTCCCTCCAGCGGGTCTTCGGCGGCCAGGTGGCCGGCCAGGCACTGGTCGCGGCCGGGCGCACCACGGAGAACGACCGCCCGGTGCACTCGCTGCACGCGTACTTCCTGCGGCCGGGCCGGCCCGGGGTGCCGATCGTGTACCAGGTCGAACGGGTGCGGGACGGGCGGTCGTTCACGACCCGCCGGGTCACCGCCGTGCAGCAGGGCCGCACGATCTTCAATCTCACCGCCTCCTTTCACAAGCCCGAGGAAGGGAGCTTCGAGCACCAGTTGCCGCCGGCCCGCAAGGTGCCGGACCCGGAGTCCCTGCCGACGGTGGCGGACGAACTCCGGGAGCATCTGGGCGCGTTGCCCGAACAGCTGGAGCGCATGGCGCGCCGGCAGCCCTTCGACATCCGCTATGTGGACCGGCTGCGCTGGACGAAGGAAGAGGTCCAGGGCTCCGATCCGCGCAGCGCGGTGTGGATGCGCGCGGTCGGGCCGCTGGGCGACGACCCGCTCGTGCACACCTGCGCGCTGACGTACGCCAGTGACATGACCCTTCTCGACGCCGTGCGCATCCCGGTCGAGCCGCTGTGGGGGCCGCGCGGCTTCGACATGGCGTCGCTGGACCACGCGATGTGGTTCCACCGGCCGTTCCGTGCGGACGAGTGGTTCCTCTACGACCAGGAGTCGCCGATCGCCACGGGCGGGCGGGGGCTGGCCCGGGGCAGGATCTACGACCTCGAGGGCCGTCTGCTCGTCTCGGTCGTCCAGGAAGGGCTGTTCAGGGCGTTGTAGGCCGGTCGAGGGCCGGACCCGGCGTTCAAGCGCGCCGCGGTGGGCGTTCGCCTCGGCGGATGCGTGCGCGGCCTCGGCGCAGGCGTCCCAGCAGGCCGCCGCGGGCTCGCGCCGGGGCCTGTCGCGCGGGTTGCGCGACCTCACCCCGGCCCGGCAGGGGCTCCGGGGCGGGAGGGTCGCCCCGGCCCGGCCCAGGCTCTGCCCCCGGAGAGGCAGGAGGCGGCGCGGGTGCCGCGGTCCGCCGCGGTGTGGGGCGGGGCGCGGGCCGCTCGAGGCGGGCGGCCTCCACCGCCGCGATCAGCTCGGCCCTGAGCCAGGCGACCTCGTCCGGCTCGTCGGCCCTCATGATCCGTTCGGCGACGCGTGCGGCCGGGGAGCCCGGCGTGCCGTGCGCGGGCAGGCTCGGGCGGAAGCGGTTCAGGTGGGCGCGCTCGTAGGGGTCCTGCACGAGCTCGACGGGATCGCCCGGGCCGAGCAGCGCGGCGAACACTCCCGCCTGCTGCCAGGGATCCTCGGCCTGGCGGAGCAGGAAGCCCACGTGCCGGCCGCGCCAGTTCCGGGGGCGCAGGTCCACCCCGGCCTGGATCCGACCGCGCAGACTGTCCGGCAGCATCCGCCCTTTCAGCAGCGAGGCGTTGCACGGTTCGGCGGCGAACTGCCGCAGTTCGTCGGCGAGATACAGCCACACGACGGCCCGGTAGCGGTTGAGGTAAAAACGCACCGGGGTCACCAGGCCGACGCGTGCGAACCGGGTGAACCGGGTGGCGGGCACCTCCAGCAGGCCCGCACCCGCGCTCGTGCCCACGACGCTCAGGCTCTGCCGCAGGCCCTCCGGGTGGTCCGGCGCCGAGCGCAGCCGTTCGATCTCGGCGTAGGGGACGCGGCGGCCTCCGCCGCCCTCGTCCGGCACGGTGCGGATCCGGCCGAGGTGCATCGCGAGTTCGAACTCGCCTCGCCTGAGGTCCAGTTCGCGTGCAGCACGGCTGGTCGTGCAGATGAGGTCGGATCGCGTGACGGTGTGTTCGGACATAGCCGGTCTCCCCCGTGGAGTCGGTGGCCCACGCCGTGTGCGTGGCCCGTGGGAAAAACCGTAGCCACCGCGGCCGATCTCGTGGCGAGCCTGTGGATAACTCTTCCGGAAGAGAGAAATTGGAGGTCAGAGGTCTGCGGACGGTGATCGCTCGGGCTGCCGGGCGTCCACCGCGAGGTGTTCGCCGACCCGGTTCACCAGCAGCGTCATCTCGTAGGCGATCCGTCCGATGTCGGCCTGGGCGCCGCTGAGGACGCACAGACAGCTTCCGGCGCCCGCGGCGGTGACGAACAGCACCGCATCATCGAACTCGATCATGGTCTGGCGGACCTGTCCGGCACCGAAGTGGCGTCCGGACCCCTTGGCCAGGCTGTGCAGTCCGGAGGCGACGGCGGCCAGGTGCTCGGCGTCCTCGCGCCGCAGCCCGGTACTCGCTCCGGTGACCAGCCCGTCGTTGGACAGCACCAGCGCATGCCGCACTTCCTCGACACGCTCGGTCAGATCGTCCAGTAGCCAGCCGAGTTTCTGGTTCAGCGCCATGCCCGGTCTCCCCGTGTGCCGCTTCCCCCCTGCCCGGAGGAACTCTTTGCAAGCCTTCCCCACGAGCGGGCCGCCGGGCAAGGAGGATGGGGACATGGCACGCAAGATGACCGACGAGGAGTGGCGGGCGTTCGTCTCCGACGGCACCCGCACCGGCAAGCTGTCCACCGTACGGGCCGACGGAAGCCCGCATGTGGCACCCGTCTGGTTCGTGCTCGACGGGGACGATCTGGTGTTCACCACCGGCAAGGACACCGTCAAGGGCCGTAATCTGCGGCGCGACGGGCGGGTCGCGCTGTGCGTGGACGACGACCGCCCGCCGTTCGAGTTCGTGGTGGTCCAGGGCCGGGCCCTGGTGTCGGAGGACCTCGCCGAGCTGCGCCACTGGGCGGCCAGGATCGGGGCACGATACATGGGCGAGGAGCGCGCCGAGGAGTTCGGGGCGCGCAACGGCGTCCCGGGCGAACTCCTGGTCCGGGTCACCGTCGACAAGGTCGTCTCGGCCAAGGCCGTCTCCGACTGAGGCCCGCCCCGGAGTCCGCGGCAGCCCCGGTATCAGCTCACGGAGTCCAGCAGCCGGGCGGTGTGCATCCGCCCGGCGTACTCGACGAGTTGGATCAGCACCTCCTTCCCGGAGTCCTTGTCGCGGGCGTCGCACAGTACGACCGGTGTGCCCTGGTCGAGATCGAGGGCGCGTGAGACGTCACCGGCGGCGTGGGTGCGGGAGCCCGGGAAGCAGTTGACGGCGACCACGAAGGGGATGTGCCGGTGCTCGAAGTAGTCGACGGCGGGGAAACAGTCCTCCAGACGCCGGGTGTCGGCGAGGACCACCGCGCCCAGCGCCCCCTGTGACAACTCGTCCCACAGGAACCAGAAGCGGTCCTGTCCCGGAGTGCCGAACAGATAGAGGGACAGTCCGGAGCGGATGGTGATCCGGCCGAAGTCCATCGCGACGGTGGTGGTGACCTTCTGGTCGACGCCGTCGGTGTCGTCCACCGACCGGCCGGCCTGGCTGAGCAGTTCCTCGGTGCGCAGCGGCCTGATCTCGCTGACCGCGCCGACCAGGGTGGTCTTGCCGACGCCGAAGCCGCCGGCGACAAGGATCTTCAGCGCCAGCGCGGCCGTCTCGTCGCCCGTGCCGTCGGAGTGCTCGGAGACCATGGATCACTTCTCTCGGGAGTTCCGGAAAACGGTCGTCGTGGGGGGATTCGGGGCCCGGACCGTGCAGGCGCGCGGCCTCGGCACGGATGTGCGAAGTCAGCATGATGACAAGTGCGGGCCCTGTTCGAGGGGTTGGACAGGTTATGGACCGATCTGACCGTCCGGACCCTTTCGCTGCCCGGTTGGTTCACCGGTCGATGGTGGTCTGCTTCCGTATGGCTTTCGAAGTCTCTTGCGCCGGTGGCTTTCGACGTCTCCGGCGCTTGGCCTCGTGGATGCTCCTTCCCTGTGCCGGCCTCCGTTCTCGCTACAGCGCCCGCAGTCCCGCGATCACCTCGCGCAGAATCCGCTCGTCGGGCAGCTGTGCGGGCGGTACGGGCCGGGTGACGGTGACGCAGCCGAGCTCCAGCAGGTCGCCCAGGAGGACGCGCACCACGCCGACGGGCAGATCGGCGCCGGCGGCGAGTTCGGCGACGGACTGGGTCTCCGTCCGGCACAGGTCCGTCAGCGACCGGTGTTCGGGCCCCAGGTCGACGACGTCCTCGGCGCGGGGCGCCGCCGGGTCGAGGGTGACGAGGGCGATCAGATCGAGACGCGCGCCGCCGGGACCGGGCTTCGTCCGTCCGCCGGTCATGGCGTACGGGCGGACGAGGGGGCCGGCCTCGACGTCGTACCACTGGCTGCCCCGTCCGCTCGGGGCGCCCCACAGGTCGTCGGTCATGGCCGCGGACCGCGTCATCCCGCCGCGGGCGGCTGTGCGGCGGCGCGCGGCGGCGTGTAGAGGTGCTCGCCGACCCGCCGGACCAGGCGCGCCATCTCGTAGGCCACCAGGCCGATGTCCGCGGTCACCGCCGTGAGGAGCGCCAGGCAGGAGCCGTCGCCTGCGGCGGCCACGAACAGGAAGCCGTCGTCCATCTCCACCATGGTCTGGCGTACGCCTCCGGCGCCGAAGTGGCGTCCCGTGCCCTTGGCGAGACTGTGGAAGCCGGAGGAGACCGCGGCGAGGTGCTCGGCGTCCTCGCGGCCGAGGTCGCTGGAGGCGCCCACGGCGAGTCCGTCGTTGGACAGCACCACGGCGTGGCGCACCTCGCGCACCCGCAGCACCAGATCGTCCAGCAGCCAGTCGAGTTCACCGGACCGCTGGGCGGCGCTCATCCTCGGGTCCTGCATCATGCGGGGTCTCCTTCGCTGCTGTCGTCGGCCGCTCGGTGGGGCGGGACGGCGGCGGTGCCGGGGGGTCTGCCGCCGCCGCGCGCCCAGCCGTCGCGGTAGGCGGCCATACGGTCCCGGACGAGCTCGGGGGTGCGCTGGTCGTCGGCACGGGGGCCGGTCTGCCGGTCGGGGGGCCGGGGCGCCTCGCGCAGCTGGGGTGCGAGCGAGGCCTGGCGGACCCGGCGGGGCAGGTTGTCGGCGCGCTCCGGCTCCTCGGGGGTGCGGTGCGGGCGCAACGCCGTGACGCCGGGTGGCGGGGTGCCGGGCGCGGGCGGGGGCGGTGGTGCGGAGGTGACGGTCAGGGCGGGGCGGTCGCCGGTGGGCCCGGCGGACTCCCGATGCCGCTCGTCGGTCCGCCCGGTGGCCTCCTGGTAGTGCGCGCCGGCCGGTCCGGAGGCTTCCTGATGCCGCGCGCCGGGCCGGGTGACCGCTTCCCGGTGCGGCGTTCCGCTCGGCCCGGCGACCTCCTGGCGTCGTGGACCGGGCGGTCCCACGGCTTCCCGGGCGGGCGCGCCGGGCCGGCCGGCGGCTTCCTGGTAGGGCGTTCCGCCCGGTCCGGCGACCTCCCGGGGCCGCGGGCCGCCGGGCACGCGCGCGTACTCGGCTTCGGCGGCGGGCAGCGGCGCTCTCGTGGCCTCGCTGCCGGATCGTTCCGGCGGGCCGCTGTACAGCAGCGCCACGGGCAGCAGGACCACGGCCGTGGTGCCGCCGTAGGGCGAGGGCCTGAGGTGGACCTGGATGCTGTGCCGGGCCGCGAGGCGGCTCACCACGAACAGGCCGAGGCGGTCGCTGTCGAACAGGTCGAGCGACTCGGACTGGGCGATGCGCCGGTTGGCCTCGACGAGGGTCTCCTTGCCCATGCCGAGGCCGCGGTCCTCGACCTCGATGGCGTAGCCGTTGCCGACGGGTTCGCCGGTGACGCGCACGCGCGTGTGGGGCGGGGAGAACTGCGCCGCGTTCTCGACGAGTTCGGCCAGGAGGTGGGTGAGGTCGGCGACGGCTGCGCCGGCCACGGCCGTCTCGGGGAGCTGACGTACCTCCACGCGCGCGTAGTCCTCGACCTCCGAGACGGCCGCGCGGATCACGTTGGTCAGGGAGACCGGTGTGCGCCAGGCCCGGCCGGGTGCCGCGCCGGAGAGGATGATCAGGCTCTCCGCGTGGCGCCGCATACGGGTGGTGAGATGGTCCAGCCGGAACAGGTCGCTGAGCTCGTCGGGGTCGTCGGAGCGGCGTTCCATGCT
The DNA here is from genome assembly GCF_055587025.1 of Streptomyces sp. NPDC048600. Classification (NCBI taxonomy): domain Bacteria; kingdom Bacillati; phylum Actinomycetota; class Actinomycetes; order Kitasatosporales; family Streptomycetaceae; genus Streptomyces; species Streptomyces sp. NPDC048600. The sequence continues at coordinate 74,290 of NZ_JBVJGZ010000016.1, read as the reverse complement.
GTCGAGCAGGGTCAGCTGGCGGTGGACGAGGATCTGGCTGCGCCGGGCGAGGTTGACGAAGACGCCGGAGATGCCGCTGGCGAGTTCGGCGCGCTCCACGGCGGCCCGCAGAGCGGCGCGGTGGACCGTGCCGAGTGCTTCGGCGACCTGGCCCGCCTCGTCCTCGGCTCGCGGTCCCGCCGGAGCCTCGGCGCGGATGTCGATCTCCTCCCCCGCGCGCAGCCTGCGCATGGCCTCGGGAAGCTTGCGTCGGGCGATCTCCAGGGCGCTGTTGCGCAGGCCGACCAGTTCGACGACCAGTCCGCGGCCGATGCGCACCGAGATGACCAGGGAGGCGGCGACGGCGGCGAGGCCGAACAGCACGGCCGCTCCGGCGGGGGTGAGCAGTCCGCGGGTGAAGGGGTCGGCGCGGTCGGCGACGTCCCGGGCGGTGTCCTGCTCGATGGTCCGCATGGCGCTCTGCACGCGCGCGTGGGCCGGACGCCACGCGCTCTCGGGGGCGGCCGAGAGGGCCTTCCCGCCCGGTGCGGAGGCGAGGACCCGGTCCTCCATGGCCCCGACGGCCGCGTAGGCGTCGGAGGCGGCGAGTTTCTGCCAGGCCGCGCGCTCCCTGCCGTGCAGATCGGCCACGGCCGCCTCGGTCAGGGCGCGGCGGGTGTCGACGGCGCCGGTGAACAGGCGCAGCCTCTCGCCGGAGAGGTTCTTGGCCGGGCGTGCGCCGTCCAGCAGCACGTCCTCCCGGGCCAGTGCCTCGCCCGCGCGGGAGAACTCCAGCAGCACGCGCGCGTCGGAGCCGAGTTCGGCGTCCTGGATGCCGCTGAGGGCGCCGTCGACGGCGAAGGCGTCCGAGATGCTGCGGGTGTAGCGCTCGTAGGCCACCTGCCAGCCGACGCGTCCGTCCGCCAGCTCGGTTCGCAGCGCGCCCAGCTGTTCGGCGCCGGTGACGAAGGCCTCCAGGCGCCGGGCGACTCCGGAGGGCAGTTCCTGGCTGTCGGCGACGGTGCTGCCGCCGCCGAGCCGGAGCCGGGCGACGGCCTTGTCCGTGGTGCGGGCGAGCTGGTCGAGGTCGGTCCCGGAGCCGGCGGTCGGGGCGCTCGCGTGGCCCACCGCGGCGGCGCGTTCGGCCTGGAGCGCGGTGACCGCGAGCGCGACGGGCGTGCGGATCTCGGCGTCCACGCGCTGCAGCTGCCGCAGCCGGGACACGTCCTGGGCGGTGGAGACGGTGGCGTACGCCCACAGGGCGAGCAGGGAGATCACCGGAACCATCAGCAGGCAGACGATCTTGGCGCGCACGGTGCGCGGGCGTATCCGCCAGCGTCCCGCGCGCGTGGGCGCGCCGCCGGGTGTGTCGCTCGCGGAGGGGTGGGGTTCCTCGTCGGCCGGGAGTCCGGCGTGGGCGCGGCGGCCGCGCGGCGGCGCCGGGGGCGGCGGCTCGTCGTCCGCCGTTCGGGGACTGCGGGGTGTACGCATGGCCTCCTCGCTCGGAAAGGGGGTTCTTGGCGTGCCGTGGGGGCGCTGCGCGCGTACGGCCGGCTCAGTGGGTGAGTTCCACCGGGCGCTGGGCCGAGGCGGTCGCCTCGCGCTCTCCCGACGTGGGCGACAGCGCGACGAAGGCCGAGGTCAGGAAGAGGTAGGACCCGAGGCCGACGGCGAGGGGGAAGATGAACTGCATCGCCGTGGCCCCGGGCAGCACCTCACCGGAGGGCGTGACGCTCACACTCACCGCGAACATCCCGGTGTAGTGCATGCTGCTGACCGCCGCTCCCATGACGAGCGAGGCGAGGGTGACCGCGACGGCCGACTTGATGTTCAGCGCCGCCCACAGGGCCGCGGTCGCCGCGACGACGGCGATCAGGACGGAGAGTCCGACCATGACCGGGTCGTAGGTCACGTCACCGTGCAGCCGTACGGCCGCCATGCCCAGATAGTGCATGCTTGCCACACCGAGGCCGGTGGTGAGACCACCGATCAGGAGCGCTCGGCCCCGCTCGCGGCTGTAGCCGACGGCGAACACCCCGGCGCAGACGACGGTCATCGCGACGAGCAGGCTGAGGATCGTCAGCGGCACGTCGTAGCGGATCTCGGTGCCGTGGACGCCGAAGCCGAGCATGGCAACGAAGTGCATGGTCCAGATGCCGGTGCCGATGGCCGAGGCGGCCGTCAAGAGCCAGTTGCGGCGCGAGCGCCCGGTCGCCCCGAGGGCGCGCACGGTGCAGCGCAGTCCGAGTGCGGCGCCTATACAGGCCATCGCGTACGACAGCACGGGGGTCAGCCAGCCGAAGGTGGCGTGGTCCAGGTGTCCCATGGCCCAGGGACGCTAGCCGGGGCACGGGCGCACAAAGGGGGCGCATTTCGAAAGGTGTTGGAATATGACGAAGAGATGTTCCGGAATTTTCGTGTCGCGCTCGAAGGTGCGCGCCGGGCCCGGCCCCGGGAGGTGAGGGATCATGCCGGTCATGAGCGATGACCACAGGCACGTCCAGGAGTTCTTCACGGCGCGCGCCGCGGAGTGGGACGCCCGCTTCCCGGACGACGGCCCGGCCTACGCGGCTGCGGTCGCCGAACTGGGCCTGCACGAGGGCGACCGGGTGCTCGACGCGGGCTGCGGCACCGGGCGGGCGCTGACGCCGCTGCGGGCGGCCGTGGGGGCCTCGGGAGTGGTCCTGGGCGTCGACCTGACCCCGGCCATGCTGGAGGCCGCCGTGGCGGCCGGGAGGAACCGGGACGGGCGGCTGCTGCTCGCCGATGTCGCCGCGCTCCCGCTGCGCTCCGGCTCGCTCGACGCGGTGTTCGGCGCGGGCCTCATCGCCCATCTGCCCGAACCCGAGCGGAATCTCGGGGAGTTGAGGCGTGTGGTGCGCCCCGGCGGCGCGCTGGCCCTGTTCCACCCCATCGGCCGGGCCGCCCTCGCCGCCCGCCATGGGCGGCAGCTCACGCCCGACGACCTGCGCGCCGAGCCCAACCTCCGGCCCCTGCTCACGCGTTCGGGCTGGCACATGACGTCGTACGTCGACGAGGACGACCGCTTCCTGGTCCTCGCAGTGCGCGCCGACTGAGCCGCACGGGCCCACAGGGACGTCCGGCGGTCGACCGAGCCGCAGGTGCCTACAGAGGCGGCCGCGCCCGGCTCACTCCACGCCCGACCCGTCCACGTGCCGCACGGGGCAGCCGCGTACGCCGGGAACCGGCCGGGTGCCCAGTTCGTTCACCTCGTAGCCGTCGGGGTAGCCCTTGATCTCCCAGTTCTGCCGCGCGAAATGGGGCGCGCGGCGAGGGGGCAGCAGCCGGACGGCCCGCCCGCGCAGCCGCACCGCCCGGCGCACGAGCGTTCGCGCGGAGGCGGAGGGGGGCGTGTAGCGGAAGGCTCGCAGAAGTGGCTCGTCAAGAAGGGCGAGCGTCGCGGTGCGCAGTACGGGTGCGAGGGGGCGCGGATACCAGGAGCTCATCAGGTCGAGGGTGGCGTCGGAGACGCGGCACGCCTTCTCGTCCCAGGCGAAGTGGCCGGCTTCGTAGGTGTCGAGCAGGTCCGCGAACTCCTCGTAGGTCTCCGGGATGTCCCGGATGCCCATGTGACGGCCCAGGGCGCGGTAGTGGTTGGTGGCGGCCACCGTCTCGTGGCGCGACAGCCGCCGCCAGCCGTAGGTGTCGATCCAGCGCTTCGGCATCACCACGAAGGTGCTCAGGACGTACCGCATGTCGTCGTTGCCGATGTCGTAGCTGCGGTGCATCTGGTTGATGCGCCGGACGGCGGTGCGGGCCTGGATGCTGTCGAAGCCGTGCTCGACGACGGTGTCGAGGAGCAGCGAGGTGTCGTCGTAGCGCTTCTGGGTCCGGTCGGTCAGCTCGGCGGTCTCGGCGAGCAGCCGGCCGATGGAGGGCACCGCGTAGGTGCGGTACAGCGCCAGTTCCAGGGCCCGGGTGTAGTCCCAGGGGAACTCGTAGGCGGAGCTGAGCCGGTAGATCTCGGAGGCCTCCTTGTACGGGTCCATCCGCCGGATCTGCTCGAGCCTGTCGTAGCGCTTCACCGCGCCGTCCCCCTTCTGCCGCCGGAACTCCAACTCTACGTTGAGTCAGCACAGATGAAAGGATCAGCGGTACCGCTGCACGGCAACGAGGCAACTGACGCACGGGGAAGGCGGTCAGCATGTTCGAGAAGGTCCGCAAGGTATGGCGCGGGATCGTCCCCGCACAGCGCACGGAGCGGGAGACCAGCCGCGACCGGCGCTCGCACAACCTCTTCGAGGCCGCCGCGGTGTATGTGACGGCCTGCGCGGAGGACGACCAGGACCGGATCGACGAGGCCTCCGGATGGGTCTCGCCGGAGGCGCTGTCGTTCGGGGTGAACGAGCTGGCGTGCCGGGCGCTGATCGCGCTCGCGCGTGAGCGCGACGAGTCCCCCGCGACCGTGGCCCGCTCGCTGCTCGGGCTGCCGGCCGCATGAGGCGGGGGCTGCCGACGGCCCGGAACAGGCGCAGGGGGCCAGGACAGGCTCAGGTGGCCCGGGCCGGACGACAGGGGCCCGAGCGGGACGACAAGGCGGCCCCAGGCGGATGACAGTGGCCCGGGGACGCACAGTGGGCGACAGTGGCCCGGGGACGGACGGCAGGCGGCCCCGGGCGGTTGACGGAGGCCCGCGACGGACGGCCGGGGCGGTCGATTCGTCCCGCCACGCCGGAAAACCGCAGCTCCGGGTGCGCCGGGCAGTCGTGACAAGGGCGTCCGGCGCGCATTAAGGTGCGCGCGATCGGGATGAATCATTGGGAGGCTGGCATGTCCGGGACGGACGAGGAAGCCGTCACGGCGGCGGAGGACGCACTCTATGTGCTCACGGCGGTGCTGCTGACGCCGGCGCAGTTCCCGAGCGTGCTGGGCGACGACTATCCGGAAGCCTGTGCGGCGCTCGCTCTCGCGCCCCTCGCGGAGGGGTACGGCCTGGTGCTGGGCCAGGACGGCGAGGGCTCCCGGTGGACCATCGCGACCGACGATGTCTCGCTGGTCGCCGTGGCCATCGCCTCCTGGGACTGCGGCATGGAGTACGACCTGTCGCCGGCGGAACACACGGTCGTGGCGGCGCTGCCCGGCTGGCCGCTGGCGCTCGCCGTCGCGGCCCCGGGTGTCCCGGCGCCGCACGACCCCGACGCCGAGCTCACGGACCGGGCTCCGCTGGCCCCGCCGGACACCTCCGGCTGGGGTCCGGCCCAGCGCCGGATGGGAGCGGACGAGATCGCGTTGCAGTGGGCGCTGTGGCGCGAGCAGATCGACGACTCCGCGTTCGCCGCGACGGACGGAACCTCCGCCGAGGGGGACACGACGGCGGAAGCGGGCACGGAGCAGGACTCGGGCTCGGAGAAGGGCTCGGGCTCGGACGCCGCACAGGACGCCGACTCCGGTCAGGAGTCCGGCGGCGTGCGCAGCGAAGGTGTGCGACGGGTGCTGGCCGAGGCACGGGCATACGTGGACACACCTCCGCCGCTGGGCCGGGTGCGCTCCTCCTTCGCCCCGGGCGACGCGCGGACGCTGCGGGCCGACGGTCCGGGCTGGTCGCTGGTGGCCAGGACCGACGACATCGCGTTCGTGCTGCTCGACGAGATGCCGGGCGAGGTAGTTCCCGTGGGGCGGGGACCTGAGCTGCCCGGTCTGCTCCAGGCGCTCGACAAGATGGCCGTACGCCCCAGCTGACGGAGCCTCTCCGGGTGCGCGCCGGCGCCGCGCACCCGGGTCACCGCCTCAGCGGCCGAGCTCCTTGCGCGAGACGCGGCGCAGTCGGCGCCGCTGTGACGGGTCCAGCGTGAGGTAGGCCGCGGCCGGGACGCCCAGCACGATCAGCAGCGCGGCCCACCAGGGCAGCCAGATGAGCAGGATGAGCCCGACCGCCACGCCTCCTGCGGCGATCTTCGCGTTCCTCGACATGTTGTCGCCTCCTTCGCGGCCACAGCCGTCCACCGTTGCGAGAACGGATCCGCTCTCTTTGCCGAGAGCCGGGTCGGCGCCCGCCCTCTTGTACTGAGAACGGGGTCGGCACCCGCCGCGGTTCCGGACCGCGACCCTGAGACGTCCCTGAGTCCGCCCCTTACTCCACCCCGAGAGAGAGTCCCGCTACTCCACCCTGGGAGAGAGTCGCGTTCCGGGCAAGCAGCACCAGGCAGGAATGTGACCCACGACACGGCAAATTACCTTCGACCAGGGGTCCGCTTCCTGTACCCTCAACCACTCTGACCCCGGTAGTCAAATTTGAGGAATGCGTCATAGCTCTGAAGAGTACTCCCGTCGCACCCGCCTCCGAGATCACCGAACTCGCCCACTGCCATGTCGTGTTCCTGCCCGGTGACCCCGCCCGCACCGGCACGATGGCCTTCTGGACACCGGAAGGTCCGGCTCCGGCCGCCCCGGAGCCCGGGTCGATCGCCGACCTGCGCGTGATCGTGCCCACCGAGCACGGCGTGGAGCCGGACGAGGTGCCCGCCCTGCTGCTGCCCGTCGACGCCGCGCTGCCGGTCCTCACGCGCGCGCGTGTGGCCCCCGGCGCACACCGGGCGGCGGCGTTCTGGGGCACCGCGGCCCTCCTCGCGCTGCGTCTGGCGGCCCGCGGCCTGCTGCTGCCCGGTCTGTCCCCGGACGGCCACGACGCCTGGCGCGCGGGCCCGCTGGACCCCGAGGACACGGCCGCCCTGCGCCGCCTGGCCGCCTCCATGCCTCCCGAGGCGCACGCCGTCCCCGTCGACGCCGCCGGCACGCCCCGGCTGCCCGAACCGGAGCGGCTCCTGCGCGCCTTCATGGACGCCGTCGCCGACACGCTCCCCCGGTCGCCCGCGGCCCCGCTCGTGACGGGCGGCCCGGCCTTCGCGGGACGAGAGCCGCTGCTGCTGCCGGAGTTGCGGGCCTGGGCCGCCGACGTCGCCGCGGGCCACGACGCGGGCGTCCGGGTCTCCCTGAGGGTGGAGGTGGCGGGTCTCGGCGAAGACGGCGCGGACCCGGACGAGACCTTCCCGAGCTTCCGGATCGTGCCGCAGGTGCACAGCGTGAGCGATCCGGCCCTGGTCGCCGACGCCGCCGAGGTGTGGACGGCCGGTGACGCGACCGGCGCCGCCCTCGGCCCACGCGCGCGTGTGGACGCACTGCTCGCCCTGCGCCGGGCGGCACGGGCCTGGCCGCCCCTGACACCACTGCTGTCGGCCGCGGTGCCCACGGCCCTGGACCTCGCCGACGAAGAGGTCACCGACCTGCTCGGCGAGGGCGCGCAGGCGCTGAGAAGCGCCGGTGTGGACGTGCACTGGCCGAAGGGACTGACCCGCGAGCTGACCGTCCGGGCGGTCGTGGGTCCCCCCGACACCGGCCAGGAGCCGGGCGAGCGCGCCGGCGGGCTGCCCTCGTTCCTGTCCCCCGACGCGGTGCTGTCCTTCGACTGGCGCTACGCCGTGGGCGACGAGCGGCTCACGCGCGAGGAGCTCGACCTGCTGGCGGAGGCCAGCCGCCCGGTCGTACGGCTGCGGGACCAGTGGGTGCTGATCGACCCTCAGGAGCTGCGCGGAGCCCGCGCCCGGCAGACCCGCGCGATGACTCCCGTCGACGCGCTGAGCGCCGCTCTGGCGGGCTCGATGGAGGTCGACGGCCGCAGGGTCGAGGTGGAGCCCACCGGATGGCTGGCGGCCCTGCGGGAGCGGCTGACGGCCCCGGAATCGCACGAGCCGGTCGCCCAGCCCGAGGCGCTGGCCGCCACCCTGCGCGACTACCAGCGCCGCGGACTGGACTGGCTGGCGCGGACGACGTCCCTCGGGCTGGGCGCCTGCCTGGCCGACGACATGGGCCTCGGCAAGACGATCACGCTGATCGCCCTGCATCTGCACCGGCAGACCGACACCGCGACGGCCGGTCCGACCCTCGTCGTCTGTCCCACCTCCCTGATGAGCAACTGGCAGCGGGAGATCGAGAAGTTCGCGCCGGGCACGGCGGTCCGCCGGTTCCACGGCCCCCGGCGCGAACTCGACGGCCTCGCCGACGGGGAGTTCGTGCTGACCACGTACGGCACGATGCGCCGGGACGCCGGCCGCCTCGCCGGGACGGCCTGGGGTCTGGTCGTGGCCGACGAGGCACAGCACGTCAAGAACCCGTACGCGTCGACCGCGCGGGAGCTGCGGTCCATCGGGGCACGCGCGCGTGTCGCGCTCACCGGCACCCCGGTGGAGAACAACCTGTCCGAGCTGTGGGCGATCCTCGACTGGGCGACGCCGGGGCTGCTGGGCCGCCTCGGCACCTTCCGCACCCGGTACGCGCGGGCCGTGGAGGGCGGTCACGACCCCGCCGCGGCCGAACGGCTCGCCCGGCTGGTGAGCCCCTTCCTGCTGCGCCGCCGCAAGTCCGACCCCGGGATCGCGCCCGAGCTGCCGCCGAAGACCGAGACCGACCGGCCGGTGTCGCTGACACGCGAACAGGCCGGGCTGTACGAGGCGGTGGTGCGCGAGACGCTGGCGGAGATCGCGGGCGCGGACAGCATGGCCCGGCGCGGCCTGATCGTGAAGCTGCTGACCGGGCTGAAGCAGATCTGCAACCACCCGGCGCAGTTCCTCAAGGAGGACCGGCCGCGGATCGGGGGCCGGTCCGGCAAACTCGAGCTCCTGGACGAGCTGCTGGACACCATCCTGGCCGAGGACCAGAGCGTCCTGGTCTTCACGCAGTACGTGGCGATGGGCCGCCTCGTGGAGCGCCATCTGGCGGGACGGGGCGTGCCGACGCAGTTCCTGCACGGCGGGACGCCGGTCGCCGAGCGCGAACGGCTGGTGAGCCGCTTCCAGGACGGCGAGGTGCCGGTGTTCCTGCTGTCGCTCAAGGCGGCGGGCACCGGGCTGAACCTCACGCGCGCGGAGCACGTCGTGCACTACGACCGCTGGTGGAACCCCGCCGTGGAGGCGCAGGCCACCGACCGCGCGTACCGCATCGGACAGACCCGCCCGGTGCAGGTGCACCGGCTGATCGCGGAGGGCACGATCGAGGACCGCATCGCGGACATGCTGAGCCGCAAGAGCGCGCTGGCGGAGTCCGTTCTCGGCGCCGGCGAGGCCGCGCTGACGGAGCTGACCGACGCCGAACTGTCCGAACTGGTCGAGCTGCGCGGGGGTGCGCGATGACGCGAGGCGGGGATGACACGGAACGCACCTTCGCCGCACTGCCGCCCTCCCACGGGCGCGGCTTCGCCAGTACCTGGTGGGGGCGGGCCTGGGTCCAGGCACTGGAGGACGGGGCGCTGGACGGCGAGCAACTCAGGGCGGGGCGGCGGCTCGCGCGCGCGGGCGGGGTGGGCGCGGTGTCGGTGCGGCCGGGCCGGATCACCGCTGTCGTCCAGGACCGCGACCGCACGGCACACCGGGCCGACGTCCTGCTGGCGGAACTGTCCGCGGCCGGGTGGGACCGCTTCCTGGACATGGCCGTCGAGCGGGCCGGGCATGTGGCGGCGCTCCTCGACGGCGAGATGCCGACCCATCTGGTCGAGGACGCGGCCGCGGCGGGAGTCGACCTGCTGCCGGGGCTCGGCGATCTCGAACCGGAGTGCGACTGCGGGGCCTGGGACCACTGCCGTCACACGGCGGCGCTGTGCTATCAGGTGGCACTGCTGCTTGACCAGGACCCGCTGGTGCTGCTGCTGTTGCGCGGGCGGGGCGAGTCGGCCCTGGTGGAGGACCTGCAGCACCGGGGCACCGCCCGGACCGAGGCCGGCCCCGAGCCGGACGGGGTGGACGCGGCCGAGGCGTTCGCCGTCGGCGGCATCCTGCCGGCCCTGCCCGCGCTCCCGGAGCTGCCCGACTCACCGGGCACGCCTCCGACGCTGGACACGGACGTACCGGCCCCGGCCGACATCGATCCGGACGCCCTGGAGTTCCTCGCGCAGTGCGCCGCGACGGAGGCCCACCGGCTGCTCGCGGCGGCCTTGACGGCCGAACCGGAGCAGCACCGGGCCGAGGCCGGGCAGCTCCAGGCGCCGTCGCTCGCCCTGGACGCCGTCCGGCTCGCCGCGGCGGACCCCGGGCGGGCCGTCACGCGCCGCCTGTCCGAGGAGTCGGGCCGTACGCCCGAGGCGCTGGCCGTAGCGGTGCGGGCCTGGCGGCTGGGCGGCGCCGCGGCGCTCGCCGTGTGCGAGGAGGAGTGGTCCGTCAGGGGCGAGCCCCTCGCACGCGCGCGTGCCGCCCTGGACTCGGCGTGGGACCAGGACGAACGACCCGTGCTGCGGGCCAGGGGCAACCGCTGGACGGTCGCCGACGCGCCCTTCCAGCTGCGTCTGGGGCGGGAGGGCGGCTGGTGGCCGTACCGCAAGGAGCGGGGTCGCTGGGTACCGGGCGGCCCGGTGTCCCGCGATCCTGCGACGGCCCTGGCGTCGATGGACAGCGGGGCGGACGAGTTCTGACGCAGGGCCGGAAGCGCCGCTCCGCCGCAACCGACCGGGCGAGTGCCGGAAGACGCGCCGTCGCCCGGCCGGAACAGCCGCTCCGCCCCCATGAGGCAGCCGGAAGACTGTCGGATGTCACACCGTCAAATGCGGTTCCAGGCAGGGCACCAGACGGTCCCCATCGATGCCGGTCCCGTTCTCCGGACCCGGCCGGAGCGCTGCCGAGGACGCCCGGTGTCGGCCCGACCGCGGGCCGACACCGGGCGTTCACGCGCGCGTGGCGCCCGCTTCTCCCCGGAGAGATCGAATCTGGCCGCTGTCAGCGAACTCGCCCTCTGGAGGCTCGATGTCCCCGAACGCCGCAGGCCGGCGCCCCGTCTCCCGTCCCGTCGCGGCGGGGCTGCCCCTGGCCGTTCTGGCCGCTCTCACGGCCGCGGTTCCCGCGTCGGCGGACTCCGGCGACCAGCCCCGTGTCGTCCGCACGGCCACGCTCGGGGACATCCCGCTCGCGGCCTTCAGCAACGCGCTGCTGCCGGGCACGGTGGCGGACGACCGGGGCGTGGACCTCGGCGGCATCGGCAGCGACCTCTACCCGACGGGCCGCAAGGGCGAGTTCTGGACGGTCACCGACCGCGGGCCCAACGGCCAGATCAAGGTGGACGGCACCAAGCGCCGCACCTTCCCCGTGCCGGGCTTCGACCCCGCGATCGTGAGAATCCGGGTGGACGGCGACGCCGTGAAGGTCGTGTCGGCGACACCGATCACCACCTCTTCGGGCAAGCCCGTCACCGGCCTGTCCAACCAGGCCTCCCGGGACGAGGCCCCGTACTCCTACGACGCCTCCACCCCGCTGTCGTTCGATCCGAACGGCCTGGACACCGAGGGCATCGTCCGCGCCGGGGACGGGACGTTCTGGCTGGTGGACGAGTACGGCCCCTCGCTGGTGCACGTCTCCGCGCGCGGCAAGGTGCTCGAGCGGTACGTGCCCGAGGGGCTGAACCTCACCGGCGCCGACTACCCCGTGGTCGAGGCGCTGCCGTCCATCCTGCTGAACCGGAAGGTCAACCGCGGTTTCGAGGGCCTCGCCCTGCTGCCCTGCGGCGACCTGGTGATCGCCGCGCAGAGCCCGCTCTCGCTGCCGGACGCCGCCTCCGGGAACTCCTCGCGCACCACCCGGCTGTTCCGCTTCTCGCCGAAGAGGAAGGCGGTCACCGCCGAGTACGCGTACCGCTTCGACCCGGTCGAGGTCGTGGACCCGGGCGAGGACGACACCTCCGAGCTCAAGATCTCCTCGGTGGTCGCGGTGGGCCGGGACCGTCTGCTGGTGCAGGAGCGCACGGACAGGACCGCCCGGCTGCACGTCGTACGCCTGGACCGCCGCGCGGACATCCTGGGCGGGCCCTGGGACGACGCGACGACGTCCCCGGCGCTGGAGCAGCTGGCCGACCCGGCGGCGGCGGGCGTGCCCGTGCTGTCCAAGCGCCTCCTCGTCGACCTGGGCACGGTCGCGGGCGTCCCGGGCAAGATCGAGGGTGTCGCCCGGGTCGACCGCGACACGCTCGCCGTCATCAACGACAACGACTTCGGGATGACCGACGGCACCGGCGCCTTCGACGCCCAGGGCCGCCTGGTGGACAGCGGTGTCGAGACCAGGGTCGTCTACGTCCGTCTGCCGAACGGCATCTGAGCCACCGTGACAACCCGCCCCGCCGGGTCCGTCGCCCTCGCTCTCGGGAACGGGCGTTGTCAGTGCCCGTTGCTAGCGTCGTCGGTGTGACAGGACTCGGGGCGAGGAGTACCGGGCGCCGCGCGGCTCACCGCGCGGCGCTCGACCATGTGCTCGCGCTCGTCGCGGACGCGCCCTGGAGCGATTCCCTCGTGCTGCGCGGCAGCATGACGCTCCCGGCCTGGGTGGGGCCCGCCGCCCGGGAGCCGGCCGACCTCGACTGGGTGGTCCTGGAGGACGTGGTCCGGGTCGATCCGCTCGATCCGTATCCGTACGCCGACGGCATCGAGGCCGTCCAGCAGTGGCCGGAGGCCGCGGACGGGGCCGGGGAGTACGAGCTGTGGCGGGAGGAGGAGTTCGGCACCGGCGGACAGCGCCCCCGCCTCCCGCCCGAGGGCCTGCGCTGGCTGCGCGAGGACCAGGACACCTCGGCCCAGAGCCTGCCGTACATGGACCTGCTCGACCGGATACGGGCGAGCCCCGAGGCCGCCCCGGGCGTCCTGCTGGACGCGGACGCGGCGGAACCGGACGGCGAATGGACGTACGCGGAGTACGACCTGCCCGGCATCCGGCTCGTCGTGCCCTGGCGGGCCGAGGGGCTCGACGAGCCCGGTGAGGTGCGGCTCGACTTCGCCCGCGACGAGTTGCTGCCGGAACCGCCGGAATGGACGGCGGTGCCCAGGGGCGACGGCGGCTCCCCCGTCGCCGTACGCACCGTCGGCCCGGCGGTGTCGCTCGCCTGGAAGGTGCTGTGGCTGCGCTCCGACAGCGCCACCGAGGCCGGGGCACGGGGCAAGGACCTCTACGACGCCGTGCTGCTCGCCGAGGCGGCGGGCACCCGGCTGCCGCCCCGCCTGTTGCGCAAGGTCCTGCGGCGCGGACAAGGGAGCGCGGCACCGGCCGCTGCCGCTGCCTTCGGCCCGGAGCAGGTGACCGGCTGGCGGGTGGACTGGACGGCGTTCCGGGCCGAGCATCCCTGGATACCCGGCACGGCGGCGGACTGGCTGACACGTCTGCGCGACGCGCTGAACGACGCCCTCGCGCGCGGCGACCGCCCCGACGACCCCGGCCGCCGCACCCACCGCCGGACCGACCGGCTCCCACCGACGGACTGACCGGCCCCGATCGCCGCGCTGACCTGCTCCGGCCCCCGGAGAGGTGACCCGCCGGCCCCGCACCCCCACACCCGGCCCCAGGCTGGGCCTCCCCCCCCCGGCCCCACACTCGCCCCGCCCCCGGGCCGCCGCACGGCCCGGGCACGAACGCGGGGCGGGATGCGGGCTCAGCCCCGCGCCGCCAGCAGGTGATCCATGGCCAGCTGGTCGAGCCGTTCGAAGGCCATCCCGCGCGCGGCGGCCGCCTCCGCGTCGAACTCCTCGAAGGCCGTGCGGTCGGCGAGGAGGGCCCGGAGGCCGTCCTCGGCGGTGGGCTGGGCCAGTTCGTGCAGGCGGGAGGCGTGCAGGGCCTCGCGGACCTCCGGGTCCGCGCGGAAGGCGGCGGCACGCTCCTTGAGGACGAGGTAGTTGCGCATGCAGCCCGCGGCGGAGGCCCACACCCCGTCGAGGTCCTCGGTGCGCGGCGGCTTGAAGTCGAAGTGGCGGGGCCCGGTGTAACCGGCGCTCTCCAGCAGGTCGACCAGCCAGAAGGCGGCGCGCAGATCGCCCGCGCCGAAGCGCAGGTCCTGGTCGTACTTGATGCCGGACTGGCCGTTGAGGTCGATGTGGAACAGCTTGCCCGCCCACAGGGCCTGGGCGATGCCGTGCGGGAAGTTCAGCCCGGCCATCTGCTCGTGGCCGACCTCGGGGTTGACGCCGTACAGCTCCGGGCGCTCCAGGCGCTCGATGAAGGCGAGGGCGTGGCCGACGGTCGGCAGCAGGATGTCGCCGCGCGGCTCGTTCGGCTTGGGCTCGATGGCGAAGCGCAGGTCGTAGCCCTGGGAGGTGACGTACTCACCGAGGAGGTCGAAGGCCTCCTTCATGCGGTCCAGGGCCACGCGCACGTCCTTGGCGGCGCCCGACTCGGCGCCCTCGCGGCCGCCCCAGGCGACATAGACCTCGGCGCCGAGTTCGGCGGCCAGGTCGATGTTGCGGAGGGTCTTGCGCAGGGCGTAGCGGCGCACGTCGCGGTCGTTGGCGGTGAAGGCGCCGTCCTTGAAGACGGGGTGGGTGAAGAGGTTGGTGGTGGCCATCGGCACGGTCAGGCCGGTCGCGTCGAGGGCCTGGCGGAAGCGCTTGATGTGCGACTCCCGCTCGGTGTCCGAGGACCCGAAGGGGATCAGGTCGTCGTCGTGGAAGGTCACGCCGTACGCGCCCAGCTCGGCCAGGTGCTGCACCGTCTCGACAGGGTCGAGGGCGCGCCGGGTGGCGTCGCCGAAGGGGTCCCGTCCCTGCCAGCCGACGGTCCACAGGCCGAAGGTGAACCTGTCCTCGGGGGTGGGCTGGTAGCTCATGCCACGGCTCCTTGCTTGCTCCGACCGTTTCGCGAGGACGTTATTTCGTCATCGCGCTTTACAAATTAGTATGCCGACGCGTCTCAGGGAAGGGACAAGGAGTCCCGGAGATGCGCGCCCGGGCCGCCGTACCCCGGGGGACAGCGGTCGGGGTCGGGGCACGGTGTCCTGGTGACAATGGAAAAACAGCAGGTCAGATCCCGCAGAGCCACACCGAGAGGGAGAGTCCGATGTCAGCAGCCGAAGGTCCGCTCGTAGTCGGCGTGGACACGTCCACGCAGTCCACGAAGGCGCTGGTCGTCGACGCGGCGACCGGTGAGGTGGTGGCGAGCGGACAGGCTCCGCACACCGTGTCCGCCGGTGTGGGCCGGGAGAGCGACCCCCGCCAGTGGTGGGACGCGCTGCGCGAGGCGTTGCGCCAGTGCGGTGAAGCCGCGCACGAGGCGGCCGCCGTCTCCGTGGGCGGCCAGCAGCACGGCCTGGTGACGCTGGACGAGCACGGTGAACCCGTCCGCCCGGCCCTGCTCTGGAACGACGTGCGCTCCGCGCCGCAGGCCCGCCGGCTGGTCGAGGAGCTGGGCGGTCCGAAGGCCTGGGCCGAGCGCACGGGCAGCGTGCCCGGCGCCTCGTTCACGGTCACGAAGTGGGCGTGGCTCGCCGAGCACGAGCCGGACGCGGTCCGCGCCACCAGGGCCGTGCGCCTCCCCCACGACTACCTCACCGAACACCTCACCGGCCTGGCCACCACCGACCGGGGCGACGCCTCCGGCACGGGCTGGTGGGCCTCGGGTCAGGAGGCGTACGACACCGAGATCCTCGGGCACGTGGGGCTGGACCCCGCGCTGCTGCCGCGCGTGGCCCGGCCCGGGGAGGTCGTCGGCACCGTGCGCGACAGCCACGACCTGCCGTTCTCCAAGGGCACCCTGGTCGCGCCGGGCACCGGTGACAACGCCGCCGCGGCCCTCGGTCTCGGGCTGCTTCCGGGAACGCCGGTCCTCAGCCTCGGCACGTCCGGCACGGTGTACGCGGTCTCGACGCACCGCCCGGCCGACCCCACCGGCACGGTGGCGGGCTTCGCCGACGCCCGCGGCGACTGGCTGCCGCTGGCCTGCACCCTGAACTGCACCCTGGCCGTCGACCGCGTCGCCGCCCTGCTCGGCCTGGACCGCGAGGCGGTGGAGCCCGGCACGGGCGTGACCCTCCTGCCGTACCTGGACGGCGAGCGCACCCCCGATCTGCCCGACGCCACCGGGCTGCTGCACGGCATTCGCCACGACACCACGGCGGGCCAGCTGCTCCAGGCGGCCTACGACGGTGCCGTGCACTCCCTGCTCGGCGCGCTCGACCTGGTCCTCGACCAGGACGCGGACCGCTCCACACCCCTGCTGCTGATCGGCGGCGGGGCCCGGGGCAGGGCCTGGCAGGAGACCGTACGGCGGCTGTCGGGACGCCCCGTCCAGGTGCCCGAGGCCCGCGAACTGGTCGCGCTGGGCGCCGCCGCCCAAGCCGCCGGGGTGCTCACCGGCGAGGACCCGGCAGCCGTGGCGCGCCGCTGGGACACCGCGCGCGGACCCGTGCTCGACGCCGTGGAGCGAGACGGGGAGACGCTGGCCCGGATCTCCGGGGTACTCTCCGACGCGGCCCCGCTGCTCAGGCGGGGTGCGACCCGAGGCTGAGGCACCGGGGCACGGACCCGGCACCTACCGGGGCCCACGCCCCGCGGCACGGCACCGGCACGACCGAGGACTGACGGAGGCATGGCCGCACCACCGCACGAAGCGCGCCCCGACGGTCCCGGGCGTGCCCTGCCGGACACCCAGGCGGGTATGCGCCGCCGCAATCTCGCGCGGGTGATGCACGCCGTGAGCGCGGAGGCGTCGCTGTCCC
Organism: Streptomyces sp. NPDC048600; assembly: GCF_055587025.1. Lineage (NCBI taxonomy): Bacteria > Bacillati > Actinomycetota > Actinomycetes > Kitasatosporales > Streptomycetaceae > Streptomyces > Streptomyces sp. NPDC048600. The sequence continues at coordinate 57,853 of NZ_JBVJGZ010000016.1, read as the reverse complement.
GGGCCGCGGTCGCCTCCCGCATCGGACTGACCAGGGCGGCCGTGTCGACACTGGTCGACGAGCTGATCCGGACCGGTCTGCTGGAGGAGCTGGGCCCGGAGCGGCCCGGCCGGGTGGGACGGCCCGGGTCCGCGCTCGCCGTCAGCGGCCACGGTCCGGCCGGCATCGGCGCGGAGATCGGCGTGGACCACCTCGCGGTGTGCGCGGTCGACCTGCGCGGACAGGTGCGGGCACGGGCGGTGCGCCACGGCACCAACCGCGGCCGCTCCCCCGAGCCGGTCGTCGCCGAACTCACCGCGCTGCTGCGCCAGGTGGTGGCCGAGGCCGACCACGCGGGCCTGTGGCCGGCGGGCCTCGCCGTGGCCGTCCCCGGCCTGGTGGCGCGGGACGCCCGGACGGTCGTACGGGCACCGAACCTCGACTGGCACGACGTGGACCTCGGCGCGCTGCTGCCCACGGAGCACCCGCTGACCGTGGACAACGAGGCGAACTTCGGCGGCCTCGCCGAACTCTGGCTCGGCGCGGACACCCCGCGCGACTTCCTGCACGTCTCGGCCGAGATCGGCATCGGCGCGGCGGTGGTCGTCGACGGCCGGCTGCTGCGCGGGGCCCGCGGCTTCGCCGGCGAGCTCGGGCATGTGCCGGTCCGGCCCGACGGCCCGGAGTGCCCCTGCGGGGGCCGCGGTTGTCTGGAGCAGTACGCGGGCGAGGAGGCGGTGCTGCGTGCCGCCGGCCTCGAACCGGGCGAGGACCGGGTCGGCCTGCTCGCCGGGCGGGCGGCCGCCGGTGACGAGGCCGTACGCCACGCGCTGCGCGACGCGGGCGAGGCGCTGGGCATCGCCCTGACCGGCGCCGTCAATCTGCTGGACCCGCGCGGCGTGGTGCTCGGCGGCGCCCTGGCCGGGCTCGCGCCCTGGCTGCTGCCCTCCCTGGAGGCCGAGTTGGCCCGGCGCACCGCGGGACCGGCCTGCCCGGTGTCCGTCTCGGGGCTGGGCCCCGAGGGACCGCTGCTCGGCGCCGCGCACTGGGTCGTACGCGGCGTACTGGACGATCCGGCGGGGGCGGCCGAGGACCGGTGAGCGGGGAACCCTCCCGTGGCCGGTTCCCGGACAGTCGACCGAGCGACCCGTGTCGAAACGGTTGTCGGCACGGACACCCGGAGTGACGATGTCCGCATCGCATCGCCGTCCGGGAGGCCGAGTTGACCGAACCCTGGGTTGCCCTGGAGCCGGGGGCCGACCCCGTCGAGCACGCGCGGCGGCTGCGTCGCGCGCACGAGACGTTCACCGACGCCGGCCGGGTGACCCGCCCGGTCCGGTCCGTGGTGGCGGACTCCTGGCGGCGTTCGGCGCGGGCCGGGGTCGGGCCGGACGGCACCGCGGACGTGGAACTGACGGACGGCGAGCTCGGCGCCTGTCGGGCCGCGCATCCGCTGGCGCGGGTGATGCCGCTGTTCCGGGAGCTGATGGGCCCCTTCGCCCTGGACGGCGAGCATCTGGTCGCGGTCTGCGACGCACACGGGCGGCTGCTGTGGGTCGAGGGACATCCGACGACCCGGCGCGAGGCGGGCCGGATGAACTTCGTGCCGGGCGCCCGCTGGGCAGAGAGCGCGATGGGCACGAACGCGCCGGGCACGGCGGTGGCCGTGGACCGGCCGGTGCAGGTCTTCGCGGCGGAGCACTTCACCCGGCAGGTGCAGCCGTGGACCTGCGCGGCGGCCCCGGTACACGATCCGCGCACCGGACAGGTGATCGGCGCGGTGGACATCACCGGCGGGGACGAGCTCGCGCACCCGCACAGCCTGGCGTTCGTGCAGGCGGTCGCGCGGGCCGCCGAGTCCCAGCTCGCGCTGCTGGTTCCCGAAGCTCCCGCCGCCGACGCGGACGTACTGGAGCTGAGCGCGCTCGGCCGGGACGAGGTGCGGCTGCGCGGAGGGGGCCGCGGCATCCGGCTGGGCCGCCGGCACAGCGAGATCGTGGTCCTGCTGGCCTGCCATCCCGAGGGCCTGACCGGCGACGAACTGCTGTGCGCCCTGTACGAGGACGAGTCGGTGACGCCGGTGACCCTGCGGGCCGAACTGGCCAGACTGCGCGGGGTGCTGGGTCCGGGGCTGCTGGCCTCGCGGCCGTACCGGCTGACGGTGCCGGTGGAGTCGGACGTCGCCGTGGTCGAGCGGCGGCTGGCGGCCGGGGCGGTCACCGCGGCCGCGAACGCCTACACCGGTCCCCTGCTGCCCGCCTCCCAGGCCCCGGCGGTGGTCAGACTGCGGCGCCGGCTCACGGACGGGCTGCGCGCCGCGCTGATCGACCGCGAGGACCCGGACCTGCTGGCCGAGTGGGCGTACGCGGCCTGGGGCGAGGACGACGTGGAGGTGTGGCGGGCCCTCGCCGCGCTCCGCCCGACGGCCGCGGTGCAGGCCCGGCTCGCCGCGCTGGAGACCGAGTTGGCGCCCCGGGCCGAGCCACGGGCGCGGCCGGGCGGGCCGGGCGGGCCGGTGGGCCGGACCGTCCCGCCGTACACCGGCGCCCGCTTCCGGCCGCCGGGCCCGGCGAGTGACCCCGCGCACCGCACCGGCGCACCGTCACCACGCAGGACGCCGTAGCCGTACCGCCGGCCGCCCCCGGCGGCCGACCGGACGCGAACCGGCCCGCCGCGCCAGCAGCCCTGCGGCCCCTACGACCGCCGGAAGGCCACGCCCGCCCACGGCCGTGCAACGTCCGCGCAACCTCGCCCTCCCTAACGTCCCCCGGGAAGCCGTCCGACGGCGGGCGGCGGTTCATCGGGAGGCACAGAGCATGACCCGTTACGCGGCGCCCGGCACCGAGGGCGCGATCGTCTCCTACCAGGCGCGGTACGACCACTTCATCGGCGGGGAGTACGTGCCCCCGGCCCGGGGCCAGTACTTCGAGAACCCGAGCCCGGTGAACGGACAGCCGTTCGCGGAGGTGGCCCGGGGCACGGCGGAGGACGTGGAGCGGGCGCTGGACGCGGCGCACGCGGCGGCCCCGGCCTGGGGACGCACCTCGGCGGGGGAACGCGCCGACATCCTGCTGAAGATCGCCGACCGCATGGAGGCGTATCTGGAGCCGCTCGCGGTGGCGGAGAGCTGGGAGAACGGCAAGCCGGTCCGGGAGACCCTGGCCGCCGACATCCCGCTGGCCATCGACCACTTCCGCTACTTCGCGGGCGCGGTCCGCGCGCAGGAGGGCTCGCTGAGCGAGGTCGACGACGACACGGTGGCGTACCACTTCCACGAGCCGCTGGGCGTGGTCGCGCAGATCATCCCGTGGAACTTCCCGCTGCTGATGGCGGCCTGGAAGGTGGCCCCCGCGCTCGCGGCGGGCAACGCGATCGTGCTCAAGCCGGCCGAGCAGACCCCGGTGTCGATCCACTACTGGCTGAGCCTGGTGGCGGACCTGCTGCCCCCTGGCGTGCTGAACGTGGTCAACGGGTTCGGCGTGGAGGCCGGGAAGCCGCTGGCGTCCAGCCCGCGGGTGGCGAAGGTGGCCTTCACCGGGGAGACCACGACCGGGCGGCTGATCATGCAGTACGCCTCGGAGAACCTCAAGCCGGTCACGCTGGAGCTGGGCGGCAAGTCGCCGAACATCTTCTTCGACGACGTCTGGGCGCGGGACGACGACTTCCGCGACAAGGCGCTGGAGGGCTTCACCATGTTCGCCCTGAACCAGGGCGAGGTGTGCACCTGTCCCTCGCGGGCGCTGATCCAGCGGGGGCACTACGCGGAGTTCCTGGAGGCGGCGGTGGCCCGCACCGAGCTGATCAGGCCGGGCAATCCGCTCGACACGGACACGATGATCGGCGCCCAGGCGTCCAATGACCAGCTGGAGAAGATCCTCTCCTACCTGGACATCGGCCGTCAGGAGGGCGCCCGGGTGCTCACCGGCGGTGAACGCGTCGAGCACGACGGCGAGCTGAAGGGCGGCTACTACGTCCAGCCGACCATCTTCGAGGGCGACAACCGGATGCGGATCTTCCAGGAGGAGATCTTCGGGCCGGTGGTGTCGGTGACCTCGTTCGACGACTTCGACGACGCCGTCAAGACCGCCAACGACACGCTGTACGGGCTGGGCGCGGGCGTGTGGACGCGGGACATGAACACGGCGTACCGCGCGGGCCGTGCCATCCAGGCGGGGCGGGTGTGGACCAACTGCTACCACGCCTACCCGGCGCACGCGGCGTTCGGCGGATACAAGCAGTCGGGCATCGGCCGTGAGAACCACAAGATGATGCTGGAGCACTACCAGCAGACGAAGAACCTGCTGGTCTCCTATTCCCCGCGCAGGCTGGGCTTCTTCTAGAGGACGCCCGCCATGCCCGAGGAGATCTCCCGCGTGCGGCTCACTCCCGCGGCCGCCGACCTGGTGCGGCGGCTGCGGGCCGAGCACGGACCCCTGATGTTCCATCAGTCCGGCGGCTGCTGCGACGGCAGCGCGCCCATGTGCTTCCCGGAGGGCGAGTTCCGCACCGGCGCCTCGGACGTGCTGCTGGCAGAGCTGCTGGTGGAGGGCGTCACTGAGCCGGTGAGGTTCTGGATGTCCCGCAGCCAGTACGCCACCTGGAGCCACACCCGGCTCATCGTGGACGTCGTCGAGGGCCGGGGCAGCGGGTTCTCGCTGGAGGCGCCGGAAGGAGTGCGTTTCCTCATCCGTTCCCAGGTCGTCGACGCCTAGCCGTCTCTTTCCTCTCCCCCTGTGGTGCAATCTCCCTGCGCTTGCGTGTTTTGACGGTTGCTCAGGGATCTCGGGCGGAGGATCGGCCATGCGCGCACTCGGCCGGGCACGGGCGGGCAGAACGGCACTGGCCCTCTTCACGGCACTCACCGCGCTGGCCGGTGCCGCCCTCACCGGGGCGGCACCGGCCGGCGCGGTCGACCGGGCGTCACCCCTCGCACCGGCCGTCACCTCGCCCGGGGTGCCCGTCGCGCCGGGTGTCGTCTACGAGCAGTACCACCTCCAGGCGGCCCAGGGCCCGGCGCACGCCCATGTGCTGCGCGTCGACCTCGCCGAGCCCCGGGTACGGCTGGGGCTGCTGTACCCCGGCGCGGTCGCGGCGCGGGACACCGTCTCGCGGATGGCCGCGGCCCGGGGCGCGGTGGCGGGCGTCAACGGCGACTTCTTCAACATCACCGAGACCCAGCACCCCGGCGTCCAGGCCACCGGCGCGAGCGTCGGCCCGGCGGTCGCGGACGGCCGGACGCTGAAGGCGGCGGTGCCGAACGGGCAGCGGTTCGGCCCCGCGCTGCCGCCGGGAACGAGCACCGAGGACGTCGTCGGGGTGGGCCGCGACCACAGGGCTCGGCTCGAACGGCTCACGTTCGAGGGCTCGCTGCGCACCCCTGAGGCGCGGCTGCCGCTCGGCGGGCTCAACCAGTACGCGCTGCCGGTGGGTTCCATCGGCGCGTTCACCGAGAGCTGGGGCTCCGCCTCCCGGGCGCGCGCCACCTGCGGCACGGACACCGATCGGGCGGCGCCGTGCAGTGCCGACACCTACGAGGTGACGGTCCGCGACGGCCAGGTCGTGGCCACCGCCGGCACCCCGGGCGGCGGGCCCATCGCCGCGGGCACGACGGTGCTGGTCGGCCGGGAGTCGGGCGCACAGCAACTGAGGAAGTTCTCCCTCGGCGAGCGCGTGCGGATCAGGCACCGGCTGCGCACCACCGTCTCCCCCGATCCCCTGCGCTTCGCCATCGGCGGCTACCCGGTGCTGCGGGACGGCCGCCCGCTGCCCGGCCTGGAGGACCGGACCGCCGCCGTGCGCACGGCCGTGGGCATCGCCGGGGGCGGGCAGCGGCTGCTGCTGCTCACGCTGGACGGCGCGCCCGAGTACCGCACCGGGCTGACCGTCGCGGAACTCGCCGCCACGCTGGCGCACTTGGGTGCGGCGCAGGGGTTCAACCTGGACGGCGGCGGCTCCTCGGCCCTGGTCGCCCGCGACCCGGGCTCCGGCGCCGTCACCGCGCTCAACCATCCGAGCGGGGGCGCGGAGCGCGCCGTCCCGAACGGCATCGGGGTCTTCACGACCGGGTGAGGCCCCGCGGCCTCGGCCCCTGGAGGGCCGAGGACCGCGCGGACCTCACGGCCGCAGGCTGCCGACGATGTCCGCGGTGGCCGTGAGACCACTGTGGATGGTGGGTGCCATGCCCGTACTGGCGAGGTAGAAGCCGAGCAGCGCGCACACCAGCGCGTGGGAGAACTTCAGTCCCCCGTTGCGCAGGAAGATCACCGCCAGGATGAACAGCAGCAGCACCACAGAGATGGAAACGGCCATCGTCAACCTCCTCCGCCACGCCGGTCGCGTCCGGTTCACGGCGTTCGGCCGCAAGTGTGGCGTAACGGAGGGTTCATCCGGGCGGCTGACATGTCCCCCGAACGTGTGGTGTCTGCGTGTGAAGGTCAGGCCCGACGCGCGTCCAGGAAGGCCTCCAGGCCCGCCAGGTCGTCGGTGTTGAGGAAGTCGACACCGGCGTCGAGGAGTTCGGTCCACACGGCGTCGCGGGCCGGGCCGGCCACGTCCGGGGTGGCCCAGAAGCGAACCGTCTGGCCGCGCTCATGGGCGGCCGCGGTGATGGCGTGCAGCCGCTCGCGCTCGGCGGACGGGAACGGGCCGACACCCTGCCAGGCGAACAGGCGGGTCCAGTTGTCGCTGATCAGCGGCACGAACGAGGCGGGCGCCGAGGAGCCGAGGTCGGTGAGCCGGCCGTCGTAGAAGGCGCGACGCTCGGACTGGGCCTCCATCGGCACACGGGCCGCGCGGTCGCCGGAGACGACCGCGGTGACCGGGCCGCGGTGGACGCGGCCGTGGGCGAAGGTGGTGAACAGGTGCTTGTGGCGCCGCAGATGCCGGTCGAGCTCCAGATAGGTCGAGGCGCCCTCGGTCTTGATGTCGATCAGGAGCTGGAGCGGCCGGCGGTGACCGCGGTACACCGAGCCGTGGTTGGCCTTCACACGCGCGGCGAGCGTGTCGAGGTAGAGGGACTCCAGGGTGCGGGCGGGGTCGAGGTCCTCCGGGTCGTGGGCGACCAGGAGCCGGTCGCCGACCAGGTAGATGTCGGCCTCCAGGCTGCCGAAGCGGTGGTCGAGGGCGTCGAGGAGGGGGCGGGGGTGCTCGTAGTCGTTGTGCGCGTGGGCCCGCCACAGCGGGGACGGGCGGTGCTTGTTCCGCTCGCTCGCGAGGGCGGTGGCGCCGGGCAGGGCGATCGTGCCCGCGACGGCCGCGCCGAGGGCGGTCAGGGCTCTGCGACGGGTGGTGAGGGCCATGCGCTGCCTCCCTGTGGGGGTGCCGGTGCGAATCCCCAGCGAGTATGGGGCGTGCGCACCTCAAAGAGGCTGTGTGGCGCAGGAGTTGGCCGGACTGCCGTCATGCGTTCACCGGCCGCGGCGCAGCGCACGGAAAAGCCCGCCCCGGGTGGGGCGGGCTTTCCCCGGTGGTCGCCGGGCGGACGTCAGGGAGCGCGCAGGTCGACCAGTTCGGCCAGCGCGTCCCGGTGGACGCCCGCGGTGCCGTAGGCGAGGGAGTCGGCCTTGGCCCGCTTGAGGCAGAGGTGGACGGGGTGCTCCCAGGTCATGCCGATGCCGCCGTGCAGTTGGAGGGCCTCCTCGGCGGCGCGCACGGCGACCGGCGCCGCGTACGCCTGGGCGACGGCGACCGCCACGGCCGTCTCCGTGTCGTCGGAGTCGTCCGCCAGGGCGTCGGCCGCGTTGCGGGCGGCGGCGCGCAGGCCGACGACGTCCAGCCACAGCTGGGCGAGCCGGTGCTTGAGCGCCTGGAAGCCGCCGACGGACCGGTTGAACTGCTTGCGTTCCTTGAGGTACCGCACGGTCTCGGTCAACGCCCATTCGGCGACGCCGAGTTGTTCGGAGGCCAGCAGTCCGGCACCGGCGCGCAGGGCGCGGCGCACCGCGGGTTCGGCGTCGCCGAGCAGCCGTCCGGCGGCGCCGTCCAGGGTGACGGTGGCCAGCGGCCGGGTGAGGTCGAGCGACACCTGCGGGGTGACGGTGACCGCGCTGGCCTCCACCGCGTACAGCCCGCCGTCGTCCGCGGGGACCAGCAGCACGTCTGCGGCCGCCGCGTCGGCGATGCCGGTCAGCTCCCCGTGCAGGGCGCCGTCCTCGAACCGTACGACCTTGTAGGCGCGTTCGGGCGCGACGTTCAGCGCGACGGCGAGCGCGCCGATGCGCCGGCCGGAGGCCAGCTCGGCGAGCAGACCGCCCTCGGCCTCGCAGGCGAGCAGGGCCTCGGTGGCGACCACGGCGCTGGTCAGGTACGGCACGGGAGCCACCGCGCGGCCGAGCTCCTCCAGGACGACGGCGGCCTCTCGGTGCGTGGCACCCTGGCCGCCCCGGTCCTCGGGGACCAGCAGGCCGGCCAGGCCCATGCCGTCGGTGAGCGCCTTCCAGGCGCGGAGGTCGTGCGGGGCGTCGGACTCGGTGCGGGCGATGACGCCGGGCGCGTCGCAGTGGTCGGCGAGCAGGTCCCGGACGGCCGCGCGGAGCGCGTCCTCCTCCTCCGAGTAGAGCAGATCGGGCTCTTTGTTCACCGGGTCAGGTCCTTCCAGGCGACGTCCTTGTCGGTGCGCGGCTCGGCGGGCAGGCCCAGCACGCGCTCGGCGACGATGTTGAGCAGGACCTCGCTGGTCCCGCCCTCGATGCTGTTGCCCTTGGAGCGCAGATAGCGGTAGCCGGCGTCGCGGCCGGTGAAGTCGACCAGCTCCGGGCGCCGCATGGTCCAGTCGTCGTACAGCAGGCCCTCCTCGCCGAGGAGTTCCACCTCCAGGCCGCTGATCTCCTGGTTGAGGCGGGCGAAGGCGAGCTTCATGCCGGCGCCCTCGGGGCCGGGCTGGCCCAGCGCGAGCTGCTGGCGCAGGCGTTCGCCGGTGAGCCGGACGACCTCCGCGTCGACCCAGTGCTTCAGCAGCCGCTGGTGGAGGTCGTGGGTGCGCAGTTCGGGGCGTTCGCGCCAGGTCCGGGCGACCGGGCCGATCATGCCGCCCTCGCGCGGCAGCCGCATGCCGCCGATCGCGACCCGCTCGTTGTTCAGCGTGGTCTGCGCGACCCGCCAGCCGTCTCCGGTCTCGCCGAGGCGGCGGGAGTCGGGGATGCGGACGTCGGTGAGGAACACCTCGTTGAACTCGGCCTCACCGGTGATCTGCCGCAGCGGGCGCACCTCGACGCCGGGGTCGGTCATGTCGCACAGGAAGTAGGTGATGCCCCGGTGCTTGGGCACGTCCGGGTCGGTGCGGGCGATGAGGATGGCCCAGCGGGCGACATGGGCGCTGGAGGTCCACACCTTCTGCCCGTTGACGACCCAGTGGTCGCCCTCCCGGACCGCCCGGGTGCCGAGCGCGGCCAGGTCGGATCCGGCGCCGGGCTCGCTGAACAGCTGGCACCACACCTCCTCGCCGGTCCACAGGGGGCGCAGGAAGCGGCGCTTCTGCTCCTCGGTGCCGTAGCGGAGGATCGTCGGGGCGGCCATGCCGAGGCCGATGCCGATCCGCCGGGGGTCGTTGTCGGGTGCCTCGGCGGCCTCCAGCTCGGCGTCCACGACGGCCTGGAGGGTGCGCGGGGCGCCCAGTCCGCCGAGGCCCTGCGGGTAGTGCACCCAGGCGAGGCCGGCGTCGAAGCGGGCGCGCAGGAAGTCGGTGCGGTCGGTGGTCGCGGGCGGGTGCGCGGCCAGGAACTCCCGGGTGAGGCGGCGCAGTTCGTCGGCGTCGGTCATGCCACTGCCTCCGTCGTCACGGCGAGGCGGCCGGTGGTGACACCGTCGCCGACGCGCTGTACTGCGGCCGCGGCCTCGGCCAGCGGCACCCGCTCGCTGATCAGGGGCTTGATCGCGCCGCGGGCGGCCAGCTCGGTGAGCTGCTCGTGGCAGTGCAGGACCAGCTTGGGGTTCTTGACGTTGTACAGGCCCCAGTGCAGGCCGAGGACCGAGTAGTTCTTCACCAGCGCGTGGTTGAGCGCGGGGCTGGGGATGGTGCCGCTCGCGAAGCCGACGACGACGATGCGGCCCTCGAAGGCGACCACCTTGGCCGACTGGGTGTAGGCCTCGCCGCCGACGGGGTCGTAGATCACATCGGCGCCGCGGCCGCCCGTTGCCTCCTTCACCGCGGCCACGACGTCCTCGGCGCGCCGGTCGATCACCACGTCGCAGCCCAGCTCCCGGGCGACGGCGGCCTTGTCGGCGCCGCCGACCACGCCGATGACGGTGGCGCCGGCCGCCTTGCCGAGCTGGACGGCCGCGCTGCCGACCCCGCCCGCGGCGGCGTGCACCAGTAGCGTCTCGCCCGCCTCCAGGGCCGCCCGGCGGTGCAGACCGAACCAGCCCGTCTGGTAGCCGATGTGCAGCGCGGCCGCCTCGGCGTCGTCCAGGGAGTCCGGCGCGGGCAGCAGCGCGGCGGCGTCCGCGACGGCGTACTCGGCGAATCCGCCGTGGGGCAGCGCCGGGTTGGCGATCACCCGGCGGCCGTCCTCGGTCTCGCCGCAGATCTCCACGCCGGGCGTGAACGGCAGCGGCGGCCGTACCTGGTAGTGGCCGCGGCACATCAGCACATCGGGGAAGTTGATGTTCGCGGCGCGCACCTTCAGCAGGACCTGGCCGTCACCGGGCGTGGGCCGCTCGACGTCCGCGAGCCGCATCACCTCGCTCGGCTCGCCGTTCTCGTGCACCTGCCATGCCTGCATTCGGGGCCTCCACGGACTGTGTCGTACGACCGGGTCGAGGGCATACTAAGCGGTCGCTTGCCGATCAGGGAACAGGCTACGCGTTCTTCGGCCGCGCCCGCACATGCATCCGCTCCCCCTGTGGCCCGAACAGGCTCAGGAACTCCACCGGCCCCTCCCCCGTCGACCCGAACCAGTGCGGCACCCGCGTGTCGAACTCGGCGGCCTCCCCCGGCCCGAGCACCACGTCGTGCTCGCCGAGCACCAGACGCAGCCTGCCGGACAGCACGTACAGCCACTCGTAGCCCTCGTGGGTGCGCGGGTCGGGCTCCAGGGAGCGCTGGGGTTCGAGCACCTTGAAGGCCTGGAGCCCGCCCGGCTGGCGGGTGAGCGGCCAGTGGGTGCGCCCGTACCGCACGATCGGGGCGGCCCGCACACGGGGGTCGCCGACCGGCGGCGCGCCGACCAGTTCGTCCAGGGGCACCTGGTGGGCCTGCGCGATCGGGAGCAGCAGCTCCAGAGAGGGCTTGCGCTGCCCGGACTCCAGCCTGGACAGGGTGCTCACGGAGATCCCCGTCGCCCCGGACAGCCCGGCGAGGGTCACCTCCCGCTCCTTGCGCAGCCGTCGCAGCCGGGGGCCCACTTCCGCGAGAACGTCTTCGGTGGTCATGGCCGACATTGCAGTTTCGGCAAACTTGTTTGTCAATCCGGTGAGACCGGGGCGACCTTCTCGTCAGGAGGTGGTCACGATGACCGAGAAGACCGGGCCGGACGAGAGGACGGAGAACGCCATGACGTACGAGGTGATCGTCGTCGGCGGGGGCGCGGCGGGGCTGTCCGCGGCGCTGGTGCTGGGCCGGGCCCGGCGCCGCACCCTCGTGATCGACGCGGGCGAGCCGCGCAACGCGCCCGCCGCGCACATGCAGGGCTATCTCACCCGTGACGGGATGCCGCCCGCCGAGTTCCTGGCGGCCGGGCGCGAGGAGATCGCCCGGTACGGCGTCGAGCTCGTCCGGGACCGGGTGACGGACGTCGTGAAGGAGGGGAACGGGGACGGGGACTTCGCCGTCACGCTCGACAGCGGCCGGACCGTACGGGCCCGGCGTCTGATCGTCGCGACCGGTCTGCGGGACGAGCTCCCGGCGGTGGCGGGCGTCGCCGAGCGCTTCGGCCGCGATGTGCTGCACTGCCCCTACTGCCACGGCTGGGAGGTCCGTGACCGGGCGTTCGGCGTGCTGGCCGCGAACGCGCTGAGCGTGCACCAGGCGCTGATGGTGTCCCAGTGGTCCGAGGACGTCACGCTGTTCCTGCACGAGGTCGCCGAGTCGGAGCTGTCCGAGCAGGACGTGCGCCGGCTCGCGGCGGCCGGGGTGAAGGTCGTGCCCGGCGAGGTGGCGGGGCTGGTGGTGGAGGACGACCGGCTGACCGGTGTCCGGCTCGCGGACGGCACGGTGTACGAGCGTGAGGTGCTGTTCGTGGCGCCCCGGCCGGTGCCGCGCACGGAGCTGTTCGTGAAGCTGGGCGCGGAGATGGCCGAGACGCCGTTCGGCACGTACCCCGTGATCGACGAGCGGGGTCTGACCAGTGTCCCGGGGGTGTGGGCGGCGGGCAACGCGTCGGGCTTCGCCGAGCAGGTGGTGAACGCGGCGAGCCGTGGTCACCGGGCCGCTGCCGCGGTGAATGGGGAGTTGCTGTTCGCGGACCTCGACGCGATGTCTTGACGTGGCGCGGTGCCGTGCCCTGCCGGGGGCGTCGCGGGTGTGGGTTGTGGTGGCTGGTCGCGCAGTTCCCCGCGCCCCTTGGAGGTGGGCCACCGCCCAGGGTCCCCTCCACCTCAGGTGCGGGTCGTGGCGGGCCGGTCGGGCCGTTCCCCGCGCCCCTTGAAAGACGGGCCGCCGCCCAGGATCCCGGCCGCCTCAGGTGCGGGGCGTGGTCGAACGGTCGCGCAGTTCCCCGCGCCCCCAAACACGGGCCAGGTCCATCGCGGGTGCGGGTCGTGGTTGGGCCGGTCGCGCCGCTTGAATGGCGATCTCGGGGTGTGGGGTGGTGGGGGGCGGCGCACCATGGCTGCATGTTGTTGAGTCGGGTCGCCGATGTGTCGCGGGAGGTCGCCGCCGCGTCGGCGAGGTCTCGCAAGATCGCTCTGCTCGCCGAACTGTTCCGGGAGGCGGACGCGCGGGACGCGCCGATCGTCATCCCGTATCTCGCGGGCCGGCTGCCGCAGGGGCGGCTCGGGGTCGGCTGGAAGACGCTGAGCCGACCGGTCGAACCGGCCGCCGGGCCGGGCCTGACGGTGCGCGAGGTGGACGCCCGGCTCACCGAGCTCGGCGCGCTCTCCGGCCCCGGCTCGCAGGCCGAACGCGCCAGGCTGGTGGGCGAGTTGATGGGCGCGGCCACGGCGGACGAACAGCGCTTCCTGCTCGGCCTGATCACCGGCGAGGTCCGGCAGGGCGCGCTCGACGCGGTCGCGATCGAAGGGCTGGCGCAGGCGACGGGGGCCGGGGCGGCCGAGGTACGCCGTGCGGTGATGCTGGCCGGGTCGCTGCAGGCCGTGGCCGAGGCGCTGCTCGCCGACGGCCCGCCGGCCCTGGACCGCTTCCGGCTCACCGTCGGCCGCCCGGTCCTGCCGATGCTCGCGCAGACCGCCGCCTCGGTGGCCGAGGCCGTCGGCAGGCTCGGCGCCTGCGCGGTCGAGGAGAAGCTGGACGGCATCCGCGTCCAGGTGCACCGCGACGGCACCGACGTACGCGTCTACACCCGCACCCTCGACGAGATCACGGACCGGCTGCCCGAGGTGACGTCGGCGGCGCTGGGTCTCGCGGGCGAGCGGTTCGTGCTGGACGGGGAGGTGCTGTCCTTCGACGCGGAGGGCCGGCCCCGCTCCTTCCAGGAGACCGCCGGGCGGGTGGGCTCCCGCGTCGACGTGGCGACGGCGGCCGAGTCCGTGCCCGTCTCCCCCGTCTTCTTCGACGCCCTGTCCGTCGACGGCCGCGACCTCCTCGACCTGCCCTTCGCCGAACGGCACGCGGAGCTGGCCCGGCTGGTGCCCGAGCCGATGCGGGTGCGCCGCGCCCTCGCCGCGGGCGCGGACGACGTGGCCCCGGCCGAGGACTTCCTCGCCCGGACACTGCGCCGCGGCCACGAGGGCGTCGTCGTCAAGGCCCTCGACGCCCCCTACAGCGCGGGCCGAAGGGGAGCGTCCTGGCTCAAGGTGAAACCCGTGCACACCCTCGACCTGGTCGTCCTGGCCGTCGAGTGGGGCCACGGCCGCCGCACCGGCAAGCTGTCCAACCTCCACCTCGGCGCCCGCCGCGCGGACGGGTCGTACGCCATGCTCGGCAAGACGTTCAAGGGCATGACCGACGCGATGCTGGCCTGGCAGGCCGAGCGGCTGCAGCGGATCGCGGTGAAGGACGACGGCTGGGTGGTGACCGTACGCCCCGAACTCGTCGTCGAGATCGCCTACGACGGTCTCCAGCGGTCCTCCCGCTACCCGGCGGGCGTCACGCTGCGCTTCGCCCGGGTGGTGCGCTACCGGGAGGACAAGAGGCCCGAGGAGGCGGACACCGTCGAGACCCTGCTGGCCGCCCACCCGGAGGTGCGGCCGTGAGCGCGGCGGGCCGGCGCAGCGCGGGCCTGCTGCTGTACCGCCACGGCGAGAACGGCCTTGAGGTGCTGCTCGGCCATATGGGCGGTCCGTTCTTCGCCCGGAAGGACGCCGGCGCGTGGACCGTCCCGAAGGGCGAGTACGACCCGGAGGAACCCGCCTGGGAGGCGGCCCGGCGCGAGTTCCGCGAGGAGCTGGGCCTGGAGCCGCCGGAAGGTGCGGCCGTACCGCTCGGCGAGGTGCGGCAGCGGGGCGGCAAGGTCGTCACGGTGTGGGCGGTCGAGGCGGACCTGGACCCGACCACGGTGGTCCCCGGCACCTTCACCATGGAGTGGCCGCCACGCTCGGGCCGCACCCAGGAGTTCCCCGAGCTGGACCGGGTCGCCTGGTACGGCCTGGAACGAGCCCGCGAGGTCGTCGTCTCCGCGCAGGCCGCGTTTCTCGACCGCCTCGCGGAACACTCGCCCTGACGTCCACGCGTTGCGGCCCCGGCCGGGGCGCGGGATCGTCGAGACACAGCCCACCCAGGGAGGTCCGGTCATGCCCATCGCTACGGTGAACCCGGCGAACGGCGAGACGCTCAAGACGTACGAGGCCATGGGGGACGAGGAGCTGGAACGCCGGCTCCAGCTCGCCGAGGCCACGTTCCGTACGTACCGCACGAGCGCCTTCGCCGACCGCGCCCGGCTGCTGAACCGGGCCGCCGAGCTGCTGGACGCCGACCAGCAGGACATCGGGCGGGTGATGACCACCGAGATGGGCAAGCCGGTCAAGCAGGCCCGGGCCGAGGCCGCCAAGTGCGCCAAGGCCATGCGCTGGTACGCGGAGAACGCCGAGGCGCTGCTCGCCGACGAGGAGCCCGCCGCCTCGGACGTACGGGACTCCGGGGCGTCCCGGGTGCGGGTGCGCTACCGCCCGCTCGGACCGGTGCTCGCGGTGATGCCGTGGAACTTCCCGCTGTGGCAGGTGATCCGGTTCGCCGCGCCCGCGCTGATGGCGGGCAACGTGGGCCTGCTGAAGCACGCGTCGAACGTGCCGCAGACCGCGCTGTACCTGGAGGACCTGTTCCACCGGGCGGGCTTCACGGAGGGCTGCTTCCAGACCCTGCTGATCGGCGCCGCCCAGGTGGACGGCGTCCTGCGCGACGAGCGGGTCCGGGCGGCGACGCTCACGGGCAGTGAACCGGCCGGCCGGGCCGTCGCCTCCACCTCCGGCGAGATGATCAAGAAGACCGTCCTGGAGCTCGGCGGCAGCGACCCGTACGTCGTGATGCCCTCCGCCGACCTCGACCGGGCCGCGCAGATCGCGGTGACCGCGCGGGTGCAGAACAACGGGCAGTCCTGTATCGCCGCGAAGCGGTTCATCGTGCACACGGACGTCTACGACGCCTTCGCCGAACGCTTCGTGACCGCGATGAAGGCGCTCAAGGTCGGCGACCCGATGGAGGAGGACACGGACGTCGGCCCGCTCGCCACCGAGCAGGGGCGGGCGGACGTGGAGGAGCTGGTGGACGACGCGACACGCAGCGGGGCGGACCTGCTGTGCGGCGGTCATCGGCTGCGCCGTCCCGAGCTGCCGGGCTGGTACTACCCGCCGACGGTGCTGGCCGGGATCACCCGCGAGATGCGCATCCACCGCGAGGAGGCGTTCGGTCCGGTGGCGACGCTGTACCGGGCGGGCGACCTGGACGAGGCCGTGCTCATCGCCAACGACTCGCCGTTCGGGCTGAGTTCGAACGTCTGGACCCGCGACGAGGCCGAAGTGGACCGGTTCGTCCGGGATCTGGAGGCGGGCGCGGTCTACGTCAACGGCATGACCGCCTCGCATCCGGCGTTCCCGTTCGGCGGTGTGAAGAGCTCGGGGTACGGGCGTGAGCTGTCCGGGCACGGAATCCGCGAGTTCTGCAACATCACGACGGTTTGGCACGGTGCGTGACGGTCGCGCGGTTACGATCGCCGATGTGCGCGAAGTGACTCTGCCGCTGATTGTCGACGACCGTGGGGCCCTGCAGGTGGCCGCGGCCGATGTGAGCAAACTGCTGCGCACGATGGGCGCGCGCTGGGTGCATCTGGTCGAGGCCGGGGACCAGGAGCTCGACGAGGAGACGGTCGCGGCCCTGACGATCGAGCTGGCGAAGCTGGCCGACCGGATCGACGTGGCCTGTATCGCCCACAGCAGCGGGCAGTCCTGAGTCCGGGCTCCCCGTTCCGGGCACTCGTGCCCGGAACGGGGAGCCCGGCCGGCTCGCACTCCGGGGCGGAGAACAACTCCCCGGCCCCGGGCGGGGGGGGTGACCGCGGTCAGCGGATGGGCAGCCCGGCGAGGGTGCGGGCGATGACCAGGCGCTGGATCTCGCTGGTGCCCTCGAAGATCGTGTAGATCGCCGAGTCCCGGTGCATCCGCTCCACCGGGTACTCACGGGTGTAGCCGTTGCCGCCGAGGATCTGGATCGCCTGGGCGGTGACCTGCTTGGCGGTCTCGGAGGCGAACAGCTTCGACATCGAGCCCTCGGCCGCGGTGAACGGCTTGCCGTTGACCGCCATCCAGGAGGCGCGCCAGACGAGCAGCCGGGCCGCGTCGACCGAGGTGCGCATGTCCGCGAGCTGGAAGGCGACGCCCTGGTTGTCGATGATGGGCCGGCCGAACTGCTCCCGGGTCTTCGCGTAGTCGAGGGCGACCTCGTACGCGGCGCGGGCGGTGCCGACCGCCATGGCGCCGACCGCCGGGCGCGAGGCCTCGAAGGTGGCCATGGCCGCGTTCTTCACACGCTCGCCGCCGGACCTGGCGCGCTCGCGGGCGCGGGCCAGCCGCTCGTCCAGCTTCTCCTTGCCGCCCAGCAGACAGGAGCCCGGCACCCGGACCTGGTCCAGGATGACCTCGGCGGTGTGCGAGGCGCGGATGCCGTGCTTCTTGAACTTCTGGCCCTGGGACAGACCGGGGGTGTTCGGCGGGACGATGAAGGAGGCGTGGCCCTTGGAGCCGAGCTCCGGGTCGACGACCGCGACGACCACGTGGACGTTGGCGATACCGCCGTTGGTCGCCCAGGTCTTCGTGCCGTTGATCACCCATTCGTCGGTGGCCTCGTCGTACACCGCGCGGGTGCGCATCGAGCCGACGTCGGAACCGGCGTCCGGCTCGGAGGAGCAGAAGGCGGCCACCTTGACATCGTTGGCGTCGCCGTACATCTGGGGGATCCAGGTGCCGATCTGCTCCTCCGTGCCGTTGGCGAGGACGCCTACGGCGGCGAGACCGGTGCCGACGATGGACAGGGCGATACCGGCGTCACCCCAGAACAGCTCCTCCATGGCCATCGGAATGCCGAGGCCGGTCGGGTCGAAGTACTGCTGGGCGTAGAAGTCCAGGGAGTAGATGCCGACCTTGGCGGCCTCCTGGATGACCGGCCAGGGGGTCTCCTCACGCTCGTCCCATTCGGCGGCCGCGGGCCGGATGACATCGGCGGCGAAGCCGTGCAGCCAGTCGCGGACCTCCTTCTGTTCGTCGTTGAGCTCCATGGTGAACTCGGCCATGTCCCCTCCAGCGGCGGCACCTGCGCGTTACTTGCGGTAACCGCAGTCTGTTACCGACCAGTAGGAAAAGTCAACTCATCGCGGTTCCTCAGCATCCCGTTCGATGCGCGGGACGTCCCGAGTGTTAGTTTGCGCTGGCGTCACCGAATCAGCACGGGTGGGGAGAGCACATGGACACCACGCAGCGGACCGAGCAGCAGAGGTCCGCCGACCGCCGACGGCGCGAGCTGCTGGAGGCCGCGGACCGAGTGGTGCTCCGGGACGGCCCCCAGGCCTCCATGAACGCCATCGCCGCGGAGGCCGGGATCACCAAGCCGATCCTCTACCGGCACTTCGGGGACAAGGGCGGCCTGTACGCCGCCCTCGCCAAGCGCCACACCGACGCCCTGCTGGACTCGCTGCGGGCCGCCCTGGACGCGCCCGCCGACCGGCGCGAGCGGGTGGAGGCGACCCTCGACACCTACCTCGCCGCGATCGAGGCCCGGCCCCAGGTCTACCGGTTCCTGATGCACCCCTCGGAGGGTGGCCAGACGGGCGACGCCGGGTTCGACATCGGCAAGTACTCCGCTCCGGTGCTACGGCGCATGGGCGAGGAACTGGCCACGGTCATCGAGGAACGGCTGGACCTCGGACCGGGGTCGCAGCAGCTGGCCAGGGTGTGGGGACACGGCATCGTCGGCATGATGCACGCCGCCGGGGACTGGTGGCTGGGCGAACGCCCCTGTTCCCGGGCCGAACTGGTACGGAGTCTGGCGGACCTGCTGTGGGGGCGGTTGGCCGCCGCCGGGGACCGGGTCGGCGGGCCCGGGTTCTGACTCGGGCCGCGCGTCACGGGGTTCGCTCGCGCCCATGTCCGCCGGGACGGCCCGCGCCCCGGGGTCTCAGCTCCAGGGCGCCTTGGCCACCTGCCTCATCAGCCGACGGTGGCGCCGGCCCGTCACACGGTCCGCGTAGACCGTTCCGTCCAGGTGGTCGCACTCGTGCTGGAGGCAGCGGGCGAACCAGCCCGTGCCGTGGATCGTGACGGGCTCGCCCGTCATCGTGAAGCCCTCGACCACGGCGTGGTCGTGGCGGACCGTGCCCGCCTCCAGCCCCGGCAGGGACAGACAGCCCTCCGGGCCACGGATCTCCACACCGTCCACCGCGACGAGCCGGGGGTTCACGACATGCCCGAGATGCCGTACGTCTTCGTCGTCGGGACAGTCGTAGACGAAGACGCGCAGTGACTCCCCCACCTGGTTGGCGGCCAGGCCCACGCCCTCGGCGGCGTACATCGTGGCGAACAAGTCCTCGACGAGGGCGGCGAGTCCGGGGCCGAAGTCGGTCACCTCGGCGCAGGGGGTGTGGAGCACCGGGGAACCGAGCAGGGTGAGGGGCCGGACTCGCCCGCGGGCGCCCGGGATGAAGCCTTGTCGCATGGCGGCAAGGGTACGGTCTGGCAGGTCGCGACAGGTGCGTGCCTGGATCGTGACGGTGCCGCGATTCGGGCACGTGAGTGGATCTCGATAGGCTGAGGCCACACCACGTGGCCGTCGAGGCTTTCGAAGCGGCGCGTAAGCAAGGAGGATCGAGGACTGATGGCAGGCAATTCGGACCCGCTCACTCCGCGGGCCAAGCTCGCCGTGACCGCCGGCAAGGCTGTCGCGGCGGCATCCCGTGCCGCGGGGCGCGGGAGCGGTTCGGTGATCGGCGGACGGGTGGCCCTCAAGCTCGACCCCGACCTGCTCGCCCGGCTGGCACAGAACCTGGACGTGGTCCTGGTCTCGGCGACCAACGGCAAGACCACCACCACCCGGCTCATCGCCGAGGCGCTGCGCGCGGCCGGACCGGTCGTGTCCAACGCCCTCGGCGCCAACATGCCGGCCGGTATCACGTCGGCGCTGGCGGGCGGCTCGGAGTCGAAGTTCGGCGTGATCGAGGTCGACGAGAAGTACCTCGCGGGTGTCGCCCGGGACACCGCCCCGAAGTGCATCGCCCTCCTCAACCTCTCGCGCGACCAGCTCGACCGCGCCGCGGAGACCCGCATGCTCGCGGAGAACTGGCGTGAGGGTCTCGCGGGCTCCAAGGCGGTGATCGTGGCGAACGCCGACGACCCGCTGGTCGTGTGGGCCGCGTCCTCCTCGCCGAACGTGATCTGGGTTGCCGCCGGCCAGATGTGGAAGGACGACGCCTGGTCGTGCCCGTCCTGCGGCGGTGTGATGCAGCGCCCCGGCGACGACTGGTTCTGCGGCGACTGCGGCTTCCGCCGCCCGAACCCGACCTGGGCGCTCTCCGGCGACCACGTCCTCGACCCGCACGGCTCCGCCTGGCCGATCCATCTCCAGCTGCCGGGCCGCGCCAACAAGGCCAACGCCGCCTCCTCGGCCGCCGTCGCCGCCGTGTTCGGCGTGCCGCCACAGGTCGCCCTGGAGCGGATGTACCAGGTGCAGGCCGTCGCCGGACGCTACGACGTGGTGCAGTACATGCAGCGCGATCTGCGGCTGCTGCTCGCCAAGAACCCCGCGGGCTGGCTGGAGACGTTCTCCCTGATCGACCCGCCGCCGACCCCGGTGATCCTGTCCGTGAACGCGCGCGGCGCCGACGGCACCGACACCTCGTGGCTGTGGGACGTCGACTACACACGCCTGACCGGCCACCCGATCTTCGTGATCGGCGACCGGAAGCTGGACCTCGCGGTGCGTCTGGAGGTCGCGAACCAGCACTTCCAGGTCTGCGAGAACCTCGACCAGGCCGTCCAGCAGGCCCCGCCCGGCCGGATCGAGGTCATCGCGAACTACACCGCGTTCCAGGACCTGCGCCGGATCGTCGGCAACTGAACAGGGAGGACGATCACTTCATGAGCGACAACCAACTGCGGCTGGTGTGGATCTACCCCGACCTGCTCAGCACCTACGGCGACCAGGGCAACGCCCTCGTCGTCGAGCGGCGGGCCCGCCAGCGCGGTCTCGACGTGGCCCGGATGGACGTGCGCAGCGACCAGCCGATCCCGACGTCCGGCGACATCTATCTGATCGGCGGCGGCGAGGACCGGCCGCAGCGGCTGGCCGCCGAGCGGCTGCGCCGCGACGGTCATCTGTACCAGGCGGTGCAGAACGGCGCGATCGTGTTCGCGGTGTGCGCCGGGTACCAGATCCTCGGCCACGAGTTCGTCAACGACCTCGGCCAGCGGGAGCCCGGTCTCGGGCTGCTGGACGTCACCACGGTGCGCGGGACGGGCGAGCGCTGTGTCGGCGACGTCCTCGGCGACATCGACCCGCGGCTGGGCCTGCCCCCGCTGACGGGCTTCGAGAACCACCAGGGCGTCACCCAGCTCGGCCCCACCGCCCGTCCGTTCGCCCGGGTCCGCCTGGGCAAGGGCAACGGCACCGGGGACGGCACGGAGGGGGCGTACAACGACACCGTCTTCGGCACGTACATGCACGGGCCGGTGCTCGCCCGCAATCCGCTGATCGCAGACCTGCTGCTGAAGCTGGCGCTCGACGTCAACGCCCTGCCGCCGATCGACGACCGCTGGTACGAGGCGCTGCGCAACGAGCGCATCGCCGCCGCGCAGCAGCCCGCCTGACCCCGTACGGCGTCGCACGAGCCGCCCTGGGCCCCCGTGGCCCCGGGCGGCTCTTCTTTCACGTCTCGTCGACCGCGCTCCAGATGCCCGAAACGCGGACGAAAGGCAGAGGAAAGAAGGCTGCGTCACCGTACTGGGAGGGCCCCTCTGACAGGCCGTCCGCTCACATGTGCGGGCACGTCCACCAGGCGGACGCCCATGGTGGTGCGACCCCCTCACGCCGGTAGGGTGACCGGGATCAAGCCGGACAACGTGGTCCGGTCCTCGGCCCCCACGTTGCAAAGGTATTTCGGGCTATGCGCATTGGTGTCCTCACGTCCGGCGGCGACTGCCCCGGCCTGAACGCCGTCATCCGGTCCGTCGTGCACCGTGCCGTCGTCGACCACGGCGACGAGGTCATCGGCTTCCGGGACGGCTGGAAGGGCCTCCTGGAGTGCGACTACATGAAGCTCGACCTGGACGCGGTGGGCGGCATCCTCGCCCGCGGCGGAACCATCCTCGGTTCCTCCCGCGTCCAGCCGTCCCATCTGCGGGACGGGGTCGAGCGGGCCAAGGGCCATGTCGCGGACCTCGGACTCGACGCGATCATCCCGATCGGCGGCGAGGGCACGCTCAAGGCGGCCCGGCTCATGTCCGACAGCGGTCTGCCCGTCGTCGGCGTGCCGAAGACCATCGACAACGACATCGCTGTCACGGACGTCACCTTCGGCTTCGACACGGCCGTCGGTGTGGCGACCGAGGCCCTCGACCGGCTCAAGACCACCGCCGAGTCCCACCAGCGGGTGCTCGTCGTCGAGGTCATGGGACGGCACACCGGCTGGATCGCCCTGCACTCCGGCATGGCCGCGGGTGCCCACGCCATCGTGGTGCCCGAGCGGCCCTTCGACATCGAGGAGCTCGCCACCGTGGTCGGCGAGCGGTTCGAGGCGGGCAAGCGGTTCGCGATCGTGGTCGCCGCGGAGGGTGCCAAGCCGCGGGCCGGGAGCATGGAGTTCGACGAGGGCGGCAAGGACATCTACGGCCACGAGCGGTTCGCGGGCATCGCCCGGCAGCTCTCGGTCGAACTCGAGCGGCGGCTCGGCAAGGAGGCCCGTCCGGTCATCCTCGGGCATGTGCAGCGCGGTGGTACGCCGACCGCGTACGACCGGGTGCTGGCGACGCGGTTCGGGTGGCACGCGGTGGAGGCCGTGCACCGGGGTGAGTTCGGGAAGATGACGGCTCTGCGGGGCACGGACATCGTCATGGTGTCGCTGGCCGAGGCCGTGCAGACGCTGAAGACGGTGCCGGAGGGGCGGTACGCCGAGGCGGAGTGCGTGCTTTAGCCGTCCGGCGGTTGCCCGTTTCTTCTGGCTCTACTGCGGGTGCGGGTTCGTCGTGGCGTGTCGCGCCCGCGCGGCGGAGCCGCATGATTGATACAGCCCCGCGCCCCTGAGTGCGCTGATCTGCCCCCGGTCGCAAGTGTGGCCGGGGGCAGTTCTAGTCTTGGTGCCGGACCAAAGCGCACAACCCCCACGAAAGCAGGAGCCGGCTATGGAGCACAGCGGGCACGGCATGACCATGGACCTGCCGCCGTTCACGCTGGGGCGCGGTCTCCAGTGGTCGCCGGACGGGTTCTTTCTCGTCGCCTGCCTGCTGGGGATCGCGCTGTACGCGTGGGGGGTCGTACGGCTGCGGCGGCGCGGGGACGCCTGGTCGCTCGGGCGGACCGTGGCGTTCGTCTCCGGGGTGCTGAGCATCGCGCTGGTGATGTGCACCGGGCTGAACGACTACGGCATGGTCATGTTCAGCGTGCACATGGTGCAGCACATGGTGATCAGCATGCTGTCGCCGATCCTGATCCTGCTCGGCGCGCCGGTCACCCTCGCGCTGCGGGCGCTGCCCGTCGCCGGACGGGGGCGCAAGGGGCCGCGGGAACTGCTGCTGGCGCTGCTGCACAGCCGGTACATGCGGGTCGTCACGCACCCGGCGTTCACCATCCCGATGTTCATCGCGAGCCTGTACGGGCTCTACTTCACCCCGCTGTTCGACACGCTGATGGGGTCCCAGGCGGGCCACACCGTGATGATGATCCACTTCCTGCTGGTCGGGGTGTTCTTCTTCTGGCCGATCATGGGCGTCGACCCGGGCCCGCAGCGGCCGGGGTATCTGATGCGGATGCTGGAGCTGTTCGCGGGCATGCCGTTCCACGCGTTCTTCGGCATCGCGCTGATGATGGGCTCGACCCCGATGGTGAAGACGTACAGCAACCCGCCCGCCTCGCTCGGGATCGACGCGCTCGCCGACCAGAACGCGGCCGGCGGTATCGCCTGGGCCTTCAGCGAGATCCCCTCGGTGCTGGTGCTGATCGCACTGCTGTTCCAGTGGTACGGCTCCGAGCAGCGGCAGGCCAAGCGCAGCGACCGGGCCGCGGACCGGGACGGCGACAAGGAGCTGGAGGCGTACAACGCCTATCTCGCCTCGCTGAACGCCCGCAGCCGCTGAGCGGCCTCCCCGCACGGGAGCTGTCCCGCCCCCTCGCTGCCCTCCCGCCCCCTCGCTTTTTTCCCGTTTCTCCTCCCTTGCCCGCGCCGGAAACCGGACGTATTTGCGGATCGGGGCCGCTTCGGCGCGGATCCGGGGCACCATGGAGGGACGGACCACGAGGAGGGTGTTGCGATGCCCGGTTCCACGGACAGCTCCACGAAGACCATGGGGGTTCTCACCCTCGGCGGACTCGTCATGGTGACGGCCTACACGGCGGTGCTCGGCAGCAACGGCTGGCTGTGGTTCGGCTGGGTCGTGCTGGGGCTGATCACCCTCGGCATGGTGGCCACCCGCAGCACCTGAGCGGATACGGCTCCCTGGTTCGGCCGAGCAGGTACGGCTCCCTGGTTCAGCCCCGGCCGAGGCGGGCCGCCGAGTGCACGCCCGGCTGGTACTTCGGCAGCCGGGCGGTCACCTTCATCCCGGCGCCGGGGGCGGTCTCGATGACGAGGCCGTGGTCGTCGCCGTAGACCTGGCGGAGCCGGTCGTCGACGTTGCACAGTCCGATGCCGCCGGAGGGGCTGACCTCGCCCGCGAGGATGCGGCGCAGCAGCGCGGGGTCCATGCCGGCGCCGTCGTCCTCGATGACCACCAGCGCCTCGGCGCCCGCGTCCTGCGCGGTGATGCCGATGCGGCAGGTGTCCGCCGTGCCCTCGAGACCGTGCTTCACCGCGTTCTCGACGAGCGGCTGGAGACAGAGGAAAGGCAGCGCGACGGGCAGCACCTCGGGTGCAATCTGGAGGGTGACGGCGAGGCGGTCGCCGAAGCGCGCGCGGACCAGGGCGAGGTACTGGTCGATGGCGTGGAGCTCGTCGGCGAGGGTGGTGAAGTCGCCGTGCCTGCGGAACGAGTAGCGGGTGAAGTCGGCGAACTCCAGCAGCAGCTCCCGGGCCCGCTCGGGGTCGGTGCGCACGAAGCTGGCGATCACCGCGAGCGAGTTGAAGATGAAGTGGGGCGAGATCTGGGCGCGCAGGGCCTTGATCTCGGCCTCGATGAGCCGGGTGCGGGAGCGGTCGAGGTCGGCCAGTTCCAGCTGGACGGAGACCCAGCGGGCCACCTCGCCCGCGGCGCGGACCAGCACGGCGGACTCCCGGGGCGCGCAGGCGACCAGGGCGCCGTGCACCCGGTCGTCGACGGTGAGCGGGGCGACCACGGCCCAGCGGACCGGGCAGGCGGGGCTGGGGCAGGTCAGCGGGAAGGCCTCGCCCCGGCCGGTCTCCAACGCGCCCGCGAGGCGCTCCATGATGTCGTCGCGGTGGTGCGCGCCGACGCCGTCCCAGACCAGGACCCGTTCCTCGTCGGTGAGGCACAGGGCCTCGGTGCCGAGCAGGGAGCGCAGCCGCCGGGCCGACCTGCGGGCCGTCTCCTCGGTCAGGCCTGCCCGCAGCGAGGGCGCCGCCAGCGAGGCGGTGTGCAGGGTCTGGAAGGTGGCGTGCTCGACGGGAGTGCCGAGGCCGTCGCCGCGGCTCTCCCGGCGGGCGGTGCGCCGGCCGATCCAGAAGCCCGCGGCCAGCAGGGGCAGGACGGCCACGCAGAGCCCCGCCACGAATCCGGTCACGCCTTCGCCTCCACTCTCAGCTCCTCGGGGAGATGGAACCGCGCGAGGATCGCCGCCGTGCCCGCCGGGACCCGGCCCGGGGTGGCGAGCGACACCAGGATCATGGTGAGGAAGCCCAGCGGCACCGACCACAGCGCGGGCCAGGCCAGCAGGGCGTGCAGTCCGCCCGGTCCGAGGAAGCCGGCCATGGTCGCGGTGACGGCGAGGAACGCCGAGCCACCGCCCACCAGCATCCCGGCGGCCGCGCCCGGCGGCGTCAGCCGGCGCCACCAGATGCCGAGGACGAGCAGCGGGCAGAAGGAGGACGCCGACACGGCGAAGGCGAGCCCGACCGCGTCCGCCACCGGCAGCCCGCCCGCCAGCGCGCTCGCCGCAAGCGGCACCAGCATGGCGAGGCCGGTGCCCAGCCGGAACTGCCGTACGCCGCGGAGATCCGTCAGAAGGGCCCTGGGCAGTACGTCCTGGGTGAGGACGCCCGCGACGGCCATGGTCAGTCCGGACGCCGTGGACAGGAACGCGGCGAAGGCCCCGCCGGCGACCAGCGCGCCGAGCAGGTCGCCCGCGGCACCGCCGAGCATCCGGCCCGGCAGCAGCATGACGGCCGCGTCGGCGTCGCCGGTGATGGTCAGCTCGGGGGCGTAGAGGCGGCCGAGGGCGCCGTAGACCGGGGGCAGCAGATAGAAGCCGCCGACCAGGGCGAGGACGGCGACCGTGGTGCGGCGGGCGGCCACGCCGTGCGGGCTGGTGTAGAAGCGGACGACGACATGGGGCAGGCCCATGGTGCCGAGGAAGGTGGCGAGGATCAGGCCGTACGTCGCGTACAGCGGGCGTTCGGCGCGGCCGGCCGCGAGGGAGGTCGACATGCCGCCGTTGCCGCCGCGCTCGGCCGTGGGGACGGCGGTGCCGGGGGCGAAGGTGAGCCGGGTGCCCCCGTCGATGCGGTGGGTGCCGGCGGGCAGGGTGGTCTCGCGGTCCTCGTAGCGGGCGCCGTCGACGGTGCCGGTGACGGTGGCCGTCAGCGGGCGGTCGAGCTTGAGGTCGAGGCTGTCGTCGACGCGGACCGTGCGCTGCTCGCGGAAGGCGGCGGGCTCCTCGAAGGCGTGGCTCGGGCGGCCGTCCTGCTGCCAGGCCAGGACGAGGAAGAGGGCGGGCACGAGGAGCGCGGTGAGCTTGAGCCAGTACTGGAAGGCCTGCACGAAGGTGATGCTGCGCATGCCGCCCGCCGCGACGGTGACCGTGACGACGACGGCGACGATGACACCGCCGAGCCAGTCGGGGGCGCCGGTCAGGACGGTGAGGGTGAGGCCGGCGCCCTGGAGCTGGGGCAGCAGATAGAGCCAGCCGACACCGACGACGAAGGCACCGGCGAGCCGCCGTACGGCCTGGGAGGCGAGCCGGGCCTCGGCGAAGTCGGGCAGCGTGTAGGCGCCGGAGCGGCGCAGCGGGGCGGCGACGAAGAGCAGCAGGACGAGATAGCCGGCGGTGTAGCCGACCGGGTACCAGAGCATGTCGGGGCCCTGGACCAGGACGAGGCCGGCGATGCCGAGGAAGGAGGCGGCCGACAGGTACTCGCCGCTGATGGCGGCGGCGTTCAGCCGGGGGCCGACCGTGCGGGAGGCGACGTAGAAGTCGGAGGTGGTGCGGGAGATGCGCAGGCCGAAGGCGCCGACGAGGATCGTCGCCACGACCACCAGGGCGACCGCCGGTACGGCGTAGCCGGGGTTCACCGGACGTCGGCCACGGGGCGGCTCACCGGTCCTCGACGAGACTGACGAAGTCCCGCTCGTTGCGTTCGGCGCGGCGCACGTACCAGCGGGCGAGCAGCACGAGGGGGGCGTACAGGCCGAAGCCGAGGACGCCCCACTCCAGGCGGCGGGCGGCGGGCATGGCGCTGAAGAGCAGGGGCAGCGGGCCGACGAGCAGGACGAGGACGGCGAACGCGGTGAGCCCGGCGCGCAGTTGGCTGCGCATCAGGGAGCGGACGTAGGTGTGGCCCAGGGTGGTCTGCTCGTCGATCTCGGTGCGCGGGCGCAGGCGGGCCGGGGTACGGCGGGTGCGGCGGGGCGGGCCGGTGACGACGACCCGGGCCTCGGCGGGGTCCTGGGGCATGTCAGGGCCTCCGCATCAGCAGGTCCCGCAGCTCGCGCGCGTGCCGACGGCTGACCTGGAGCTCCTCGGCGCCGACCAGGACACTGACGGAGCCCGCGTCCAGGCGGAGTTCGGCGATGTGGCGCAGGGCGACGAGGTGGCGGCGGTGGATGCGGACGAAGCCGCGGGCGCGCCAGCGGTCCTCAAGGGTGGACAGCGGGATGCGGACCAGATGGCTGCCGCGGGCGGTGTGCAGCCGGGCGTAGTCGCCGCGGGCCTCGACATGGGTGATGTCGTCGACGGCGACGAAGCGGGTCACGCCGCCGAGTTCGACGGGTATCTGGTCGGGGTCGGGCTCGTGCACGGGTATGCGCGGGGCGGGGCCGGCCGGTGGTTCCGTGCCGCGCGGGGTGCCGGGCGTGAGGTCGGAGGCGCGGCGGACGGCCTCCGCGAGGCGTTCGCGGCGGACGGGTTTGAGGACGTAGTCGACGGCGTCGAGGTCGAAGGCCTGGACGGCGAAGTCCTCGTGGGCGGTGACGAAGACGACCAGCGGGGGCCGGGCGAAGCCGGTGAGCAGCCGGGCGAGGTCGAGGCCGTCGAGGCCGGGCAGGTTGATGTCGAGGAAGACGACGTCGATGGCCTCGGGGCCGTCGGGGCCGCTCTCCAGGGCGCGGTTGATGCGGCGCAGTGCCTCGGTGGCGTCGCCCGCGCCCTCCACGCTGCCGACGCGCGGGTCGGTGTTGAGGAGGTAGAGGAGTTCCTCCAGCGAGGGGCGTTCGTCGTCGACAGCCAGGGCACGCAGCATGAACGTGGAGTGTAGGCGTGATCGGCGGGCCTGGACACGGGCTCGGCGAGGACGTTCGCGTGGGACGCGGCAGGCGCGTTTGCGCTGGATACAGTGGCGGTGTGAACAGCAGCACCCCTCCGTTCGACGAGCTCGACCGGAAGATCATCACCGCCCTGATGGCGAACGCCCGGACCAGTTTCGCCGAGATCGGCGGGGCGATCGGGCTGTCGGCGACGGCGGTCAAGCGCCGGGTGGACCGGCTGCGCGAGACCGGCGTGATCACCGGGTTCACGGCGACCGTGCGGCCCTCGGCGCTGGGCTGGCGCACGGAGGCGTACGTCGAGGTGTACTGCGAGGGCGCGGCGCCGCCGCGGCGGCTCGCCGAGGTGGTGCGCAACCATCCGGAGATCACCGCGGCGATGACGGTGACGGGCGGAGCGGACGCGCTGCTGCATGTGCGGGCGCGGGACGTGGGGCACTTCGAGGAGGTGCTGGAGCGCATCCGGACGGAGCCGTTCATCCGCAAGACGATCAGTGTGATGGTGCTGTCCCATCTGCTGCCGGAGAGTCCGGAGGCGGGTGCGTCCCAGCCCGCCCCCGAGGGCGCATGAGACGTGCGTATCCCCTGATCAATGCGCAGCATTCCTGCGCGGACACGCAGCTTTTGTTTCTTGTCGGGCGTCGGTGTCAGTTTCTACCGTGGTATCACCCCTGACCGATCACCCCAGGAAGCGGAGGGACCCCTCTGTGACCGACAGCCGTGTGCCGCGCCGGCGGCGTTACCTCGTCTGCGAACCCAGACACTTCGCCGTGCAGTACGCGATCAATCCCTGGATGCATCCCGACGTCGAGGTCGACGTCGACCTGGCCCAGGAGCAGTGGCAGGAGCTGATCCGCACCTACCGTGCCCACGGGCACACCGTCGACTCCGTGCAGCCGGTCGCCGGACTGCCCGACATGGTGTTCGCCGCGAACTCGGCGGTCGTCGTCGACGGCCGTGTCTTCGGTTCGCTGTTCCACGCGGAGGAGCGGCGCCCTGAGTCCGTGCACTACGACATGTGGTTCAAGCAGGCCGGCTTCGCCGTGCACCGCCCGGAGTCGGTGTGCGAGGGCGAGGGCGACCTGGTCTGGACGGGCCGGTACCTGCTCGCCGGGCACGGTTTCCGCACCACCCGTGAGGCGCACCGCGAGGCGCAGGAGTTCTTCGGCCGTCCGGTGATCAGTCTGAACCTGGTGGACCCGTACTTCTACCACCTGGACACGGCGCTGTTCGTGCTGGACGACTCGGCCGACGGCAACAACATCGTCTACTACCCCGAGGCGTTCTCACCCGGCAGCCGTGAGGTGCTCGAACGGCTCTTCCCGGACGCCGTGAAGGCCACCCGCGAGGACGCCACCTCCTTCGGGCTGAACTCCGTGTCCGACGGCCGCCATGTGTTCATCGCGCCGCAGGCCGAGGCGCTCGCCGGGAACCTCGCCGAGCGCGGCTATGTCCCCGTCGCCGTCGACCTGTCGGAGTTCCTGAAGGCCGGCGGCGGCATCAAGTGCTGTACCCAGGAGATCCGCTGATGACCGCACCCGCCCGCACCCGCTCCTCCGCCGAGCTGATCCGCGCCGAGGAGCCGGTCCTCGCCCACAACTACCACCCGCTGCCCGTGGTCGTGGCGCGTGCCGAGGGCACCTGGGTGGAGGACGTCGAGGGCCGCCGCTATCTCGACATGCTGTCCGGGTACTCGGCCCTCAACTTCGGCCATCGCAACCCGGCGCTGACCGAGGCCGCGCACCGTCAGCTGGACCGCCTCACGCTCACCTCGCGGGCGTTCCACAACGACCGGCTCGCCGAGTTCGCCCACCGGCTCGCCGCGCTCACCGGACACGACATGGTGCTGCCGATGAACACCGGCGCCGAGGCGGTGGAGAGCGCCATCAAGGTGGCCCGCAAGTGGGCCTACGAGGTCAAGGGCGTGCCCGCCGACCGGGCCACGATCGTGGTCGCGGCGGAGAACTTCCACGGCCGTACGACGACCATCGTCGGCTTCTCCACCGACGAGACCGCGCGGGCCGGGTTCGGGCCGTTCGCGCCCGGCTTCAGGATCGTGCCGTACAACGACCTCGCCGCGCTGGAGGAGGCCGTCGACGAGACGACCGCCGCCGTGCTGATCGAGCCGATCCAGGGCGAGGCGGGCGTCGTCATCCCCGACGACGGCTACCTCACCGGGGTGCGTGAGCTGACCCGCCGCGCGGGCTGTCTGTTCATCGCCGACGAGATCCAGTCCGGCCTCGGCCGCACCGGGCGCACCCTCGCCGTCGAGCACGAGGACGTCGTCCCGGACCTGGTGCTGCTCGGCAAGGCGCTGGGCGGGGGCATCGTGCCGGTGTCCGCGGTGATCGGCAGCCGCGAGGTGCTCGGGGTGCTGCGGCCGGGCGAGCACGGCTCGACCTTCGGCGGCAATCCGCTGGCCGCGGCGGTCGGCACGGCCGTGGTGGAGCTGCTGGAGACCGGCGAGTTCCAGCGCCGGGCCTCGGAGCTGGGCGTGGTGCTGCGCGACGGGCTGACCGAGCTGGTCGGCAAGGGTGTCGTCGGCTTCCGCGCGCGCGGCCTGTGGGCGGGCGTCGACATCGATCCGGCCATCGGTACGGGCCGCGAGATCAGTGAGCGCCTGATGCGCGAGGGTGTCCTGGTCAAGGACACGCACGGCTCCACGATCCGGATCGCGCCGCCGCTGACCATCACCGCGGAGGAACTCCTGTCGGCGATGGGTTCGCTGGAGAAGGTGCTGACGGGCTGACCGGCGTCCCGGTCCTTCGGGGCGCGGCCCTGGGTGGGCCGCGCCCCGCTTCCGTGGGGCCGGGTCTCCGGCTCCGGTGGGCCGGGCCGCGGAGGCCTGGAGCCGGGGTACCCGCTTCGAGGGGCCGGGCCGTGAAGGCCGGGAGCCGGGGGCCGGGATTCCCTCGTCCGGAGGGATCGTTTCCCGTCACCCGCCCGTCCCCGGTACGGCCGGGCCCGGTTCCCGTCCCGGGCACCCGCGCCTACACTGACTCCCCATCAGAACGGGCCGGTTGACCTGCGGGAACGAGGGGGTTGGGCGGCTTCGCCGGAGTGAGGAGCGCCCTTGTTCTACCACTTGCTCAAGTACGTACTGCTGGGCCCGCTGCTGAGGCTGGTCTTCCGGCCCCGGATCGAGGGCCTGGAGCATGTGCCGTCCTCGGGGGCGGCCATCGTCGCCGGGAACCATCTGTCGTTCTCGGACCACTTCCTGATGCCTGCCGTGCTCAAGCGCCGCATCACCTTCCTGGCGAAGGCCGAGTACTTCACGGGGCCGGGTCTCAAGGGCCGGCTGACCGCGGCCTTCTTCCGCAGCGTGGGGCAGATCCCGGTGGACCGCTCGGGCAAGGAGGCGGGACAGGCCGCCATCCGCGAGGGCCTCGGCGTACTCGCCAAGGACCAGTTGCTGGGCATCTATCCCGAGGGCACCCGCTCGCACGACGGCCGCCTCTACAAGGGCAAGGTCGGCGTGGCCGTCATGGCGCTGAGGGCGGGCGTCCCGGTCGTCCCGTGCGCGATGATCGGCACCTTCGAGGCGCAGCCGCCCGGCAGGATCGTTCCCCACTTCCACCCGGTGGTCATCCGGTTCGGCGAGCCGCTGGACTTCTCCCGCTACGCGGGGATGGAACACGAGAAGGCGGTCCTGCGCGCGATCACCGACGAGATCATGTACGCCATCCTGGAACTGTCCGGCCAGGAGTACGTCGACACGTACGCGGCCGTCGCCAAGGCGGAGCAGGCCGCCGACGCCAAGGAGCGCAGGTTCCCGCGGATGCCGCTGACCTGACGCGCTCTGCTGTCGGCAGACGCCCTTGGGGCCCGGGCCGCCGGGCGCGTACGGTCGCCGCATGGGACGAGCTGTGGTGATCGGGGCGACGGGACAGATCGGACGACCGGCGGTGGCGGCGCTGGTCCGGGACGGCTGGGAGGTGACGGCCGCCTCGCGGGGCGGCGGCCGTGACGCGGCCTGGCCGGAGGGAGTCCGCGCGGTCCGGCTCGACCGCGAGGACGACAGCGCGCTGGAGGCGGTGGTCGGCGAGGACTGCGAGGTGCTCGTCGACATGGTCGCCTTCCGGGAGCACCACGCCCGCCAGTTGACCCGGCTGGCCGGCCGCGTCGCCTCGGCCGTGGTGATCTCCAGCGTTGCCGTCTACGAGGACGGCGTGGGCCGCGGCTTCGACACCCAGTCCGAGCCCGACGGCTTCCCGCACTACCCGCTGCCGATCCCGGAGACACAGCCGACGGTCTCCCCCGGCGACGCCACGTACAGCACCCGCAAGGTGGCGGTGGAGCGCGAACTTCTCGCCGCGGGGGACAAGTTGCCGGCCACACTGCTGCGCGCCGGCGCGGTGCACGGCCCGCACTGCCGTACCCCGCGCGAGCTGTACTTCGTCAAACGCAACCTCGACGGCCGCCGCAGCCGCGTGCTCGCCCACGGCGGCGAGAGCCGCTTCCATCCCGCGAGTGTGCACAACCTGGCCGAGCTGATCCGGCTGGCGGCGGCCCGGCCCGGCTCCCGGGTCCTCAACGCCTGTGACGGCGAGGCCCCGACGGTCGCGGAGATCGCCGAGGCCATCGACACGGCGATGGGGGTGGCACCGCCCAGGACCGTCCTGGTCGACGGTCCCGCGCCGGCCCCGACGGTGGGCGACTCCCCCTGGTCGGTGCCGGTGCCGGTCGTCTGCGACATGTCGGCGGCGCGCCGGGAGCTCGGCTACCGCCAGGTCACCGGATACGCCGAGTCCCTCCCGGAGACGGTCGAGTGGATCACGGACCGACTGTCCGGAAGGGACTGGCGGGAGGCCTACCCGAAGATGTACGCGACGTACGGCGACCTCTTCGACTACGACGCCGAGGACGCCTGGCTCACCTAGGGGCGCGAGGCTGTGCCGACATGCGGCTCCGCCGCGCGGGCGCAGCCACAGGGAACCGGACCACACCCCGCCGAGCGGAGCGCTACGGCTTAGGGGTGGCGTGCGCCGCGCACGTCACGTCCGACGAGTCCAGCGCCCCGGTCAGCAGATAGGCGTCCACCCGGTCGTTGACGCAGGAGTTGACCAGGCCGGTGACACCGTGCGAGCCCGCGTTCTTCTCGGTGATCAGACGGGAGCCCTTGAAGCGCGCGTGCAGCTCCACCGCACCCTCGTACGGCGTCGCCGCGTCCCGGTCGGCCTGCACGATGAGCACGGGCGGCAGACCCTTGTGGGTCCTCACGTTCACCGGCGTCCGCTGCTTGGCGGGCCAGGTCGCGCACGGCAGGTTCATCCAGGCGTTGGACCAGGTCATGAACGGGTGGTCGCGGTGCAGCCGCGTGTTGTCGCGGTCCCACTTCTTCCAGCTCGTGGGCCACTGGGCGTCGGCGCACTCGACGGCCGTGTAGACGGCGTTGCCGTTCTCCGAGGAGGCGTTGCCCGCGGTGTCGCTCAGGTCGGGCGCGGCGGCGTCCACGACGGCCTGGGTGTCACCGGCGGCCCACGCGCTCAGGACGCGCGCGCTCGAGGCCCAGGTGCTGTCGAAGTAGGGGGCGCTCTGGAAGAAGGAGATCAGCTCGGCCGGGCCGACGACCCCGCCGAGCGGGCTCTTCTTGGCGGCGGCCCGCAGTTCGAGCCACTTGGCCTGGACGGCGTCACGGGTGGTGCCGAGGTGGTAGGTGGCGTCGTTGGCGGCGACCCAGTCCTGCCAGTCCTTCCAGCGGCCCTCGAAGGCGACGTCCTGGTCCAGGTTGGCCTGGTACCAGATCTTCTCGCGGGAGGGGTTGACCACGCTGTCGACGACCATGCGGCGCACGTGCGTCGGGAACAGCGTGCCGTAGACCGCGCCGAGGTAGGTGCCGTAGGAGACGCCGAGGAAGTTCAGCTTCTTCTCGCCGAGCGCGGCGCGGATGACGTCCAGGTCGCGCGCGGTGTTGGGCGTGGTCATGTGCGGCAGCATCTCGCCGCTGCGCTCGGCGCAGCCCTCCGCGTACTCACGGGCCAGCTTGCGCTGGGCGCGCTTGTCGGCCTCGCTGTCCGGCACCGGGTCCATCTTGGGTGCCTTGACGAACTCCTGCGGGTCGATGCAGGAGATCGGAGCCGACTTGCCGACACCGCGCGGGTCGAAGCCGACGAAGTCGTAGGCCTTGGCCGTCTTCGCCCACACGGGCGCGCCGGTGACGACGCGGCGCGGGAAGCGCAGGCCGGAGCCGCCGGGGCCACCGGGGTTGTAGAGGAGGGCGCCCTGGCGCTCCTCGGGGGTGCCGGTGTGGCCGATGCGGTCGACGGCGAGCTTGATCTGCTTGCCGTACGGCTTGGCGTAGTCGAGCGGCACGGTGACCCAGCCGCACTTGATGGGCTGCTCCAGGCCCCAGTCGGGCGGGCAGTCCTGCCAGTTGATCCCGGCCTTCGCGGCGCGGGCCGCCGCGATCGCGGCGCCGTGCGCCTCGCTGACGGTGCGGTGACGGCTGTCACCCTGGCTGGCGCTGGCCGTGGGCGCGGTCACTGCCCCGGCGATCAGCGTCGCGGCGATCAGCGCACCGGCCGAACCTGCCGCGGCCGTACGCCTTTTCGCTTGGGTGTCTCTCAAGTAGTCCTCCCCGTACATGATTTCGACGTTCAGACACGAGTACGGGGTGATCCTGGCGGCTGCGAGGTGATGCGGGACAGGGGCGGCCGCGGTTCTTTGCCAATCCGATAACCGGATCCGGAACACCGGTCAGCGGTCACCCCGGTCGAGCCCGTTCAGGGCCTCGTCCAGCACCCGGCGCAGCCGCAGGGCGTCGGGGGCGACGGCGCCGACGAGCGCGGCCGGTCCGGCGAGGGGCATCAGCACGGCCCCCTCACCCAGTACCCGGGCCGCGACCGGGCGTTCCGCGAACTCGGGCCGTACGACGACCAGTTGCCCGACGGCGCGGTGCCCCCCGAGCACGGCGGGGCCGTCCCAGCCGCCCGGTGCGCCGGGCCCGCAGGACAGCTCCTGGTCGAGGAGCGTGCGGCCCTCGATCCGCACAGTGAGACGGCTGGTGAGCCGCCCGGGTTCCTCCCCGGCCCGGCCGAGCACCTGCTCCTCGCGCAGCACCAGCCGCGCGGAGGCGGCCAGGTCGGCACGAGTGGTGACATACAGGTCACTGCCCCGCGCCGAGATCAACTGTTCTGGGAGCCAGTGCAGTTCGCCTCCGTCGGCGACGTCGAGCAGGACGTCGTAGCGGGCCTCCGTCTTGGTCTGCCCCGGCAGCGCCAGGGTGGCTGCGGCTGAGCCGACCCGCAGCCGGGCGCCGGCCCCGGCCTCCGCGCGGACGGTGAGGTGGTCGCCGCCGAGCGGCCCGCTCATGGCCCCGACGAGCATCACGTGCGCCTCGTCGCCGTGCGCCCTGGTCCGGCGCAGCGCCAGCGGGCCCTCGCTCTCCAGGACGGGCAGGGCGGTACCGCCCCGTCCGTCGGCGCGGGCGACGACCCGTGCGGTGGCGCGTACCCCGCTCATCAGCGGGCCCGCCACACGGCGAGCTGTCCACGCACCCAGGCGGCCACCTCGGTGACACCCCGCTCCTCGCGCAAGGACTGGAAGACGACGGGCAGTTCGGCCCGCTGCACCTCGGCGTCGGCCGCCATCCGCGCGAGGTCCGAGCCGACGTACGGTGCGAGGTCGGTCTTGTTGACGACCAGCAGGTCGGCCGTGGTCACGCCGGGTCCGCCCTTGCGCGGGATGTCGTCGCCCCCGGCCACGTCGATGACGAAGATCTGCGCGTCCACCAGCCCCTTCGAGAAGGTGGCGGTCAGGTTGTCGCCGCCGGACTCGACGAGCACCAGGTCGAGCGGACCCACCTCGTCCTCCAGGTCCTCCACCGCCTCCAGGTTGGCGGAGATGTCGTCCCGGATCGCGGTGTGCGGGCAGGCCCCGGTCTCCACGGCGGCGATCCGCTCGGGCGGCAGCACGGCCTCGCGCAGCAGGAACTCGGCGTCCTCGCGGGTGTAGATGTCGTTGGTCACGACGGCGAGGGACAGTTCCTCCCGCAGGACCCGGCACAGCGCCGCGACCGTCGCCGTCTTCCCGGACCCCACGGGCCCCCCGAGCCCGACCCGCAACGCCCTCCGCCGCCCGTCGGGCCGCCGGGCGTCGGCACTGATCGCGGAGGGCGCGGCGGTGTGAGTGTGGTCGAGATGCATGGCTCAGGACTCCTTCACGGGTGACGGGAACGGGCGGGCGAGGCGCCTCGGCTTTTTCGGAACCTCTTGAACGCCCGAGTCGGGTGGTGGGTGGGCATAGGTCCAGGGGGCGGGAGCCCCCTGGCGGGGTCGAGGGGCGGAGCCCCTGGGGACGGGACGGGAAGGGGCGGCGGGGGCGAGAAACTCCTACGAAGCGAACAACCGCACGGGCCACGCCGCGTGCGCCTCCGCCGACAGCTCCAGCAGCGGAGCCGACCCCGCGGGCAGCACCCCCACTCCCTCCCCCGCGGCCCGCCCCGCCGCCTCCACCGCCCCGTCGGCCACGAGATCAAGCTCCGGCGCCAGCCGCGCCAGCACCCCCGTGGCCTCGAAGGGATCCAGACTCAGCAACCGCACCACCGCCGTGGCCGGCCCGCTGACGCTCTCGTAGACCGCGCAGTACGCCGCGTCGAGCGCCCCGAGCCCGGCCCCGCGCGCCACGGCACCGAGCACCACGGGCTGGTGGGCTCCCTTGGGGAACCGCCCCGCCAGTGCGTCTAGTTCGGGCGAGGGCCAGGTCGTCCGCGCGGCCCGCAGCAACTGCCGCCCCAGCCGGCGCGCGGCCGCCCGCAGCGCGGGCGACGGCGTTCGGGCGTCGGCGGCGGCGTCCAGTTCCACCGGGTCCAGCCCGCGCGCGGCCGCCGCCGCGAGCCCGGCGGCCACCAGCCCGGCCGTGTGCAGCCGCCCCCGGCAGAAGTCCTCCAGCGTCGCCGCGTCCTTGACGCGCCCGGCCTTGACGGCCGCCTCGGCACCGCCGGAGTGCGCGTGCCCTCCGGCGGGGAAGCGGCCGTCGGCGAGGACGAGTAGCGCTGCCCTGGACATCAGAAGAGGAAGTAACGCTGGGCCATGGGCAGTTCGGCCGCCGGGGTGGCCTCGACGAGTTCGCCGTCGATGTGCACGGCGAAGCTGTCGGGGTCGACCTCGACCCGGGGCCGGGCGTCGTTCTCGCGCATGTCGGCCTTGGTGACCGCCCGCGTGGACTCGATCGCCACGAACCTCTTCCCGAGCCCCAGTCGCTCCGGCAGCCCGTCCTCGACGGCGAGAGGGGCGACGAAGTTCACGGAGTTGGCCGCCGGAGCCCGGCCGATCGCGCCGTACATGGGGCGCGGCAGGATCGGCTGCGGGGTGGGGATGGAGGCGTTGGCGTCGCCCATCTGCGCATAGGCGATCTGGCCGCCCTTGAGGACGAGTTGGGGCTTGACGCCGAAGAACGCCGGGTCCCACAGCACCAGGTCGGCGAGCTTGCCGCTCTCGACCGACCCGATCTCCCGGGCGAGTCCCTGCGCGAGGGCCGGGTTGATCGTGTACTTGGCGACATAGCGACGTACTCGGTGGTTGTCGGCGTGCGAGTCCCCCGGCAGCGCGCCCCTGCGGCGCTTCATCACGTGCGCGGTCTGCCAGGTACGCAGGATCACCTCTCCGACGCGGCCCATGGCCTGGGAGTCGGAGGAGATGATCGAGATGGCGCCCAGGTCGTGGAGTATGTCCTCGGCGCCGATGGTCGAGGGCCGGATGCGGGACTCGGCGAAGGCGAGGTCCTCGGGGACGGCCGGGTTGAGGTGGTGGCAGACCATCAGCATGTCGAGGTGTTCCTCGGCGGTGTTGACGGTGAAGGGCCGCGTCGGGTTGGTGGAGCTGGGCAGCACATGGGGCTCGGAGACCACGGTCATGATGTCCGGCGCATGGCCGCCGCCCGCGCCCTCGGTGTGGTAGGCGTGGATGCCGCGCCCGGCGATCGCGGCGAGGGTGTCGCCGACGAAGCCCGCCTCGTTCAGCGTGTCGGTGTGGATGGCGACCTGGATGCCGGTGCGCTCCGCGACGGTCAGCGAGGCGTCGATCACGGCCGGGGTGGAGCCCCAGTCCTCGTGCAGCTTGAGGCCGAGGGCGCCGCCGCGGATCTGGGACAGCATGGCCTCGTGGGAGACGGTGTTGCCCTTGCCGAGGAGACCGATGTTGAGGGGATGGGCCTCCATCGCCTCCAGCATGCGGGCCAGATGCCAGGGGCCCGGCGTGACCGTGGTGGCCTTCGATCCCTCGGCCGGTCCGGTGCCGCCGCCGACCAGGGTCGTGATCCCCGAGGACAGCGCCTCGTCGGCGATCTGCGGGCAGATGAAGTGGACGTGCGCGTCGATGGCACCGGCGGTGAGGATGCGCCCGTTGCCCGCGATCACCTCGGTCTCGGGGCCGATCACCAGGTCGGGGTGGACGCCGTCCATGGTGTCGGGGTTGCCCGCCTTGCCGATGCCGGTGATCCGGCCGTCGCGGATGCCTACGTCGGCCTTGACCACACCCCAATGGTCGACGATCACGGCGCCGGTGATCACGGTGTCCGGGGTGCCGTCTGCGCGCGTAGCGCGCGCCTGGCCCATGGACTCGCGGATGACCTTGCCACCGCCGAACACCGCCTCGTCACCGGCGAGTCCGGGGCCGCCCGAGCGGTCCTCATCGATCTCGATCAGCAGGTCGGTGTCGGCGAGCCGGATACGGTCGCCGGTGGTCGGCCCGAACAGGTCGGCGTAGGCGGCACGGGAGATCTCACGCATCGAGGGCACCTCCGGTCTCCCCGCGCAGTCCAGGCACGATCCGCGCGCCGGCGAGCGGGACGAGTTCGACCTCGACGGGGATGCCGGGCTCGAATCGTACGGCCGTACCGGCGGCGACGTTCAGCCGCTTGCCGCGGGCGGCGGCACGGTCGAAGTCGAGGCCCGGGTTCGCCTCGGCGAAGTGGTAGTGGGAGCCGACCTGTACGGGCCGGTCGGCGGAGTTGAGGACGGTCAGCCGGGTGACCTCACGGCCCTCGTTGAGGACCACGGGGCCGTCCGCGAACAGGATCTCGCCGGGAATCATCGGGCCGCCCCTCTCACACGATCGGGTCGTGGACGGTGACGAGCTTGGTGCCGTCCGGGAAGGTGGCCTCGACCTGGACGTCGTGGATCATCTCCGGGACGCCGTCCATGACGTCGTCACGGGTGAGCAACTTGCGTCCGGAGGCCATCAGTTCGGCGACGGTGCGACCGTCGCGGGCGCCTTCGAGGAGGTGCGAGGTGATCAGGGCCACGGCCTCGGGGTGGTTGAGCCGCAGACCGCGGGCCCGGCGCTTCTCGGCGACGTCGGCCGCCACGTGGATCAGCAGCCTCTCCTGCTCGTGCGGGGTCAGTTGCACGTCCCACTCACCTCCTCGCTCCGGGCCGTGCGGGGCCCGGACGCCGCTGCCGCCGGGCAAAGTGCCTGGTGGCGTGGTGGGGCAGGCTAGTTGCGCCGGGTTTCGGGCACGTTAACCGAGCTGTGATCCGCCGACGCCCATCAGCGCCCGCAGTCCGGCGCGCAGCGTCTCCTGCGGGACGTCGCCGAACAGGGCCGTCTGCACGGCGAATCCCTGCACCATGGCGACCATCACGCGGGCGAGCGCGTCGGCATCCGCGTCCTTCGCCAGCAGCCCCGCCCGGCGGTAGGACTCGGCGACCTCCCGCCAGGCCTCGACGATGCGTTCGAAGCCGGGCGCGAGCAGGGCGGCGAGCTGTTCGTTGCGCAGGGTCTCGGTCCACACCTGCACCATCAGCCGGGGGAACATCCACTCGCCGCCCTCCAGCAGCAGCGGCCGCCGCTCGCGCATCCCGGCCAGCACCCGGGGCATCAGCACGTCCGGCAGCGGGGGTGGTGTCTCCTGCGCGGCCCCGTTGAAGACCTCCCCCACGGTCTCCAGCACCTCGGTCACGATCGCGCCGATCAGCTCCTCCTTGCCGCTGAAGTAGCGGTAGACGGCACCGGCGGACAGGTCGACCTCCTTGAGCACGTCCTGCATGGACGTGGCGTGGAAGCCGTTACGGGCGAAGCAGAGCGCCGCGCCGTCGAGGATCTGCCGGCGGCGGGCGGCGAGGTGTTCCTGGGATACGCGGGCCATGGCCAGAAAGTTAAAACGAACGTTCCTTCTTGACAAGTCGCGACGGAAGGCCGACGGTGAAACAAGTAAAACGAACGCTCCTTCTTTTTAACGGCGCCACCGCCGTGGATCCCGAGGGGAACCCATGTCCGCCACACCCGCCCCGCACGCACGCCGCATGATCGCGGTCGTCGTCCTCGTCCCGCTGGTCGTCGCCCTCGCCCTGTGGGCCTTCGCCTGGCCCGCCGCCCGCGTGGCACCCCGGGACCTGCCGGTCGGCGTCGCCGGACCCACCGCCGCCACCGCCCAGCTCGAACACCGGCTGGAGCGGCAGGAGGGCGCGTTCGACGTCCACCGGTATGCCGACGAGGACGCCGCCAGGCAGGCGGTCGAGGACCGGACCGTGTACGGGGCAGTCGTCCTGGCCGGCCAGGGGCCCGAGTTGCTCACCGCCTCGGCCGCGAGCCCGCTGGTCGCCCAGCTGCTCCGGCAGGCGGTCGCCGAGCAGGCGCCCGACGGCACCACGCCGAAGGTGACCGACGTGGTCGCCGCGCCGGAGGACGACCCGCGCGGCGCGGCGCTGGGCGCGAGCGTCCTGCCGCTGAGCCTCGCCGGTGTGGCGATGGGCGCCCTGGTCGTCCTGGGCGGACTGCGGGGCGGTCGCGCGGTGGCCGTGCTGGTGGGCGCCGCGGGCCTGGTCGGCGTGGTCGGGGCGGCCCTCGCGCACAGCTGGCTGGGCGTGCTGACGGGCGACTGGTGGACGGAGGCCGGGGTCCTGGCCCTGGCGGCGCTGGCCGTCGGCGCCACGGTCGCGGGCCTCGGCTCGCTGATCGGCCCGGCCGGGATCGGCCTCGCCTCGGGCGTGGTCGTCCTGCTGGGCAACCCCTTCTCCGGGGCCGCCTCCGCACCGCAGATGCTGCCCGAGCCCGTCGGGGTCCTCGGCCAGTGGCTGCCGCCCGGCGCCGGGGCGACGCTGATCCGCTCGGTCTCCTACTTCGACGGCGCCGCGGCGGCCGGCCCGGCCCTGACGCTGACCGTCTGGGCGGTGCTGGGACTCGCCGCGGTCGCCCTGAGCGGCGCGCTGAGGACGCGGGCCGTGCCGTCGGCCCCGGCCGCCGCCGCGCACCACCCGGTGCCGGCCGGCTGATCCACGGTCACCCGGAGCCGGGCGCCGGCCGCCGCGACGGACGGAGAGTCAGTTGACCGGCCGTCACCTGGAGACGTCCCCGCGCCGCGGGCCGTCTCCGGGACGGTTCGCCGAACCGTCCGGACCAGCCGCTAAACCGACCAAATGACGTACCCCCTATTGGAGTAGAAACCCCTCGTCCTGAGGGACCCGCGCGGTTGCGCTGCACGCGCGGACGAGAGCCCGCGGCAGGTGTTCCCGTGCTGGTCCGGGGCTGTTCCGGGGTCTCGACAAGCCCCGGTTGATCACCGTGTCCACCCGAACGGGTGAGTGGTGAGCAACAACACAAATCCCCGTTTCCGTTGGGTATTTCGGTCACTTGTGAGTGAAGATCCCTGTCTGACGACAAGCCCCCGCCACCGCGGCGGGGCGGTCCGGGCGGACGCCGAGTCCTGCCGCCGCCCGGATGACCGGTCGACAGGAGTGGATCGGCAGGAGTGGAGGACCCAGGCACGACGGGCCGCCGGAGCGCACGTTCCGAGTGGTCCTTGGGGTGAAGCCGCCTTCGGGCGGCCGGGCTACTTCGCCAGTCCGAATCCGACAGGTCATCCTTCTCAGGCGGTTTGACGAAGGGTTGCGCATGACCGCGCAGAATCGTGTCCCGTCGCTCATGGCCCGAGCCGGTACGGCTTCGGCCCTCACCATCGCCGCGGTGGGCGGCTCGCTCGTGGTGCCGGGGGGCGCCGCCGAGGCCGCCGCCGCCACGCCCGCGACGAAGGCGCTCCAGGTCGCCGCCTCGAAGAAGGGTTCGCCGTACAAGTACGGCGCCACCGGGCCGTACCGGTTCGACTGCTCCGGGCTGACGATGTACTCGTACAAGAAGGCGGGCAAGACGCTGCCTCGTACGGCGGCCCAGCAGTACAACAAGACCCGGCACATCTCGGCCAGAAGCCGCAGGGCCGGGGACCTGGTGTTCTTCCACTCCGGCTCGAACGTGTACCACGTGGGCATCTACGCCGGTAAG
Source organism: Streptomyces sp. NPDC048600 (assembly GCF_055587025.1). NCBI lineage: Bacteria > Bacillati > Actinomycetota > Actinomycetes > Kitasatosporales > Streptomycetaceae > Streptomyces > Streptomyces sp. NPDC048600. The sequence continues at coordinate 15,269 of NZ_JBVJGZ010000016.1, read as the reverse complement.
GGCAAGATCTGGCACTCCCCGAAGACCGGGGACGTGGTGCGGCTCCAGAAGATCTGGACGAGCAGTGTCTGGTACGGGCGTGTGAGCTGATCCGCTCCCGGGCGGTGCGGTTACCCTGACAGGCCGTCACCGCCCGGGTCCGTCCGGCGTGGGTCCGTCCGGCGCGGGTTCGCCGGGGGCGGCCTGAGCGGCGTGGGTTCTTGCTCGCGTCTGCCGGCGGGCGTGTGTGGGGCTCGTGCGGGCCTGTTTGGGCTTGTCGCGCAGTTCCCCGCGCCCCTTTTCGAGGTTGGTTGGTCGCGCCGTTTCTCGGGCCCTGGCGGGGCGGTCGTGGCCGGCTTGTCGCGCAGTTCCCCGCGACCCCTTCCAACCCAGTGTCAGGGGTCGCTCTGGCCGGCTGTGGGGATCGGGTGGGCGGGGACGGTCCAGGGGAGTTCGATGGCGACCGTCTTGCCGCCCTCGCGTGTGGGGCGGACGCGGAGCCTGCCGCCGCATTCCGCCGTCAGCCAGCGGATGATGACCATGCCGCGGCCGTTGTCCTGCTGCACGGCGGCCGGGAGCCGTTTGGGGAATCTCGGGTGGCTGTCGGTGACACCGATGCGCAGATGTTCGTCACGCTCCAGGCGCATGTCCACCGTGAAGGTGGGTGACTGCCCGAAGGTGTGCTGTACGGCGTTGGTGGCGAGTTCGGAGACGATGATCCGGATGCTGTCGGCCGCGTCCGTGTCCGACGGCAGGCCCCACTCCGCCAGGGTGTCGAGGACGTACGCACGAGCCGCGGAGACCGAGGCGGGATCGCTCGGCAGAGTGACGGATGCTTCCAGGTGGTCTGCCATGGCGACGTCGTCCCTTTCCCACGGGACCGCGGTCCGACACGGATCGGATGGTTCGAGTACGGTCCCGGACTGGTGCTTCTCCGCCAGACTGCCACCAGTGCGCCGGTCATGGTGCCGAACCACCAAGATATGCATATATCTGTCGCTCGAAGCGGTGAACTCTGCGACGGCAGCACGTATTTGGGCGGCTCTTGAGGAGTAGGGAGTACTCCCATGCAGCACGGTCCCGCGGTGCGCCGCCGCAAACTCGGCGCCGAGCTGCGTGCCCTGCGCGCCCGGACGCGGCTCACCAGTGGTGAGGCGGCCCGTCTGGTGGGCTGGCACCAGTCGAAAGTGAGCCGGATCGAGACGGGCGCGAGTGGCGTGAAACCGGCCGACGTGCGGTTACTGCTGGACGCCTACGGTGTCTCGGATCCCGAGCTGCGCGAGCTGCTGCTTGCGTTGGCGGGCTCGGACGACGGGGTCGGCCGGCACCACTGGTGGCACGCCTACCGCGGGGTGCTGCCGCCCGCGTACCGGGACTTCATCAGCCTGGAGTCGCAGGCCAGTGCGATGCGCACGCTGGAGACCTCGGTCGTGCCCGGGCTGCTCCAGACGCCGGAGTACGCCCGCGCGGTGACCGGCGCCGCGGTCGGTGACCTGCGCGGCGAGCCCGACGACCGGCTGGACGCGCTGGTGCAGGTACGGCTGGCCCGGCAGGACGTGCTGCGGGCGCGGCCACCGCTGGAGCTGACCGCGGTGCTGGACGAGGCCGTGCTGCGCCGGGAGGTGGGCGGGCCCGAGGTGATGGAACGGCAGTTGCGGAGCCTGCTGGAGGCGGCTCGGCTGCCGCAGGTGCGCATCCAGGTGCTGCCGTTCTCGGCCGGGGCGCATATCGGCATCTCCGGGCCTTTCGTTATCTTCTCATTTCCGCGCACTTCTGATCTGGACGTGGTTGTTCTCGACCATATGACGAGTAGCCTCTACCTCGAACGGAAAGAAGACCTCGAGGCCTACGTCGAGGCCTTCAACAGCCTTCAGATGCACGCTCTTTCACCTGAGGACTCGCTGGATTACATCGCCACCACAGTCGACGGCGCGTAAGGAGGCACCATGACCGCACTGCCTCGCGATTTACCCTCCCGCACCCCACCGAACAGCGCACAGTGGCTGCGCAGCAGCTACAGCACCGGAGCCAACAACTGCGTCGAGACGGCCCGTATGAGCGGACGTCTCGCCGTGCGCGACTCCAAGGATCCGGACGGACCCGCGCTGCTCTTCTCCCCCGAGAGCTGGGCGGGTTTCACGGCCGCGTTCCACTGACAGTTTTCGACCGAATCTGAAAACGCTCAGTTCTGAATACGCATCGGTTCCGAAACACGGCCGTGTCACGCCGACTTACGGTCGCGTCTCGCCGATCACCCGTACAGCGCGTTCGATCTGTTCCCCGGAGAGGTCCGCCCGGGCGGTCAGCCGCAGCCGGGAGATGCCGTCGGGCACGGAAGGAGGCCTGAAGCAGCCCACGGCCAGCCCGGCCGAGCGGCAGTCGGCCGCCCACTGGAGGGCCTCCTCCGGGGACGGAGCCCGCACCGAGACCACGGCCGCGTCCGGCCGTACCGCCTGATGTCCCTCCGCGGTGAGCCGGGCGTACAGCTCGGCCGCCACCTCGCGGGCCCGCGCCGCGCGCTCGGGCTCGCCCCGCAGCAGTCGCAGGGCGGCGAGCGCCGCGCCCGCGGCGGCCGGGGCGAGACCGGTGTCGAAGATGAAGGTGCGGCCGACGTTGACCAGGTGGTCGATGACCCGCGCGGGCCCCAGCACCGCGCCGCCCTGGCTGCCCAGCGACTTCGACAGGGTCACCGTGGCCACGACGTCGTCGGCGCCCGCGAGCCCCACCGCGTAGGGCGCGCCGCGCCCGCCGTCGCCGAGGACGCCGAGTCCGTGCGCGTCGTCGACGACCAGCCCGGCGCCGTACTCCCGGCAGGCCTCGGCCAGAGCGGCCAGCGGGGCGGCGTCGCCGTCGACCGAGAAGACCGTGTCGGACACCACGATGGCCTGTTTGTCGTGGGTGGCGAGCGCCTTGCGGACCGCGTCCGGGTCGGCGTGCCCCACCACCTGTGTGGTGCCGCGGGCCAGACGGCAGCCGTCGATGAGGGAGGCGTGGTTGCCCTCGTCGGCGACGATCAGCGCGCGCAGCGGGCCGAGCCCGGTGACCGCTGCGAGGTTGGCCGCGTAACCGGAGGAGAAGACCAGGGCCGCCTCGAAGCCGCAGAAGTCCGCCAGCTCGCGCTCCAGCTCACCGTGCAGCTCGGTGGTGCCGGTGACCAGCCGTGAGCCGGTCGCCCCGCCGCCCCACCTCGCGGCGGCCCGCGCCGCGCCGTCGGTGACCTCCGGATGGCGGGTCAGACCCAGGTAGTCGTTGCTCGCGAGGTCCAGCAGGGGTGAGTCGGCCGGGCGGGGGCGCAGGGTCCGGACGAGTCCGCGACGGCGCCTGATCCGCGCCTGGTCGTCGATCCACCCGAACGCCATGGGTCCTCCGGAGTATTTGTAGGCAGCGCACAGACCCTAGCTGCACGGACAGCCGCCCAGTGTGTGGCAATACCCACACGCCGACAGGGCTTCGTTGTACGAAGTCTCCTTGGCCCGGAGTGGGTCCGTACGTCAGGATCGGATCTCATGGATCTGCTGAATACGCTGGTGGACAAGGGGCTTCGGCGCGAGCTGCCGACCCGCGAGGAAGCGCTCGCCGTACTGGCCACGTCGGACGAGGAACTGCTCGACGTGGTGGCTGCGGCCGGCAAGGTGCGCCGCCATTGGTTCGGGCGGCGCGTGAAGCTCAACTACCTGGTCAACCTGAAGTCCGGACTGTGTCCCGAGGACTGCTCCTACTGCTCCCAGCGGCTCGGCTCCAAGGCCGAGATCCTGAAGTACACCTGGCTCAAGCCCGACGAGGCCTCCCAGGCGGCCGCGGCCGGTCTCGCCGGCGGTGCCAAGCGGGTCTGCCTGGTGGCCAGCGGGCGCGGTCCGACGGACCGTGACGTGGACCGGGTGTCCGAGACGATCAAGACGATCAAGGACCAGAACGAGGGCGTCGAGGTGTGTGCCTGCCTCGGTCTGCTCTCCGACGGACAGGCCGAGCGGCTGCGCGAGGCGGGCGCCGACGCCTACAACCACAACCTCAACACGTCCGAGGAGACGTACGGGGAGATCACCACCACCCACACCTACGCCGACCGCGTCGACACCGTGCAGAAGGCGCACTCGGCGGGCCTGTCGGCCTGCTCGGGCCTGATCGCGGGCATGGGCGAGACCGACGAGGACCTGGTCGACGTCGTGTACTCGCTGCGCGAGCTGGACCCGGACTCGGTGCCGGTCAACTTCCTGATCCCGTTCGAGGGCACGCCGCTGGCCAAGGAGTGGAACCTCACCCCGCAGCGCTGCCTCCGCATCCTCGCGATGGTCCGGTTCGTCTGCCCGGACGTGGAGGTCCGGATCGCGGGCGGCCGTGAGGTGCACCTGCGTTCGATGCAGCCGCTCGCGCTGAACCTGGCCAACTCGATCTTCCTGGGCGACTACCTCACCAGCGAGGGCCAGGCGGGCAAGGCCGACCTGGACATGATCGCCGACGCCGGCTTCGAGGTGGAGGGCGCCGGTGAGGTGACCCTGCCGGAGCACCGCGCGAGCGCCGGGGGCTGCGGCTCCCACGCCGCGGCGGGCGGCTGCGGCTCCCACGAGGGCGGCGGCTGCGGCTCGCACGAGTCGGCGGGCGGCTGCGGCTCCCACGAGGGCGGCGGCGTGTGCGGTACGGCGGCCCCGGCGGCTTCGGCGGCCGCCTCGTCTTCGGCTGCCCCGGCCAACGAGCCGCGCCCCGACCTGGTCGCGGTCCGCCGCCGTGGCGCGGGAACGGACCTCGCGCCCAATGCCTGAGCTGAGCGTGCCGCAGCTGCTGGACCTGGACCAGCGGCACGTCTGGCATCCGTACGGCCCGATGCCCGGCCGGGCGCGGCCGCTCGTCGTGGAGTCGGCGAGCGGTGTCCGGCTGCGGCTCGCCGACGGCACGGGTGAGCTGGTGGACGGCATGTCGTCCTGGTGGGCGGCGATCCACGGCTACCGTCATCCGGTGCTGGACGAGGCCGTGCAGGGCCAGCTCGGGCGGATGAGCCATGTGATGTTCGGCGGGCTCACCCATGAGCCCGCCGTAGGTCTGGCGAAGCGTCTTGTCGACATGTCACCCGAGGGTCTGGAGCATGTGTTCCTCTCCGACTCCGGTTCGGTGGCGGTCGAGGTCTCGGTCAAGATGTGCCTTCAGTACTGGCGCTCGCTGGGCCGCCCCGAGAAGCGGCGCCTGCTGACCTGGCGGGGCGGCTACCACGGGGACACCTGGCAGCCGATGGCCGTGTGCGACCCCGACGGCGGCATGCACTCCCTGTGGAGCGGCGTCCTGCCCCACCAGGTGTTCGTGGACGCGCCGCCCGTCGGGTACGAGGAGGCGTACGCCGACCTGCTGCGCTCGGCGATCGCGGAGCACGCGGGCGAACTGGCGGCGGTGATCGTCGAGCCGGTGGTGCAGGGCGCGGGCGGGATGCGCTTCCACTCCCCCGCCTATCTGCGGGTGCTGCGCGAGGTGTGCGACGCGCACGACGTGCTGCTGGTGTTCGACGAGATCGCGACCGGGTTCGGCCGCACCGGCGCGCTGTTCGCGGCAGACCACGCGGCCGTGACCCCGGATGTGATGTGCCTGGGCAAGGCGCTGACCGGCGGTTATCTCAGCATGGCGGCCACGCTGTGCACCCCTCGGGTGGCCGACGGGATCTCGCAGGGCGAGGTGCCGGTGCTGGCGCACGGACCGACCTTCATGGGCAATCCGCTCGCCTCCGCGGTGGCCTGCGCCTCGCTGGACCTGCTGCTCGGGCAGGACTGGCAGTCGGAGGTCAAGCGGATCGAGGCCGGTCTGCGCGAGGGCCTGGCCCCGGCGGCCGAGCTGCCGGGCGTGCGGGACGTGCGGGTGCTGGGCGCGATCGGCGTGGTCCAGCTCGACCATCCGGTCGACATGGAGAAGGCGACCGCGGCCGCGGTGCGCGAGGGCGTGTGGCTGCGGCCGTTCCGCGATCTGATCTACACGATGCCGCCGTACGTCACCGGTGACGAGGACGTGGCGCGGATCGCGCGCGCGGTGCGGGCCGCCGCGCACGAGGGATGAGCCGGCCGGCGGACGCCGGCCGGTGGCGAGGACGAACGGGAAGGACGACATGCCGGTCCTGGTGATCACGGGCACGGGCACGGAGGTCGGCAAGACGGTCACGACCGCCGCGGTGGCCGCCGCGGCGCTCGCGGCCGGCCGCTCCGTCGCGGTGCTCAAGCCCGCGCAGACGGGCGTACGGCCGGACGAGCGCGGTGACGCCGAGGAGGTCGCGCGGCTGGCGGGCGAGGTGACGAGGGCCGAACTCGCGCGCTACCCGGAGCCGCTGGCCCCGGGCACGGCCGCGCGCCGGTCGGGGCTCCCCGCGGTGCGGCCGCACGACATCGCCGGGGCCGCGGCGACACTGGCCAAGGAGCACGACCTGGTGCTGGTGGAGGGCGCGGGCGGACTGCTGGTCCGCTTCGACGAGGAGGGCGCCACCCTCGCCGACGTGGCCGAACTGCTCGGCGCGCCGGTCCTGCTGGTCGCCTCGGCCGGCCTGGGCACACTGAACACCACCGAGCTGACGGCCCGTGAACTGCGCCGCCGCGGTCTCGACCTGGCCGGTGTGGTCATCGGCAGCTGGCCCGCCGAGCCCGACCTGGCCTCGCGCTGCAACGTGGCGGATCTGCCGGAGGTGGCCGCAGCCCCGCTGCTGGGCGCGCTGCCGGAGGGCGCCGGGGCGCTGGAACCGGCCCGGTTCCGCGCCGAGGCTCCGGGCTGGCTCGCGGCCCGCCTGGACGGTGTCTGGGACGCGACGGCGTTCGGCACGGACGTCTGAGGCCAGGGCCCTTCCGGCGCGTCTCCGATGCTCCGGCTGCAAGGCCCCTTCCGGCGTGTCTCCGACGTCACGGGGATCCGCCGGAAGGGCCCTGGGGTGCGCGGCGGCCCGCCGGGGCAGAATCCCGGTGAGGCCCGTCCTGAGATGGAGGTCCCCATGCCGCTGTGGCCGGCCGTGACCCGCAGGTCCGAGCGCGATCCCGTGCACCACCCGCTGTTCGCCCGGTACTACGCCCGGGTCAGCGTGGCCGCCGAGTCCCGGATGGGCATGGCCCGGGTACGCCGGCGGCTGCTGGCCGGGCTGTCCGGACGGGTGCTGGAGGTGGGCGCGGGCAACGGGCTGAACTTCACCCACTATCCGGGCACCGTCTCGGAGGTCGTCGCCATCGAGCCGGAGCGCACCCTGCGCGTGCTGGCCGTGGAGGCCGCGGTGCGCGCCGACGTACCCGTCGACGTGGTGCCGGGCGCGGCGGAGGCCCTGCCGGTCAAGAGCGAGGCCTATGACGCGGTTGTGCTGTCCCTGGTCATGTGCAGTGTGCGCGATGTGCCGAGGGCGCTGGCCGAGGTGCGGCGGGTGCTCAGGCCGGGCGGTCAGGTGCGGTTCTTCGAGCACGGCCGGGGCGGCGGACCGGCGATGCGGACGACGCAGCGTGTGCTGGACCGGACGGTGTGGCCGCGGCTGAGCGGCGGCTGCCATCTGTCGCGCGACCCGGTCGGCGCGCTGCGGGAGGCCGGTTTCGAGCTGGGGCCCTATCGCTCGATGCTGCTGCCGGAGACGGGACCGGCGCTGCCGCCCTCGTTCTGTGTGCTGGGCACCGCGTGGCGGCCGCCCGCCGAGGACTGAGCCGGGCCCGGTGCCGCGGCCGGCGTCACTCGCTCCACCGACGCAGTTCGCGCTCGATGTCCTGGACGGACGCGTCCCCGGTCTTGACCAGCCGCGCGAGGTCGCGCACCTGCTCGGGCGAGATGACGACCTTCAGCCCGCTGGCGACGAGGTAGGCGTAGGCGACGGCACAGGCGAACAGGGCGTTGGAGCGCTCCAGCGCCGGGATGTGGATCAGGAGCTGGAGCAGCGCGGCCGCGCGCGCGTGCGGGGTGTCGTAGACCGGTACGTCGAAGATCTCGGCCCGGTGGCGTGCGACGGCGGCGACGAGCGCGCCCCAGTCGGTGACCTGGGGGTCCCCGGGGGTGTTCTGCTCGGCGAGCATCAGCAGCCAGGCGAGGTCGATCCTGAGGTCGCTCAACGGCTCAGGGTCGGCCTTCGCGCTTCCCTTCGCCGAACTCCTCGGCGAAGACGGACTCGTAGCTCTTCATGAAGTCGGCGGCGGCCTCCACGAAGGTGTGGCCCACCTCGCCGGTGTCCTGCCGGACCAGTTCCTCGATGTACCGGTTGACGCTCATGCCGCGGGCCAGGGCGCGTTCGCGCGCCGCGCGGGCCGTGCCCTCGTCCACGCGGACGTTCAGCTGGGTCTTCGCCATAGCTCGAAGCTAGCGCCGATGCGCTAGCGCGGGCAAGGGGCGCCTTCGGGGCGCAGGGTGCGCGGCGGGGCGCACGGCGGGTCCGCGGCAGGGGCACGACGGGGCCGCGGCGCGGCGGAGGCCCTGATACGAACCAGCGACCGGTGCCCCTTACACATGTCCTGGCGATCCCGTACCTGGGAGGGAGGGACGGCCTGGACCCGAGAGGGATACCCGGTGTGCCCCGGCTCACACTAGGCTCGCCTCGACAAGGGAGTGCCCTATGTCCACTTCCGAGGAGGCGGCCTTGTCCACATCTGCTGCGGAGCACGCCCCGGGCCGTGCGGGGGCCGACTCCGTCGCCGCGCGCGCCCGCGCTCTCACCAAGGCGTACGGCTCGGGAGAGACGGCCGTGCTCGCGCTGGACTCGGTGGACGTGGACATCGCCCGCGGCCGGTTCACCGCGGTCATGGGCCCGTCCGGCTCGGGGAAGTCCACGCTGATGCACTGTCTGGCGGGGCTGGACGCCGTCTCGGCCGGACAAGTCTGGCTCGGCGACACCGAGATCACCGGGCTGCGGGACCGTGAGCTGACCCGGCTGCGCCGGGACCGGATCGGCTTCATGTTCCAGTCGTTCAACCTGATCCCCACGCTGAACGCGCTGGAGAACATCACCCTTCCGATGGACATCGCCGGGCAGAAGCCGGACCCGGAGTGGCTGGACCAGGTGATCGACACCCTCGGGCTGCGCGCCCGGCTGAAGCACCGGCCCACGCAGTTGTCGGGCGGCCAGCAGCAGCGCGTGGCGTGCGCCCGGGCGCTGGCCTCCCGGCCCGAACTGATCTTCGCCGACGAGCCCACGGGCAACCTCGACTCCCGCGCGGGTCTGGAGGTGCTGGGCTTTCTGCGGGAGGCGGTCGACACGCTCGGGCAGACCGTGGTGATGGTGACCCACGACCCGGGCGCCGCGGCCCACTCGGACCTGGTCCTGTTCCTCGCGGACGGCCGGATCGTGGACGAGATCGAGCGGCCCAGCGCGGACGCGGTGCTGGAACGGATGAAGCGCTTCGACGTGGTCCGCGGGCAGGCGGAGAGCGCTCCGGGCACGGCGACCGCGGCTGCCACGTCCGGCGACGGTTCCGACGGTCTTGCGGACGGCTCCGGCGGTCCGGCTGACGGCTCCGGCGGTCCCGGCTCACCCGCCGATGACGGCGGGCGCGCCGCCGAGGAGGCCTGAGACCTGTGCTCAAGGCGACCCTCCGCAGCTTCCTGGCCCACAAGGGACGGCTGCTGCTGTCCGCGCTGGCCGTCGTGCTGTCCGTCGCGTTCGTCGCGGGCAGCCTGATCTTCTCCGACACGGTCAGCCGCACCTTCGACCGGCTGTTCGCCTCCACGGCCGCCGATGTGACGGTCAGTCCGGCCGAGACGCTCGACGAGGCCGTGCCCACGGGCTTCACCCCGACCCTCCCGGCCGCGCTCGCCGACCGGATCGCTCAGGTCAGCGGCGTCGCCGAGGCGCGCGTGGACGTGGACGTCGCGGGCATCACCGTCGTCGACGAGAACAACGACTCGGTCGGCCCGACCACCGGCGCCCCCACCATCGGCACCGGCTGGAACCCCACGAAGCGCAGCCCCGTCGAACTCACCTCGGGCCGCGCGCCGCAGGGCCCCGCCGAGGCGCTGCTGGACTCCGAGACCGCCGACCGCAAGGACCTCGGCATCGGCGACACGCTCAAGGTGATCGCCGCGCCCGGGTCCTTCGACGTGAAGGTCGTCGGGATCGTCACCTTCACCACCACCAACCCCGGCGCCTCCCTGCTCTTCCTGGACCCGCCGGCCGCGCAGGCCGAGCTGCTCGGCGACCCGAAGGCCGCGACCAGCATCAACGTCGACGCGGCGGACGGGGTGAGCGACGCCGAGCTGAAGCGGCGGGTGGCGGCCGCGCTCGGCGACAGCGGCGCCTACACGCTGCGCACCGCCGACGAGCAGGCCGAGTCGGACGTGGAACAGCTCGGCGGCTTCCTGGACGTCATCAAGTACGTGATGCTCGGCTTCGCCGGGGTCGCCGTGCTGGTCGGCGTCTTCCTGATCGTCAACACCTTCTCGATGCTGATCGCGCAGCGCACGCGCGAGCTCGGACTGCTGCGCGCCCTGGGCGCAGACCGGCGTCAGGTGCGTCGTTCGGTGCTCACCGAGGCGCTGCTGCTCGGCCTGTTCGGCTCCACCCTGGGCCTCGCCGCCGGTATCGGCCTGGCGGCCGGGCTGATCGAGCTGATGGGCCTGCTCGGCATGAACATCAAGGCCACCGAGATGGTGGTCGGCTGGGTGACACCGGTCTCGGCGTACGTCGTCGGGGTGGGCGTCACCTTCGTCGCGGCCTACCTCCCGGCCCGCCGGGCGGCCCAGGTGTCCCCGATGGCCGCCCTCGCGGACGCGGAGATCGCCGGCGTGGGCAGGCCCATGCGGGTCCGAGCGGTGGTCGGTGTGGTCGTCGGGGCGGCCGGTGCGGCGGCGCTGGTGGGCTGTGCGACGGCGTCCGAGACCTCGTCGGCGGCGTCCCTGCTGGGCCTCGGTGTGGTGCTGACGCTGGTGGCCACCGTGATCGCGGGCCCGCTGCTGGTGCGTCCGGTGATCCGGGTGCTCGGCGCGGGCTTCCCGGCGCTGTTCGGCTCGGTCGGCCGGATGAGCCAGCGCAACGCCCTGCGCAACCCCCGCCGTACGGGCGCCACGGCGGCGGCCCTGATGGTGGGCCTCGCGCTGGTGGGCGGCATGTCCGTGGCGAGCGCCTCGATGACGCGGTCCTTCGACGAGCAGATCGACAAGACGCTGGGCGCGGACTTCGTCGTACAGAACGCCAACTTCGTGCCGTTCCCGGCCGAGGTGACCGACAGCATCCGCGACACCGAGGGCGTCGGCCAGGTGGTGCGCTCGCGGTTCACCCCGATCGCGGTACGGCTCCCCGACGACGACCGCGTCGAGACCACCGCGGTCGGCTACGACCCGCAGCTCGACGAGGTCGCCAACATCACCTACGCGCAGGGCGACACGGCGGCCGCGCTGGCCGACGGGCGCCTGGGCATGGACGTCGACTTCGCGCGCGAGCACGGCGTCCGCCTGGGCGACACCGTCCCCGTGGAGTTCCGCAGCGGGCGGACCGCCGAACTGACCGTGGGCGCGCTGACCGACCAGGAGTCCGCGGACGGCTTCGGCAACCAGGGCGGGATCTACTTCTCGCTGTCCACCCTGGAGCGGTACGCGCCGGGCGGCCAGGACTCCGTGGTCTACGTCAACGCCGCGGCCGGCACCGACGCCGACGCCCTGCGCGCGAACCTGGAGCGGACGCTGGACCCGTACCCGCAGGTCCAGGTGCGCGACCTCGCGGACTACAAGCAGCTGATCCACGATCAGATCGCGGTGCTCCTGTACCTCGTGTACGCGCTGCTGGGGCTGGCGATCGTCATCGCGGTGCTCGGCGTGGTCAACACGCTCGCCCTGTCGGTCGTGGAGCGCACCCGGGAGATCGGGCTCCTGCGGGCGATCGGGCTGGGGCGGCGCCAGTTGCGGCGGATGATCCGGCTGGAGTCCGTGGTCATCGCCGTGTTCGGCGCGCTGCTGGGACTCGCCCTGGGACTGGTGTGGGGCGTCTCGATGCAGCAGGTGCTGGCCCTTCAGGGCATGACCGCCCTGGCGATCCCGTGGAGCACGATAGTGGCGGTGGTGATCGGCTCGGCGGTCGTCGGCGTGGTGGCCGCGCTGCTGCCCGCCGCGCGGGCGTCGCGGATGAACGTGCTGGAGGCCATCGCGCACGAGTGAGCCCCGGAGGCCGAGGCTCCCCGCCGTTGGGTGCCGGCAGTCGGCATCGGGCGGGCCCGCTCGTCCCGCATGGTGGAATCCGCGGTCCGGCCCGGCCACGCGTGATGTGATCACCGCATGACCGACCTGCGGATACGGGCCGCGACGCCCGACGACCTGGACGCCGTCCTCGCCTTCTGGAAGACGGCCGCCGAGGGGACCAGCATCAGCGACGACCGGACCGGGGTGGAGCGGCTGGTGGAGCGCGACCCGGAGGCACTGCTGCTGGCCGAGCTGGACGGCGAGCTGGTGGGCACGGTGATCGCCGGTTTCGACGGCTGGCGCTGCCATCTCTACCGGCTCGCGGTGCACCCGGAGCGCCGTCGCCGCGGGATCGGCTCGGCCCTGCTCACGGCCGCCGAGGAGCGGTTCGCACGGCTGGGCGGGCGGCGCGGCGACGCGATGGTGCTGACCCGCAACGAACAGGCGCACCATGCCTGGCAGGCGGCGGGGTACACGCCCCAGGAGCAGTGGCGGCGCTGGGTGAAGCCCCTGGGACCCTCCTGACGGATCTCCGCGGCGTCGGAGCTCCATCGGACCGGCCCCGGCCGACCAACATGCTTTGCCGATCCTTTACCATTGGGGGATCGCATCCCGTCCTCCAATGAAAGGTGTGAGCGTCCGTCCATGGGCGAGCCTCCCAGTAGCCGACATCGCGCACTACCCGCCACCCTGTCCGATCATGGGACGGAGGTGACCCGATGACCGAAGTGCTCCTCCTGCTGGTGGCGATCCTGCTCTCGCTCGCCTGTGGCGCCTTCGTCGCGGCCGAGTTCTCCCTCACGACGGTGGAACGCGGCGACCTGGAGCAGGCCGCCGAGCGCGGCGAGCGCGGCGCGGCCGGCGCCCTCAAAGCCGTCCGGAACCTCACGTTCCAGCTCTCCGGCGCCCAGCTCGGCATCACCGTCACCAACCTGGTGGTCGGCATGCTCGCCGAGCCCTCCATCTCCCGGCTCATCGCCGGCCCGCTGGAGTCCCTCGGCATCTCCGAGTCGACCGCGTCGTCCCTGGCACTGGTGCTGGGCACGGCCCTGTCGACGGTGTTCCTGATGGTCGTGGGCGAGCTGGTGCCCAAGAACTGGGCGATCTCCTCGCCGCTGGCCGTGGCCAAGCGGGTGGGCAACGCCCAGCGGCTGTTCAGCTCCGCGTTCCGGCCCTTCATCGCGCATCTGAACAACACGGCGAACCGGGTGGTCCGCCGGTTCGGTCTGGAACCCGCCGAGGAGCTGGCCTCCGCGCGCGGACCGCAGGAACTGGCCGCGCTCGCCCGGCACTCCGCCCGCGAGGGCGCGCTGGAGGCGGACACGGCCGAGCTGTTCGTGCGGACCCTGAACCTGGCCGACCTGACCGCGGAGAACGTGATGACGCCGCGGGTGCAGGTCGTGGCCCTGGAAGTGCAGGCCACCTGCGAGGACGTCGCGAACGCCACGCGGGCGACGGGCCTGTCCCGCTTCCCGGTCTACCGCGGCAACCTCGACTCGGTGGTGGGCACCGCGCATATCAAGGACGTCCTGGCCGTGCCCGCCGAGCGGCGTGGCCGGGTCCGGGTCGCCGAGCTGATGCGCGAGCCGCTGCTGGTGCCGGAGTCCCTCACGGTCGACCGGCTGCTGGACCGGCTGTCCGGCAAGCGGACCATGGCGGTCGTCATCGACGAGTACGGCGGCACCGCGGGTGTCGCCACCCTGGAGGACATCGTCGAGGAGGTCGTCGGCGAGGTCCGCGACGAGCACGACCCGCACGAGACCCCCGACCTCGCCCCGGCGGGCACCGACGAGGACGGACAGGCCCTGTACTCCGCCGACGGCGCCGCCCGGATCGACCAGCTCGCACGGGTCGGCCTGCGTCCGCCCGACGGGCCGTACGAGACCCTGGCCGGCCTCGTCGCCACCGAACTGGGCCGTATCCCGGCCGAGGGCGACAGCGTGGTGGTGGGCGGCTGGCGTCTCGACGTGGTCGACGCGAGCGGCCGCAGAGCCGCCCGGGTGCTGCTGCACGCTCCGCTGGACGACGCCGTCGAGAACGAGGAAGGGGGCCGGTGATGGTCGCGGTACAGCTGTTGATCGGTCTGGCGACACTGGTCGTCAACGCCTTCTTCGTCGGCGCCGAGTTCGCGCTGATCTCCGTACGCCGCTCCCAGATCGAGCCGCACGCGGAGAACGGCGACCGGCGCGCCCGCAGTGTGCTGTGGGGGCTGGAGCATGTGTCCGCGCTGATGGCGGCCGCGCAGCTCGGCATCACGCTGTGCACCCTGGTGCTCGGTGTGGTGGCCGAACCGGCGATCGCGCATCTGCTGGAGCCGGTGTTCCACGGGCTGGGCGTGCCGTCCGGCGCCGGTCACGCGGTGTCGTTCGTGATCGCGCTGACCCTGGCGACGTATCTGCACATGCTGCTGGGCGAGATGGTGCCGAAGAACATCGCGCTCGCCGAGCCGGTGCGCAGCGCACTGGCGCTCGGTCCGCCCCTGGTGACGCTGGCCCGCGCGCTGCGGCCGGTGATCTTCGCGATCAATGCGTTCGCCAACGCGCTGCTGAAGCTGATGCGGATCGAGACCAAGGACGAGGTGACCGCGACCTTCTCGGACTCCGAGCTGGCCCGGCTGGTGCACGACTCCGGTGAGGCCGGGCTGATCGACGCCCGCGCCCGCGAGCGGCTGAACGACGCCCTCGAACTGGGCCGCAGGCCGGTGCGGGACGTCGTCGTGCCGCTGGAGCGAGTCGTCTACGCGCATGTGGGGGTCACCCCGGAGGAGCTGGAGCGGCTGTCGGCCGAGTCCGGGTACTCCCGGTTCCCGGTCGTGGACGAGAGCCGTCGCATCGCGGGCTATCTGCATGTGAAGGACGCGCTGGACGCCTCGCCCCGGGACGTCGCCTTCCGGCTGCGCGACATGCGGCCCATCGCCCGGGTGAAGGAGACCACCCCGCTGGACGACGTCCTCACCGCGATGCGCGGCAGCCGGACGCATCTGGCCGCCGCCCTCGGCGACGACGGCCGGCTGGCCGGGCTGGTGACGATGGAGGACGTGCTGCGGGAGCTGTTCGGACAGCAGGCCTGACCGGGGGCGCCGGCGTGACCGGCGCCCCCGCGCACCGGGGGGGGGGGGGGGGGGGGGGGGTGGTGGTTTTTGGGGGGGGCTCGGGGGGGGTTGTTGGGGGGGGGGCGGTGATGGTGTCTCGGGGGGGGTCAGTCATGTT